>DATKAK010000052.1:0-48861 GCA_035498295.1 Gallionella sp. | reverse complement strand
ACAACTTGGGCACGGTGCTCAAGGAGCAGGGCCGGTTTGACGCCGCGCAGGCTTGCTACCGGCGGGTGCTGGAACTCAAGCCCGGCTTTGCCGAGGCGCACAACAACCTGGGGGTGGTGCTCAAGGACCTGAACCGGCTGGAAGAAGCCATCGCCAGCTACAAGAAGGCGATCGAACTCAAACCCGACTATGCCGAGGCGTATAACAACCTGGGTGCGGCGCTGCAGACCATCGGCCAACTGGATGCGGCATTGGACAGCTTCGACCGGGCGGCGCAGATCCAACCACAAGATATCCAGCACGCCATCTACGCGCAGTTGATGCTGCCCGTCATACCCGAGTCATCTGAAAGCATAACCAAGTGGCGTGAACGTTATCGAAACGGAATTGCCGTGCTGATGGATAGCTCGGGCACCCTCGACGAACCGGGCAAACTTAGCGGGATTTCGTTCTACCTGGCCTACCATAACGCTAGTGATCGTCCCTTGATGGAGTCACTGTGCAGTATGTTTCGCAAGCGCGTGCCGGAACTGACATACACGGCGCCGCATGTGGAGCGCTGGCGGCCTCTTGCCGAAAGGGGGCAACGTATCCGCGTGGGCTTTCTGTCCGAATTCCTGTTTGATCACACCATCGGCAAACACTATCAGGGATTCATTCGCCATCTGGATCGCAGCCGCTTCGAGGTCGTGGTGATCCATGGGACCAGATCGCAGAACGATTCGTTTCGCCAAAACCTTGACCTTCTGGCGGACAAGGTTTGCAACTTGCCGTCCGGGCTAAAAAAGCAGCAACAGGCGGTGGCGGCCGAGCGACTGGACGTGTTGTTCTATCCCGATATCGGCATGGCGCCGTCCACCTACTTTCTGGCTTACTCCCGCCTTGCCCCGGTACAGGCCACGAGTTGGGGCCACCCGGACACCAGCGGATTGGATACGATGGATTACTATGTGTCGGCAACGGGCAACGAACCCGACGCAGCGGATGAGTATTACTCCGAAAGGCTGGTCCGCCTGAATCGGTTGCCGTGCTTCTATTATCGTACTCCGGCTTCATCCATCCCGAAACTTTCGAAAACGGAACTGGGCTTGCCGGAAAGCGGAGCTTTGTACGGCTGTCTCCAGAACCTGTTCAAGATCCATCCGGATTTTGATGCGGTGCTCGCGGCCGTTGCCGAGGGCGACCCGGCCGGGCATCTGGTCTTTCCGGAAGGCAGGCATTCTTCCTGGACCGAACTGCTCAAAGCGCGCTGGGCAAAGTCCTTCCCGCTTTTGAACCGGCAGGTTGTATTTCTGCCGCGCACGTCGTGGGACCGGTTCATGGCGACGATGTCGCAGATGGATGTGCTGCTGGATCCGCTGCACTTTGGCAGCGGCAATACGTTTTACGATGCGATGGTGACCGGCACTCCCGTGGTGACATGGCCCGGACGATACGCCCGGGGAAGAAACGTGGCGGCGGCATACCGGCAGATGGGAGTTGCCGACGCGCCGGTTGTAGCCGATCTGAAAGACTATGCGCCATTGGCATTGGCGCTGGGCCGTGATACGGAACGACGTCGCGCCTTGCAGCTGGCATCATTCGACGCGGCTGGCAGGGAACTGTTCGAGGATATGCGGGCAGTGCGGGAATTCGAATCATTCCTGGATGCTGCCGTGGCTGCTGCCGGACGGCGAGAGCGATTGCCCGCAGGGTGGCGTCCAGATCGTTAGATCGAGCCACGCGAAAGCAGATCTTTATGGATCGCTGCCCATGTTCAAGCGAGGCGGCAAACGCCGGTATGGCTTGCAGATGCAGTTAGTGACGCTGGTATAGACCCACCAGTTCGGATCGGGCAAGCACATGGCCTTGCATCGCCTTTTCCAGATTCGACTTGCCGGGCTGTTTCAAATCCGGCAGCGCCACATCCAGCGCATACAATTTGAAAAAATAGCGGTGCTTGCCTTTTGGCGGGCATGGCCCGCCGTAGCCGGTACGGCGCCAGTCGTTCAGACCCTGCAAGGTTCCTGACGGAAGCATTTCGGCAGTGGCGCCCTCAGGCAAACCTGCGCTATCGGCCGGGATGTTGTACAGCACCCAGTGTACCCACGTCATCTTCGGTGCCGCAGGATCCGGAGCATCGGGGTCATCGACGACCAGGGCCAGGCTTTTTGTACCTGCAGGCAAGCCAGTCCATTCCAGTTGCGGAGAAATATTCGGGCCATCGCAGGTATGGATCGAGGGTATTGTCCCGTTATGCTTGAACGAAGGTGATGTGATCATCATGGACATGGTGCTGTTCTCCTTTCCGCCACGCGGCAAATCGCTATCGGCTGCCGCAACAGTTGCACTCAACAGGACGGTTACCGGAACCGCAAACCAGATTCTGCGCGCGTTCAGGGAAAGGGTATCCATATTCAGTCTCAACTGAAAGGCCTGCCATATTTGCCGGCTATCTTCATCGCGTTTCATCCGCATCGACGTCTTCATCCGGGGGCGACTTGCGCTGGTGCGTCTTTACATCGCCGCGCAACTTGCGCGCATATTCCTCAAGCTGGCGTTTGGCGGAATCAAACCCATCGCGCAAGGCCACATATACATCTTCTGCATGGTCGCGGTTAACCACGATCTCGCTGCCCGGCACGCCGATGTCGATGCGCACCTTGAACTGCTTGCCCTGATGTTGATGCCTGTGCGGCATTTCTACCATCACTCTGCATGAAGTGATGCGCTCGAAGAATTCCTCGAGCTTGGCTGCCTTGTCGCGGATATGCGTTTCCAGCGCGTCCGAATGTTCAATGTCGCGGATGGTGATCTGTAACGGGGTTTGCATCTCTGTCTCCTGATATCAATCCGCGCTAACGGCGGCATAGAGCGATCCCTGATGCATGTGCAGAAACCAGCGGTCCAGCACCACATGACGGGTAAACCATTTGTTACCGAGCAATAATCCGGCGAGGAATTTGCGCAGGGATGACGGCTCGACACTTTCTGCCGCGGTCCCGCTGCCAAACCGGGCAGCCAGGCGGTTTGCGTATGGCAATAGCTGTTGACGGCGATAATCTCCACTGGCCTCGATGATCGTATCCGCAGCCATCAGGCCGGATTCCACCGCCGGGCGTATTCCTTCGCCGCTTTGCGCGTAGGCAAGTCCGGCTGCGTCGCCGACCAGCAACATGCCGTCATCGAATTGCTTGCGTACCGAATGCCCGTGCAAAAGGTAAGCATGTCCATGGAAATTGTCGGGGATGTCCTGCGGGATCCTGCCGCGCTGCTTCAGAAACGCGCAGAAATTTTTGAGTTGTTCCGATAGCAGATGATTGTCTTCGCGGCCGAGGCCGATGTTCAGATAGTCCCCTTTTCGGAAACACCATCCATAGCCTTTGAGGTCCGGGCAAAAATACAGTTCAGGCGTATCGCCCTCGACCCTGCAATCATCGCATTGCACAGGAGTCATCTCGAATTCGACCTCCTTTGCCGCGATTGCCGGCTCTGAAGCGCCGAGTTTCGCTCCCATGAAGCGCGCTACCGGGCAAAAATGTCCGCCGGCGCCGATGACCAGCGGGGTAGAGATGGTGCCGTTGACGATCCACCGGTTGCCGGCGTGCTGCAAAGATTCCAGCGATTGGCCCAGACGCAAATGCGCCCCCGAACGTTGCAACAGGTAGTTGTCCAACTCGCAGCGGCGTATGCCGTAACTGACCGTGTTTGCGTAGCGGGTCTCCACCTCTGCGCCATCGATCAGGCCGGTGCGGAAACCGTTGATCGGTTGCAACACGTGTCGGCGGGAATAATCCCCGGTATCCAGTTGCAGTGTTTCTATTACGGCAGGCGTGATCCATCCGGCGCAAACCTTGTCGCGTGGAAAGTTTGCCTTGTCCATCACCGTCACATCGAGGCCATGTCTGCGCAGTTGCCACGCGCAGCTCGAGCCGGCCGGACCGCCACCTACGATCAGTGCGTCACAGCTTTCCATCGGAAGTTGCAGACGTGAGGTGCTGAGCTTCGTACAGAAATTGCCGGGTCCATGGAATTTCGTTATTGCAGGCGCGGGTGAAACTGACCTGGAACAATTGCATGCCGCCGGTCTTGAAGGCGGTCAGCGATCCCGCCAGGTACAAGCGCCAGGTCCGCACAAAAGACATGTCGAACATTTCCGTGACACGGTCGACATTGTTTTCGTAGCGCTGCAACCAGTGTTCCAGCGTCTTGGCGTAATGCAGGCGGAGATTCTCGACATCCAGGACCGAAAAATCGTAAGGCTCAAAAATTTGCATCATTTGCGCCAGGCTGGGCGGGTTGGCGCCCGGAAAGATATTGCGCTCGGTCCATGGATCCATAGGGCGGGGGTAATTCAGGCCTATGCTATGGATCAGGCCGCGCCCGTCTTTCTTCAGGCTGCGGTCGATGACTGCGCCCAGTTCCTGATAGTGATCCGTTCCGACATGTTCGAGCATGCCGACGGAAACAAACACATCGAATTTGCCGCTCACGTTGCGGTAATCGTCCTCGATGAACTCGACTTGTCCTTCCAGTCCCTCCGTCTTTGCGCGCTGTCGTGCAAAGGCGATCTGCTCGGTGGAAATATTGTAGGCGGTTACCCGTGCCCCGTAATGTTTGGCCATATGCAATGCCAGCGCGCCCCAGCCACAGCCCGTTTCGACCACTTTCTCACCCGGTTTCAGGCGCAGTTTCCTGCACACGTGATCCATCTTGGCAAGTTGCGCGTCTTCAAGGCTGATATCCGGCGCGGGAAAATACGCGCATGTATACAGCATGCGCTCATCAAGCCACAGCTTGTAAAAATCGTTGCCGATATCGTAGTGGTGATGGATGTTGCGGCGCGAACCGCTGAGGGTATTGCGCCGTGCGTCATAGAACGGGGACAGCAGCATTCCGACCCTGCTCTCGCTGGCCAGCGGCCAGACGCGATAGACCGCATCGAGAAATTCCAGCAGATCGCCCTGAACTTCGATGCGCTGGTCCGAGTACAACTCACCGAAGTAAAGTTCGGGGTCGGAGAACAATTTGAAAAGCGCGCCACGGTCGCGGATCAGCACGCGCGCCACCGCGTTTCCCTTGTAATCGGTAATTTCCTGGCCATCCCACAGCACGACCTGCACCGGGGGATTGCCAAATGCACGCATCGCACGCGCGACCAGCAACTTCTCGACAGCAAGGCCCATGTTGCCAAACATGTGGCGCTGCTTCTTTGGCCGCGCCGGGTAGCCGATCGCCCCGCTAATCGATTTGTCAGATGGCTCGGTTTGTTCTTGTCTCATGTCATTGCTCCCAGGAATTACGCCATGGTGCAACACGCTAGGGTTTTGCATGAATCGCTAATATACCATTTAAATCTTGAAAGTGTCATTCAAGCACACAATATCATCCAAGTTATTAAAGATATTTCCGTAGAACTTACCCGTCTATTGGGGGGAATGCACGTATTGCATCTGGCGACGAAGCAAATATGCATAAAAGAAATCGCTAAGCCTATGTTATTAGGGAGACAAGCCCGGCAGATAAAGGGACGTGCTCCATGCCCATTAACCATTATATAAAAAGTGTTGCGGAACTGGCTCGATATGCGATACTGAAACTGTTGCAAAGGGGGGGCCATGAGCAACAAGCCTGTAGAACAAAAGATGCTGGGTGCGGGTGCGGAGGTTAAATTCGTCCGCTCGTTGCGTGCGGCGGCAGAAAAAAAGCTGGCGAAAATGCCACGCGCGAATGTGCCGACTCGCCCGACCGAAGAAATCCTCCACGAGCTTCAGGTGTACCAGATCGAGCTTGAGATGCAAAGCGAAGAGTTGCAGCGCGCGCAGCTCATCATAGAAGAATCGCGCGACCGCTACACCAATTTTTACGACCTGGCCCCCGTCGGGTACCTCACATTCAGCCGCGAGGGCTTGATCGACGAGATCAATCTCACCGGCGCCACCCTGTTGGGAAAAGAGCGCGGCAAATTGATGCACAAGCGCTTCACCACATTCATCGCCCCGGAAGATCGGGATCGCTGGGACCAATATTTTGCAAGCGTGCTGCAGGTGGATGACAAGCTGACCTGTGAATTGGCGGTTTTGCGCGCAGACAAATCGCGACGCCAGGTCAGGCTGGACAGCCTGCGGCTTTTGAAGGATAGCGATACCCCTGTAGTGCGCTCCGTGTTGACCGATATCTCCGAGAAAAAACGCTCCGAAGAAGCGCTGCGCGAACAGGAGGAGTTTTATCGGATGATCGCGGAGAACATCGATGATTTTGTCGCGGTACTGGATCTGGAAGGACGGCGTCTATATAACAGCCCGTCCTATTCGCGGCTCTTCGGCGACCATGAAAGTCTGATGGGCACGGATTCCTTCGAGGAGATACACCCGGATGACCGCGAGCATGTCAGGCGTGTATTCAAGGAAACCATACAAACCGGCATGGGTCTGCGCATAGAATATCGTTTCGTTCTGCCGGATGGCAGCATCCGCTACATGGAATCGTGCGGAGGGCTGATCAGAAACAGCCGCGGCCATGCATCGCGTGTCGTCGTGGTATCCCGCGACATCACCGAGCGCATAAAGGCCGAAGATCAAATCCGCAATCTGGCGTTTTATGACGCGCTGACGAAACTTCCCAATCGCAGGATGTTTGACGACCGGTTGAACCAGGCCATGGCCGCAAGCAAACGCTCCGGTCATTTTGGCGCCCTGATGTTCCTTGACATGGACAATTTCAAACCGCTCAATGACCAATATGGCCACTCAGCGGGGGACTTGCTGTTGAAGGAAGTGGCGCGCCGTATCATCAGTTGCGTCCGTGAAATGGATACGGTCTCGCGCTTTGGCGGCGATGAATTCGTGGTGATGCTCACCGAGCTGAATACCGACAAGCAATCTTCGATTGCCCAGACAGGCATCGTCGCGGACAAGATCCGCACCGTTCTTTCCAAGCCATACAAGCTGGTGCTCCAGCATGAAGGCGAGGCGGAAACCACCATCGAATATCAGTGTACGGCGAGTATCGGGGTGGTGATGTTCATCAATCATGAATACCGCCCGGACGACCTGCTCAAACGCGCTGACATGCTGATGTATCAAGCCAAAGAGAGCGGCCGCAACCAGGTCCGTTTTTTCAATATCTGACCGCCAGCGTCCCGCATGATGTTTCACGATGCGCGGAAGGCGATGATCTCGGCGCAAATCTGCAAACATCACTTGCTTCATCCACCACGTGACCCTGTTCGATCGGTGGCGTTAAATGCGCTGGCGCGTCAGGAGCCAGCCATAGACGGCGAAATTGACGGCGATCACGGCGCCGGCCAACACCAATTGAATTTCTCTGGTGAGTCCGGAAGGGTAGATGATTGCAAGGAGATAGTGCTCGATAAAGCTTTCCGCGTAGCTCGATAGCCCAGCCCTGGCGCGAAAATAGTTCTCCAGGTAAGTGAGCGGACAAATGCGTCCGGTAAGCTCGACGAAAATCCCCCATGCCGCGGCAGGAACGTGAACAATGGGAATCCAGCGCCAGCGTACCGCGATCACTGCACCCATAAGCGCGAACAGGATGAATGCCAGGTGCATCAGCAATACCCCTTCAGCAGCCAGTCGGTAAAGCATGGTCGCGTCAGCGCGATGCCTGCATTCGCAGCAAGTGTTGCCGGGTTATCGGCATCGAATGGCTGAACTGCAGCGGTAACGGCGTATCCACTCGGCGCCGCAGGACGTGATCGGGGATGCTCCGGAATCGGCAGGGGTGCATCGTCGTTTCAGCAGTCCGTCACCACTTCAGTATTGCTTTCCCCAGCCACAGCCCCGCGAAGCCAGCGGCGATCATCGGCAGGTAATGCCACTCTACGACGTGCCTGATCGAGTCGGTCTGTTCGTAAAGCCTCAACCACAAGGCACCTATGCTGAATGCCGAAAGCAGCGCGATGCTGCCTGCCCAATTGGGATGAGTGCTGGCGAATTTGCGCATCGCATAGAAGATCCACGCAGCCGGCAAGATCGCAAGCAGTGTGATGCTCAAGGTGCATTCCACACTGTGCATCGGTGGTCGCGAAGGGGGGTTGTCGGCTTGCCAGGAAAAATACATGACCAGCGCAAACAAGATGAACATGATTCCCGGCACCAGCGCGAAACGGCGCATCTGGTGCAGATCCGGAAACGACAGCAAGGCGGCGCTTAGGCTGGTGGCGATGAAGATGGCGACCAGTGAAACAATCTCTGCGGCAAACCATGCATCATGCAGCCTTGCCATCAGGTCCGGACGGATTCCGGAAATCATCAGCGCAACCGCGAGATAGCACACGGCGATTGCGATCCATTCCAGGCTCAGCAGAACCGGGTGGAGGGCGGGCTTGACTGCTGTCCCGTCCTTTGCAAGCTTGCCTATCAGATCGTCGATATTTCCCATGACATTTCCAGTTTCTATCTTTCCAGTTTTTGGCGCAATATTTTGTAGGCGCGATGCGCCGCGACCTTTACCGCAGATTCGTTCATGCCGATCTTCTCGGCGACCTCTTTGGCGGTGTACCCTTCCTGGTGCATCAATCGCAGGATGGTTGCCTGCTTCTCGGGAAGTTTATCCACTTCCCCGCTGATGTATTCGTATGAAATGGCCGATTCGGTTACAGGCTCGTGCAAATATTCTTCCATTTCGGACAGGTCGTCGGCATGGCGCAGCTGATCGGCGTAGTGCGCGCGCAGATAATCCTGCAGGCGGAATCTGGCGATGGCATACACCCATGGCTTGTAGGGGCGGTTGCCATCGTAGGTATGGCGCGCCTTGTGGATGGAGATCAGGATTTCCTGCAGCAGGTCATCCACTTCATTCGTGAAGCTGAGGCGTTTCGCCAGGAAAGGCCTGAGGAACCGCGAGGTTTCCTGCAGTATGTTTGCGTAGGCACGCTGGTCCCCGTTCAGGGATTGCTTCATCAATGCTGCAAGATTGTCAGGTTTTTCTGTCACCCGAGCCCCATCCATCCATAATGTAACCATTTGCCGGTCCTGTCCGAATCAACAGGCAGGCATGGCGAATCATAACTGGTTTTGAGGTTTGCTTTGAACCGAGCCCGGGATTTGTCTATCAAACAAGACCAAGGAGGTAACCAAGATGCAACGCAGACATTTTCTATACACCCTGTCAGGACTCACGATGGTTTTGGCGACGCGCTCGTTTGCCGAACAGGCGTCCGGCAGCGACAAGGTGACCATCATGCAATTTTCCGACGATGGCAAACCGCTGGGGCGCGCAACCTTGGCCCGTGTGCGCAAGGATGCCGAATGGAAAAAACGGCTTACGCCGCTGGCTTATGAAGTCACGCGCGAGCAGGGCACGGAACGGGCATTTTCACAGCCGGGTTACGACCGGCATGAGCTGGGATTGTATCGCTGCATCTGTTGCGACAATGCGCTGTTCGACGCCAGCACCAAATACGATTCCGGCACCGGCTGGCCGAGTTTCTGGCAGCCGATCGCACCGGAAAATGTGCGGGAGATCACCGACCGCATGTTCGGCATGACGCGTACCGAAGTGCGCTGCGCTTTGTGCGATGCGCACCTCGGCCATGTGTTTGACGACGGCCCTCAACCGACCGGCCTGCGCTATTGCATGAATACCGTGGCGTTGCGCTTCATTCCTTACAAGAAGATCTGAACGATCATGCTGATCTTCTTGCTGTCATACCTTGGTGGCGTGCTGACCATCTTCAGTCCGTGTGTATTGCCGGTGTTGCCGTTCATCTTCGCGCGCTCGGATCAATCCTTCCGGCGTTCCGGCCTGCCGATACTGCTCGGTATGGCGGCGACCTTTACGGTGCTCGCCAGCCTGGCGGCAGTCGGCGGAGCGTGGCTGGTCGCATTGAATCAGTATGGCCGCTATGCGGCGATGCTGCTGTTGCTGCTGATGGGGCTGGCATTGGTCTTTCCGGCCTTGTCGGATCGCATGATGCGCCCGTTCGTCGCTTTCGGCGGACGTTTGCAGCAACGCGCCGACCAGCAGGCCAGCGTCAAGGGCTCGCTGTTGCTGGGAGTCGCGGTCGGATTCCTATGGGCTCCCTGTGCGGGGCCCATCCTGGGCTTGGTATTGGCAGGCGCGGCACTGAACGGCGCGAATCTGTACAGTGCGCTTTTGCTGCTGGTGTTTGCCGCAGGCGCGGCAACTTCGCTGGCAGTCGCCCTGCTGGCGGGAGGACGGGTGTTCAACCTGATGAAGCGCGGGCTGGGAGCGGAAGAATGGTTGCGTCGCGGACTCGGCGTCACGGTGCTGGTTGGGGTGGTGGTGATCGCGCTGGGCTGGGATACCCGCTTCCTGTCGCAATTCACATTTTTGAGCACAGCCGGTACCGAGCAGAAATTGATCGAGCAACTGGCCAAGCCAACCGAGCTTCGGCAAACCACCGGTACAAACATCGCCGCCAAAACCCGGGCGATGCAGCCCCTGATGCCACCACTTACCGGCGCAACCGGCTGGTTCAATTCCGCGCCGCTGACCAGCGAGATGCTGCGCGGCAAGGTAGTGCTGGTCGACTTCTGGACTTATTCATGCATCAACTGCTTGCGCACCCTGCCTTATCTGAAAGCATGGGATGAAAAATATCGCGGCCAGGGCCTGGTGATCATCGGCGTGCATGCGCCGGAATTCGCTTTCGAAAAGGATAGCCGCAATGTCGAACAGGCGATCCGCGACCTGGGGATCACCTATCCGGTGGCGATGGATAACCGGTACACGATCTGGAACGCATACCATAACCGGTATTGGCCGGCGCATTATCTGATCGACGCCCAAGGACAGATCCGCGAACAGCATTTCGGCGAAGGCGCATATCGGGAAACCGAGCAGATGATCCAGACCTTGCTCAAGGAGGCGCACCATGGTGTTCTTGATGTGGGCGGATTGGTGCGGGTGGCGGGTTCCGGCGCAACGGCCGCCGCCGCGGATATGGAGCGCTCGCCGGAAACCTATGTGGGTTATGCGCGCCAGCAGAATCTGGTTTCGCCCGAGTCGGTCAAGCGGGATATCACCGCGCACTACAGCGCACCGCGTGTGCTTGAACCGGATCAGTGGGCGTTGAGCGGCAAATGGAAGGTCTCCCCTGAATCCGCTGCCGTACGGGCATCGGGAGGAGCGATCAGTTACCGCTTTCAGGGACGCGATCTGCATTTGGTGCTGGGTACACTCAGCGGCAAGCCAGTGCGCTTCAAGGTCACGCTGGACGGAGCCGTTCCCGGCGCGGACCATGGATCGGATATCGATGCGCAGGGCAACGGCGTGATCCGCGAGCAGCGGTTATACCAGCTGATCCGGCAAAGCGGCAAGATCGCGGTTCACACCTTCCGCATCGAATTTCTGGATGCCGATGCGCGGGCGTTCGCGTTTACCTTCGGCTGAATACAAGGAGTAATATTATGCTGATGACTATAAACCAGCGCAGCCAATTGCTTGTTGCCGGCTTGTGGGTACTGATGATCGCGGCAGCGCTGACATCCGTTCGGGCGAAAGCGGACGATCAGATGCCGGATCCGATTTCCGCAAACGCTCAGTGGCTCAACTCGCCGCCTTTGAACAGCGATGATTTGCGCGGCAAAGTGGTGCTGGTGGAATTCTGGACCTATGACTGCGTCAACTGTTTGCGCACTTTGCCCTACGTAAAAGCATGGTCGGCGAAGTATCGCCAGGACGGTTTGCTGGTGGTCGGGGTGCACACGCCGGAGTTTGGCTACGAAAAGGACAAGGACAATGTCGAACGCGCGGTCCGCGCTTTGGGCATCACCTACCCGGTGGTGATGGATAACACATATGAGATCTGGAATGCCTACCAGAACACCTATTGGCCGGCGCAATATCTGATGGACGCGCAGGGCCGGCAACGCTATCAGCATTTCGGCGAGGGCGCGTATCAGGAAACCGAGAGAATGATACGGATATTGCTTGCCGAGACGCATCAAGGCGCCAGTTCGGCCAGGCAATGATCGGGTTTTCTTTCCTGTCCGGTCAGTTCCGGCGGGCAAGTTTGAATAAGGAGGTTCATGATGTCCAATAATGCGTCGGGTTATGGATTCGGCATCGGCAGAAAAATATTGCCGATCATATTGATGGCAGTCATTTCATTTTCCGCGTCCGCAGCAGACAAGCCCGTTTCAGCTCAGCAATCGGCAGTGTTTGCCGGCGGTTGTTTCTGGGGCGTGGATGCAGTGTTCAAGCACGTCAAGGGTGTGACGGACGTGGTGTCCGGTTATTCAGGCGGTGACGCCTCAACCGCGCATTACGAGATGGTGAGCGAAGGAACGACAGGCCATGCCGAATCGGTGCGTGTCCATTTCGATCCGGACCAGGTTTCCTACCGACAATTGCTGCAGGTGTTTTTCACCGTGGCGCACGATCCTACCCAACTCAACCGGCAGGGTCCGGACACCGGCAGCCAATACCGTTCGGTGATCTTCTATACCAGCGAGGAGCAGCACAGGATCGCGCAGGATTACATCCGGCAACTCACTGACGCGCGCACATTTTCCGCGCCGATCGTTACGCAGGTCGTGCCGCTGAAGCAGTTCTATCCTGCCGAAGAACATCACCAGAACTATCTGGCACTGCACCCCTACCAGCCCTATATCGTCTTCAATGATCTGCCCAAGCTGGAACACCTGCGCGAGCAATTCCCTTCGCTGTACAGATAATCCTTCTTGCGGCATCCCGCGCGCGTTGGTGCGGGGGCCGTTTGATCATCAATCGTTGGCGGTTATGGAGCGGTTCGCGTCGACAAAAAAATGGCTTGCAAGGGGAGCAAGCCTAGATGGCTTGTAGGGGAACAAGCCAGGGGGAGATTCCAGTCACTATTCATTCGTGTATAATGATACACTAATATACAAACATGTCAAATTAAATTGGATTCAACTTTAATTTGTGCTGCCAAGCCATTTGGGCAGAGCGTTCACTTGAGCATGGCAACATGCTTTCGCATTCAGTGACCGCAATAGATACAAGATGGACCAAGCCAGAATTGATTGTGATATTCGTTGCGGTCCGACTTGCTTTCTTCCTTAATATCCGAATCTTCATGTAACCTTTTTCAAATACTGCCCGAATAAATTGGTGCGTGGATCAAAGGCCTGCGGATCATCAAGGCCGGAGTAGTGAATCTGTGCAAAATGCTGCAAAGAAATCCGGCTTTCTCTGACTATGGCTGGAGGCAAGCTTCTCGTTATCAACCAACTTCAAGGAGTATTACTATGAACAACAGTCACATTCTTTCAGCCGCGATCGGCAGTTTGCTGGTGCTTGGCCTGGCCAGCGGCAATGCGAACGCTGCCGAAAAAAAGGTGGAAATGGAAAAATGTTTCGGCATCGCCAAGGCCGGCATGAACGACTGCTCCAGCAACAAGAGCGCTCATTCCTGTGCGGGTCAAGCCACCATGAACAATGACCCGATGGATTTTGTCGCGGTGCCCAAGGGCACTTGCAACAAGATCGCAGGCGGCAGTCTGATGGGTGACGGCATGATGAAGAAGGCAATGTAATGAGCAAGCCCGCAGGCGATACATTGCCGTGCATCGCCGGCGTCGGCTTGCGGGCGCCCCATTACTGCGAGGTGTTGCAAAAGCTGCCCAGGCTGGGCTGGGTAGAAGTGCATAGCGAAAACTTTTTCGGGGGCGGTCCATCCCTGCATACCCTGCTCAGGGTGCGCGAACATTATCCCGTCAGCCTGCACGGCGTGGGAATGGGGCTGGCTTCGACCGTACCATTGGATCAGGTGCATTTGTCCGCTTTGCAGCGTCTTTGCGATGCGGTGCAACCCGCTGCCGTGTCGGAACATCTGTGCTGGAATGCGTCCGACGGCATGGTCATCAACGACCTGTTGCCTTTTCCCTATACACAAAAGGCTTTATCCAATGTGGCAAGCCGCGTGGAGCAGGTGCAGGAAAAACTCGGCCGACAGTTGCTGGTGGAAAATCTCTCCAGCTACCTGTCGTTTACTCAAAGCGAAATGAGCGAGGGCGAATTTCTGGCCGAACTGAACCGGCGCACCGGTTGCGGCATCCTGTTCGACGTGGAAAACCTGTATGTGAATGCGCGCAACCTCGGCACGGACGCCGAAGCGTTCATCAAGGCCATTCCCGCCGAAGCGGTGAAGGAATATCACCTGGCCGGATTCAGCGAGAGGAATGGTTGCCTCGTGGATACCCATGATCATCCGGTCTATCCCGCGGTGTGGGAGTTATATGACCTGGTCTTGCAGCAGATCGGGCCGCGCCCCACGCTGATCGAATGGGACAGCGATATCCCCGCATTGCCGGTACTTGCGGGCGAGGCGGCAAAAGCGCAGCAGCGGATGGAGAATATTCTTGTCTGCGCTGGATGACGACATGTCGGACCTTGCGCGCGCTATCGTGCGCGGAGAAGAAACGTCGCCGCAGATGGCTGCGAATTACCCGCATTACGCTGTTGATGTCGCCATCGAGGTATACCGCAACAATTATCGGGGCAATCTGCACGACGCGCTTGCAGGCGCATATCCGGTCATCGCAAAACTGGTCGGCAAGGATTTCTTCCGGCTGTTGGCGCGCCAATATATCGGGCGGTATCCATCTCGCAGCGGCAACCTGCATCACTATGGCGCGGAGATGGCGGAATTCGTCGCGGCTTTCGAACCGGCGCAAGGACTGCCTTACCTGCCCGATGTCGCGGTGCTTGAATGGGCCTGTCACCGCGCATGGTTCGCGGACGATGCAGCGATCGACATTGCCGGGCTGGCGCAAATATCTCCGGAGCAATATTCCGACTTGATCCTGTGCATTCATCCGGCCTGCCATCTGGTGTGTTCCCGCTATCCGGTTGCGGCGATATGGCAAGCCCACCAACCCGGTGAAAACAGCGACTTCCATATCGATCTGGATAGTGGCCCCTGTAATGTGCTGGTCAGCCGCAAGGACGATGTTGTGCGGGTCGGCGAACTGGCACAAGCTGATGCCGCATGGCTGCAAGCAATACTGGCCGGCATCCCGCTGGGGGGAGCAACTGCCGCCACGCTCGAGCGCCATCCGGATTTCGATTTGCAAGCCGCTCTGATGAATCTGGCAGCGCAAGATGCATTGAGCAATTTTGAATTAAGGACAATACCATGAATCCTTTGATAAAGCCGATCCGGTTCTACTACACCGCTTCACATCTGCCCGAATATCTGGCGCCACTGATGGATCTGGGGCTGAGGCTATACCTTGCGAATGTATTCTTTAAATCGGGCTGGACCAAGATACAAAGCTGGGACAGCACGCTGTATCTGTTCAGCGATGTATATTCGGTGCCGCTGCTTCCGCCGGATGTTGCGGCCTACATGGCGACCGGCGCTGAGCTGGGATTATCCGTCCTGCTGGTACTTGGCTTGTTTGGCAGGTTTGCCGCTGCAGGTCTCTCCATACTCAACGTGGTCGCGGTCATTTCCTACGCTGACCTGAGCGAAGCGGGCCTTAATCAACATCTATCCTGGGGAATACTGCTGGGGGTGTTGTTGATACTGAGCCGCTGGCAATGGTCTGTGGATTTCTGGATGGAAAAGCGGTTTCATTGATCCGCATAGCTGCGGCAGACAATCCCTGCCGTCAATGGTAAAGTGACTGTGCCGAGCCGTTTCTTTGCGCGGCAGCGGATGAGTTGTTCAACCTGAAAGGAATCCAGAATATGAAAGATCAACACACCCTCATTTCCACCGCCATCACTGCTCTTCTGGCGTTCGGCATCACCACTGCAGCGGGCTCCGTTAATGCCGCCGACGAGGAAAAGTGCTACGGCATTGCCAAGGCGGGCCAGAATGCCTGCAACACCAATCCAGCCATGCATTCCTGCAAAGGCCATGCCAAGGTCGACAATGATCCCAATGATTTCATCCCGGTTCCAGTGGGTACATGCCTGAAGGTCGGCGGCAAGCTTGAGCCCGCCGGGGACAATTCCGCACCCTCCGTAAAGATGTAAGTCTGCAGGGATAGATTCCCGGTTCCCGGATGCGGGAGCGCATGACACACACTTTTTCGGGCAAGGAAGCCAGCAATGCTACAGCGCAGGATATGGTGGGCATTTTTGCTCGTACTGGGCGTAGGTATCGCTGTGTCGATACGTATCGTCTTTCTGGGCGATTCGGTGCAGGCCGTGAACCGGATGTTCATCGCGGAAAAACTTCCGTTGTCCCAGCGCATCGGCGAACTGCGCGGCGTCATTGCCGACGAAGAACGCCTGCTGTACGAATACTATTCCTACACTGCCACCCGGGAAGATTTCCAGATACAACGAAAATCCAACTCTAGGCGCCTCGAAAGCATTGTCGAGGATCTGGAGAAGGACATGGGTTCACGTGAGCAAGTAGCCGAATTGCGCTCGCGGCTTGCGGAGCTTGACATGCTGTCCGATGAGTTGGCCAATACGCTCGGCAGCAAAACAGTGAACTGGGATTTGGCCCGCGCGATCCTTGCCCAGGTCAAGCCCAAGGTGCGTCAAATCGAGGAAACGCTCGCCACCTTGTCGTCGGCCAACCAGCGGGCAGTGGACAGGCTCGGTGTGGATTCCCAATTCAGCCTGTCAAACATGATAGGCTGGGTCTTCGGCTTTTCGGTATTGATCATCATCGTCGCCCTGTTCGTATCCTATTACGTTGTCGCCATCATCCGTGCCGAAGAAAAACTCAAGTACCAGGCGTTTTTTGATTCCGCGACGGGCCTTCCGAATCAATACCGCTTGCGCGAAGAATTGAGCAAGGCGATTATGCTGCGGCGCGCGGGAACGGTGATGATGATCGTCGCCGACCGCGAACAGGAGATCTTTGAGAGCCTGGGTGCGGTTGAAACCGAGCGCTGGCTGGTCAAGGTTGCCCATCGATTGCGCGACGGGATCGACGATAAGGAAGAAACGCTGTACCGTTTCGGCGGGAATGCCTTTGTTCTGGTGAGTTGGCCAGGCGATCTCGCCGGTGCGCGGCGGCGGGCCGGCCAGTTGCTCGGCACCGCCCAGCAGCCGCTGCACATTGAAAGGCGTGAGTTGTTCTCGACGCTGTCGATCGGGGCCGCGCTTATTGAAAGCGGCACCGGCAACGATGCCGTGAACATCGCTGAAGCACATGTGCAACGGGCGGCTTCCGCCTGCAATCGGGTGCGCCGCGCGGGGGGCAACGATTTTGCGATCTATGACGAGGCCATGGGACGTGCTGCCGCAAAGACGCTGCGGCTGATCACCGATTTGCAGCATGCAGTTGAAAACAACGAATTGCGCCTGTATTACCAACCCAAGGTGGATGCAGTGGATGGACGTCTGCTCGGCATGGAGGCTCTGGTTCGCTGGATGCATCCGGAGCGAGGCTTGGTCCTGCCGACGGAATTCATTCCTGTCGCCGAAGAAACCGGAATGATCGTGGCGATCGGCCGCTGGGTGTTGCGCGAAGCGTGCCGGCAGAATGCGGAGTGGCAGCGCGCCGGGCTGCGTCCGGTGCGAATAGCTGTCAATCTTTCCGCAAGGCAGTTACGCTCTGATAACCTGCTGGATGATATTGATGCGGTTCTTTCCGAGGCAAATCTTCCCGCAAGTTCGCTGGAACTGGAAATCACCGAAAGCATGGTGATGGAGAATCCCGAACGAGTGATCAAATTGCTGGACAGGATACGCAGCAGGGGCATCCATCTGTCGCTTGACGACTTTGGCACCGGACATTCATCGCTTGCCTATCTCAAACGATTTCCGATCGATACTCTGAAGATAGACCAGGCCTTCATCAGGGAAACGCCGGCTAACACCGACGATGTGGCGATTGCAAGGACGATAGTCGCGATGGCCAAGTCGCTCGGTTTGGTTACCGTGGCAGAAGGTGTTGAAACCGCCGAGCAACATGAGCTGTTAAAAAACATGGGATGTGACCAGGTACAGGGATTTTATTACAGTCTTCCATTGCCGGCGGATGATTTCAAGGCCTATTACCGCGAGCACCTTTGAGATTTTTTGTCGTTCATGGCATGCAACCTTGCCGGTCGAGGATATTGCTCCGTCGGAAAAATTCAGCCTAGTTGCTGGCCATGTTCGCGCGTGGCGTGGAACTGCACTTTTGGCCAGCGCTCCTGTGCCAGGCGCAGATTTATGCTGGTGTCCGCGAGGTAGGCGTAATTGCCGTCTACATCGCGCGCGAGGCGGCCTTGGTTGGCTTTCACAAACTCATTAAGATGCGCGGTATCGTCGCAGGTCACCCAGCGCGCGGTGTGGATGGAGGCGCGCTCGAATACCGCGTCCACCCCGTATTCGGACTTAAGGCGGTGCTCCACCACTTCGAATTGCAATTGACCCACTGCGCCGATCAGCGGATTATTGTCCTGCAGCGGCTCGAACACCTGCACCGCGCCTTCCTCGCCAAGTTGGCGCAGGCCCTTTTGCAGTTGCTTGGCCTTCATCGGGTCGCGCAGCCGGGCGCGGCTGAACAATTCGGGTGCGAAGTAAGGGATGCCCTTAAAGGTAAGCGCCTCGCCTTCGGTTAGCACGTCGCCGATCTGCAGCTGGCCATGGTTGTGGACGCCGATGATGTCGCCCGCGTAAGCTTCGTCCATGCGCGTGCGCTCGTTCGCCATGAATGTCACCGCGTTGGCAAGCTTCATCTCCTTGCCTGTGCGCCGATGCTTCACCTTCATGCCCGAAACGTAGCGGCCGGAGCACACGCGCAGAAAGGCGATGCGGTCGCGATGGTTCGGATCCATGTTGGCTTGTATCTTGAACACAAAACCGGTGAACGTCGGCTCGTCCGGCTGCACGATGCGCTTGTCGGTCTCGCGCGGCAGCGGCGAGGGCGCCCAGCTCACCAGCGCGCGCAGGACTTCACGCACGCCGAAATTGTTGATGCCGGAGCCGAAGAAAACCGGCGATTGCTGCCCGCCGAGAAATTCGCGCAGATCGAACGATGCGCCCGCGCCCATCACCAGTTCGGTCTCATCGCGCATGGTCTTCATCTCGCTCGGGCACGATACGGCCAATCGTTCGATCTGCGCGCCCCGCAACACTTCGACTTCCTGCCCGGCCTTTGCTTCGCCGGGAACAAAACGCAGTACCTCGTCGTTCAGCAAGTGATACACGCCCTGAAAGCGCTTGCCCATGCCGATGGGCCAGGTCACCGGCGCGCATTTGATCTTCAGCACCGATTCGATCTCGTCCAGCAACTCCAGCGGTTCGCGCACCTCGCGGTCCATCTTGTTGATGAAGGTGATGATCGGCGTGTTGCGCAGGCGGCACACCTCCAGCAGTTTGATGGTTTGGGCCTCAACGCCCTTGGCCGCATCGACTACCATCACCGCCGCATCCACCGCGGTCAGCACGCGATAGGTGTCCTCGGAAAAATCCTGGTGGCCGGGCGTGTCGAGCAGGTTGATCACGCAATCGCCGTAGGTGAACTGCATCACCGAACTGGCCACCGAGATGCCGCGCTGCTTTTCGATCTCCAGCCAGTCCGAGGTCGCATGACGACCGCTTTTGCGCGCCTTTACCGTGCCCGCCATCTGGATCGCGCCGCCGAACAGCAACAGTTTCTCCGTGAGCGTGGTCTTGCCCGCGTCAGGGTGGGAAATGATCGCAAAGGTGCGGCGGCGCCTGACTTCGCGGGTAATACCGGCTTCGCGTGCGATCTCTCCAGCACCTGCGGAAAGGGTTATGTTCTCTTCCAATGATTGATTCATTTATTCGGTCAGTCTTAATTGCTGCAAAACAAAAAAGGCTTGCCGGTCTTCTTGGCAAGCCATTTCAAAATTCACCAACCAAAAAATCTGGTGGCCCGGGGCGGAATCGAACCACCGACACAAGGATTTTCAGTCCTCTGCTCTACCGACTGAGCTACCAGGCCATCGTTGCTGCATTTCTTCGTTAACCAAGCAAATCAGCCAACTTCGGAAGCCGCGCATTATACCGGTCACGCGCCAAATAACAAACCCCGCCGTAGCGGGGTTTGCTGGTTGGATATGCGCAAGGCGAATTACATCATGCCGTCCATGCCGCCCATGCCTCCGCCCATTCCTCCGGGAGCAGCAGGCTTGTCTTCCGGCAGTTCGGCAACCATACATGCGGTGGTCAGCATCAAACCGGCGATAGATGCTGCATTTTGCAATGCGACACGCGTCACTTTGGTCGGGTCCACCACACCCATTTCCAGCATATCGCCGTATTCGCTGGTTGCGGCGTTATAGCCGAAGCTGCCCTTGCCTTCTGCTACCTTGTTGACCACCACTGAAGGCTCGTCGCCCGCATTGGAAACGATCGCGCGCAATGGGGACTCCATCGCACGCACCACGATCGTAATGCCGGCGTCCTGGTCATGGTTGTCGCCCTTCAGTTTGGCCACCACGGACTTCGCACGCAACAGTGCGACACCGCCGCCGGGGACGATGCCTTCTTCAACGGCTGCACGGGTTGCATGCAAGGCATCTTCCACACGCGCTTTCTTTTCCTTCATTGCCACCTCGGTCGCAGCGCCGACCTTGATTACGGCAACCCCGCCGGCCAGTTTGGCCTTGCGTTCCTGAAGTTTTTCCTTGTCGTAGTCGCTGGTGGATTCTTCAACCTGCTTGTTGATTTGGTTGATGCGGCCCTTGATCGCATCTTCCTTGCCCGCACCGTCGATGATGGTGGTGTTTTCCTTGGCGACTTCGATGCGCTTGGCCTGGCCCAATTCGGCAAGCGTGGCTTTTTCCAGAGTCAGGCCAACTTCTTCGGCGATCACGGTGCCGCCGGTCAGGATCGCGATGTCTTCCAGCATCGCCTTGCGACGGTCGCCAAATCCCGGGGCCTTGACGGCGACGGTCTTCAGGATGCCGCGAATGTTGTTGACGACCAGGGTCGCCAGCGCTTCGCCATCCACATCTTCTGCGATGATCAGCAATGGGCGGCCCGCTTTGGCGACTTGTTCGAGCACGGGCAACAGCTCGCGGATGTTGGAGATCTTCTTGTCGTGCAACAGGATATATGGGTTTTCCATCAAAGCCAGTTGGCGATCCTGATTGTTGATAAAGTAAGGGGACAGGTAACCGCGGTCGAACTGCATTCCTTCCACGATATCCAGTTCATCCTCCAGGCCGGAACCGTCCTCGATGGTGATCACGCCCTCCTTGCCGACCTTGTCCATTGCGGCGGCGATCTTTTCGCCAACCACTGTGTCCGAGTTTGCGGAGATGCTGCCAACCTGGGCGATCTCCTTGCTGGTGGTGCAGGGCTTTGAAATTTTCTTCAACTCGGCAACTGCCGCAATGACCGCCTGGTCGATTCCGCGTTTCAGATCCATGGGATTCATTCCCGCCGCGACGAATTTCATGCCCTCCATAACGATGGATTGGGCCAGTACGGTCGCGGTGGTGGTGCCGTCGCCGGCAACATCGGATGTCTTGGAAGCGACTTCCTTGACCATTTGCGCGCCCATGTTCTCGAACTTGTCCTTCAATTCGATTTCCTTTGCGACCGATACACCGTCCTTGGTGACGGTCGGCGATCCGTAAGAGCGATCCAGAACGACATTGCGGCCCTTGGGACCCAGTGTCACCTTGACCGCATCGGCCAGGATATTGACGCCGGCCATCATTTTGCTGCGCGCCGAGTCGTGGAATTTTACGTCTTTAGCTGCCATGTTATATCTCCTGAAGTTTATTGTTGGTTAGGCTTCGACGATGCCGATGATGTCGTCTTCGCGCATGGTCATATATTCCTGGCCGTCCATTTTGAAAGCCTGCCCGGCGTATTTGCCGAATAGCACACGGTCGCCGACCTTGACGGTCATAGCCTGCAGTTTGCCGTCATCGCCAACCTTGCCTTTGCCCACGGCGACGATTTCGCCTTGATCGGGTTTTTCAGCGGCAGCATCCGGAATCACGATACCGGATGCGGTCTTGCGTTCTTCTTCCATGCGTTTGACGATCACACGGTCGTTCAAAGGGCGAATTTTCATGCTGAGGTCTCCTAAAACAATGGGTTATAAAAAGTGGGAGCGGATTTTAGCACTCTCTGCCCGCGAGTGCCAATAGTCGGGGTGAACCTGTCCTATTTCAAGGGCGGAGTCGGGTTTTATTTTTCCGCGGGGAGGGTGATCTTGTTATCGGTGCTGAACTGGTAGTCGTGGAATATATGCTCGGCGGTCAACAATTGATAGGTCCCGTCGGCATTGCGGCGAGCCGTGTCCTTCAGACGATAGGTGTAATGCCCGCAAGTCCAGCAATCAAAGTTGCGCATATGGGTACATAGACAGGTCTTGTCCTTGACGGAAATCTTCTTGGCATCCGGGTGCAGCGCAACTTCGCGGTTGTACGCGTCGATGTAGGCACAGTGGCCATTGCCGTCGAGGAGATAGCCGTACGCTTCGCAGTTCGGGCGTATCCCTGCACCTATCGCCGGGCAACTCTTGATCATGCGCATCGGATAGCCGGTCGGGGAGATCATGTTCACCTCGATGTCCTCCTCGTTGGCCTTGAAATATTCCTGCTTGATTTTATCCGGGATGCCGCATTCTTTCGATATCGTGAATCGCGTCGCCACCTGGACGGCCGCCGAACCGGTTTCCAGATAGCTCACCGCATCGCTGCCGGTAAATATCCCGCCAGCCGGTATCACAGGGATATCCAGTTGTTCGGTTTTAAGATGCTGCAGGATCTCGGTGACGATGGCGCGCAGATCATACTGTGCCCAATCCATCCCGAAACCCAGATGTCCGCCCGCCAACGGGCCTTCCACCACGATGTAATCGGGAAGGCGGTTGAGTTTGGCGTTTTTGCGCAGGAATAGCTGCAAAGCACGCAAGGAGGAGACGATGATGCCCAGCTTGGCATCGCGGAAGCGCGGATTATCCTCCATCAGCGCGAATGATCCGAGATGCAATCCCGCGCTCAACGTGATGCCGTCTATCCCGGCATCCAGTGCACCGCACAGTCGCACGCGCAATGTTTCGCGGGGAGAATTCATCGTCAATTTTTCCATGCAATTGACGAAAATCATGCCATCGCCGCGTTTGCCTTCCATGGTCTTGCTGACATGCAAACGGGTGGATTCGGCCACTTGGCCCAGATCGAACTGGACGATGGATTTATCGGTTTTTTCTACGTTGAGTTTGTACTGTTTTTGCTTGACACTGACGAATTTCGTCTTGTAATGGCGATCCGCGACGGTCGGCAGCATCGCGTCGGATATATGGCCGATGCCGCCCAGTCGCGCGGCCTCCCAAGCCAATTCCCGGCTGGAAATATCCACACCCATTCCACCAATAATAATCGGCACCAGCTTGCGCTTGCCAAAGTGCAGGCGGAAATCATCAACTCGTCTCATTACTGCGATCCTCCGACCATCCCGCGTTCAAAAATGGGACGGAAATGAATTCTATGTGTAGGTATTAAGGTCGGCAGGATGCCACAAATGAGATGATACGGAAAGCGAAGCCAGCTTTTGTGAAGTGGGAATAAGCAGCAAAAACTACCTTCCAAGCAAGCCGTTCAGGGCATCCGGAAGGTTTGCATGGGTAAAGCGAAAACCTGCCTCCACCATCTTTCTCGGGAAAACTTTTTGTCCTTCCAGCAGCAGGCTGGCACGTTCGCCCATGCTTGCTCTCAATACGATCGCAGGCACTTTGAATGGAGCGGGTCGCTGTACTGCCTGTGCCAGTGCCGCAGTGAATTGCGCATTGGTGACCGGTTGCGGCGAGGTCATGTTGTAGGGCCCGCTGGCATGGGCATCGTTCAATAGACGGAGCAGCATCGCCACACAATCATCGATATGTACCCAGCTCATCCACTGATTCCCGTCCCCCAGGCGCGCGCCCATTCCCAGCTTGAACGGCAGCAGCATGCGTCCGAGCAAACCGCCATGACGAGCCAAGACCAGTCCGGTGCGCAGCAAGCACACGCGCGCTCCGAAAATTTCTGCGCCGCACGCGGCGCCTTCCCATGCTTTGCATAGTTGGGCGGAATAATCATTGCCGGCCGCGGCGGATTCGTCCAGCACGGCTTCGCCGCGATTGCCGTAATAACCTACCGCGGAGCCGCTCAACAACACGATTGGCTTGTGCCGCGCCTCGGCGATGCGCCTTACCAGGTGTTCGGTCAAGGATACCCGGCTATCCCATAGCACCTGCTTGCGCCTGGCTGTCCAGCGTCTATCGACGATCGGCTCTCCGGCCAGGTTGATGACCGCTTCAAAAGTCTGGTCGGGCCTCCATTCTTCGAGGCTGGACATCGCATGCACACCTGCGCCGCATTTTGCCGGGACAGAATCCGGGGCGCGGCTCAAAACCGTCAGTTCATGCCCTCGCGCCAGCAGGACCTTGCAAAGCTGGCGTCCGATCAAGCCCGTGCCGCCCGTAATGAGAATTTGCACCTGTCCTCCGCGCGCTTCCAACCATCCTCAGGCTATCCAAACTTTGCCCTGCGCGCAAGCCGCAAAACCCGCTATGATTCAGTGCATGCAGAATCATTCCCCAAGCAATGCCGATTTACGTGCCCGCAGTCTCGCTGCCGTGTGGCATCCCTGTTCCCAGATGAAACATTATGAATATTTGCCGCTGCTGCCGATTGCAAGCGGCAACGGTGTGTGGCTGCAAGACTTCGAGAATAAGCGCTATCTGGATGCGATCAGTTCATGGTGGGTGAATCTGTTCGGCCACTGCAATCCGCGCATCGGCAGCGCGATCAACGACCAGCTTGGAAAACTGGAACATGTGTTGCTGGCGGGTTTTACCCACGAGCCGGTGGTCGAACTTTCCGAGCGATTGTGCGAGATTGCACCGAAAGGGCTGGGCCACTGCTTCTTCGCCTCCGACGGGGCGTCCGCCACCGAGATCGCGCTGAAGATGAGCGCGCATTACTGGATCAACCGCGGCGAGACGGAAAAGACGCAATTCATCAGTCTGGAAAACAGCTATCACGGCGAAACGCTGGGCGCATTGTCGGTGACGGATGTCGCGTTGTTTCGCGCAGCTTATGGCGCTTTGATACGGCAGCAGGCGACCGTGCCCACCCCGGACTGGCGCAAAGCCTTGGCAGGAGAAAGTTCCGAGGAGTACGCGCTGCGTTGTGCCGATCATCTGGAGCGGCATTTGCAGCAACACCATGCGCGACTGGCCGCTTTCATCATTGAGCCGCTGGTTCAGGGTGCGGCAGGCATGGCGATGTATCACCCGACCTATTTGCAGCGCGCGCGCCAACTGTGCACGGAACATGACGTGCATCTGATCGCGGACGAGATCGCCGTCGGCATGGGCCGGACCGGCACCATGTTCGCCTGCGAGCAAGGCACAACCCGGCCCCGGCAGGATTCATCACAGGATGGACAGGGAATTGTTCCGGACTTTTTATGTCTATCGAAAGGGATCACCGGCGGCTATCTTCCACTGTCGGTGGTGATGACTCAAAAAGAAATCTACCAGGCGTTTTATCACGATGAAGTATCGAGCGGATTCCTGCATTCACACTCTTATACCGGGAATCCGCTGGCCTGCCGGGCGGCGCTTGCCACATTGGACATTTTTGCCAGGGATGGTGTGCTGGCTGCTAACCGCGACAAGGCGGTCTACTTGAATCAGGTCGCCCGGCCCTTGCGCGAACATCCCGCGGTGCTAAACTGGAGAAACACCGGGATGATCTGGGCGTTTGAAGTGGAGACTTCACGGCGCAATTTTGCCCAGCAATGCTATTCGCTCGCGCTGGAGAATGAGTTGCTTCTGCGCCCCATCGGCAACACGATATATTTCATGCCGCCGTATATAATCGCGCAAGAGGAAATTGATTTGCTGGTCGATCGCACCTTGCGCATCGTCAATCAACTGAGTTGATCGCTATGCGAATATTGTTCATCACGCTGTTTGCAGGCCTTCTGGCCGCCACCCGCGCGTTTGCCGCCCCTTTGCCGGAGCCGGTCAGCGCGGCACTCAAGCACGCGCATATCCCGCTGTCGAGCGTCGGCATCGTAGTTCAGGGTGTGAACGAGACTGAGCCGGTCGTCAGTCTGAATGCGGAACGTTCGATGAACCCGGCATCAACGATGAAGTTGCTCACCACCTATGCCTCACTGGAAACTTTGGGTCCGGCTTATCGCTGGAATACCGAGGCTTATCTCGACGGGAAACTCGAGGATGGCGTGCTTGAGGGCGATCTGGTGTTCAAGGGTTATGGCGACCCGAAGCTGACCCTGGAGCAGTTCTGGATGTGGCTGCGCGAATTGCGCCAGCGCGGGCTGCGCGAGATACGCGGCAACCTCGTTCTCGACCACAGTTTTTTCGAACCGGTCAGCGAGAATCCTGCCGAGTTCGACAATGATCCGACCCGTGCATACAACGTCGGTACCGATGCTTTGCTGCTCAATTTCAATGCACTGCATCTGCATCTGATCCCGAACGGCCATGAAACCATCGCCATGCTGGAACCCGAACTGGATGGTTATACAGTGCGCAATCACATTACCACTTCGGTTAAATTGCATTGCGGTGCGGAGGATAGCTACAGGGCTCGCTTGGACGGCCATGACATCGTGCTGGAAGGAAAGATTCCGGCATCCTGCGGCGAAGCTGATGATTACTTTTCGCTGTTGCCTCAAGACGAGTATTTCTTCGCGGTGTTCAGTTCCTTGTGGAAGGAACTCGGCGGCACGCTGCTGGGCAAGCTGCGTTCGGGCACGGCTCCCGCCGGTCAGGCACCGTTTTCCAGATATCAATCGCCCCAGTTATCGGAGGTGATCCGCGACATCAACAAGTTCAGCAACAACATCATGGCGCGGCAACTGTTCCTGACACTCGGGGCAGCGGCACCCGTGATGAATCCGGCAGAGTCGTCGCAGAATGCAGGAAATGCACAGCAATCCGATGGCAAGGACGTGAGCGGCGTATTTTCAAATCCGCAGGCAAATGGCAGCTCCAGCCTGCTCGCCGAGCAGGAAGGCGGAGATACGGCGGATACCGATTTGACGGGCGCCCGGCAACCGTCTGGATCACCGGAGGGCCAGGCATCTGCCGTAAATATCGATGTCGTCACAAGTGAGGCGGGAAGCGCTGCCGTTGCCGGAGATCCGATTGCAGGAGCACGCATCGACTCCGCAACGGCTACGCCGCCTGCACTCGCAGGGCGTACACCAAAGCCAGGTAATCTGCTATCGAGCAAGCCCGATGCAGAATTGACAACGCCGGCGGGTACCCCGCCGCGGCTCGGCGACCTTCCTGCAGCCAATATTGTCCGCAGCACCGCGGCGATGCAGCAATGGCTTAAGACACAGCAACTGGAATTTCCGGAGCTGGTGCTGGAAAATGGAGCAGGCCTGTCGCGCAAGGAGCGCATCAGCCCCCTGCATCTTGCCGCGTTGCTGCAGCGCGCATCAAGCAGTCCGTTCTACGCCGAACTGCAAGCCTCGCTTCCGATATTGGGATTGGATGGCACGGTAAAGAAGCGGTTCAAGGACAACGAGATCGCTGGTTACGCCCACCTCAAGACCGGCTCACTCGAGGGGGTCAAATCCATTGCCGGTTATGTGAAAGCGCGCAGCGGAAAGCAATGGATCGTAGTGTTTCTTGTCAATCATCCGAATGCGGCCTTGGCGCAACCCGCCCAGGACGCATTGATAGAGTGGTTGCAAAAAGAGCATTAACAACGGTATAAATCAACTTGTTCGATGACACCTTTTGATTCGGATCCGCAGGCTTTATGGGGTGCTTTACCTCTGCCTTGCTGCAAACATGTCGTTAACATCAATCTGGGAAATCAAATCATGAAAAATATCGTAATCGTTGCGCTGTTGTTCGTAGTCGCCGCAGCTCCCGCTGTTGCAGCGGAGGGTAGGAATAATGTTGGTGTCAGTTATGGCCTGGACCTGGACGGGGTGATCGGCATACAGGGAGAATTCGATATTTCCGCTTCGATGCCCAACAAAGCGCCTGTTTCGATACAGGTGTTCTGGAAGAATTATTCGCAATCCTATCCGAACCCCCTCGGAACATACCAGTGGAGCTACAACGGCTTCGGTGCGGCGGGCATCTATGATTTGAGTTCCGTTTTCAAGCTGGACAGCAGGATCAAGCCTTATGCCGGAATGGGCTTGATCGCCCTGGATTCAAGCTTGAGCGGTCCCAACGGCCAACCTCCGGTGGCGGCGGATTCCGGAGGATTATATTTTGTTGCCGGTGCGAGATATGCGATGACCCCCACCTTTTCTGCCGATCTTAACTTGAACAATTATGGCGGACTGACGATAGGGGCCTTGTTGAATTTCTAGCGGAAAGTCATCGGGCACCCGGATAATTTGCTCGATATCAATGAAGCCGGACTCGTTCCGGCTTTTCATTGCAGCACATGCACACGGATACGGAATGGCATTGAAGAAATATCGGGCACAAGTATTGCCCTTGAGGCAAATCGCTGCCGTATCGGTCGCCTTTGTGGCGCTGTTCCCTGCATTCACTGTGCGCGCAGAATCGGGCAGCTTGATGACCCGGACAGGCAAAGACATCGGACTGTCGCTTTCATCCTACGATTACCAGGAACCGGGAATCATGTCATTGCAGGGCTTGAAGATGGGGTTGGACCTGCGTGCTGTCAAAGTATTGCAGAGCGACCGGTTCATACGCGGGGATATACGCTATGCCTTCGGCACGGTTGATTACAGCAGCTATGACACAGGCAGTGCCAGCGGAGAACCGGATTGGTATATAGAGGCCAGGGGCTTGATCGGCAAAGACCTGGCTGTCAGAGAGTCGGTGATTTCCGCTTATATGGGTCTGGGCTACCGTTATCTGTTCAACGATGGAAGAGGGATCACCAGCACGGGGTATGGGGGCTATAGACGCGAAAGCAATTATTTTTATTTGCCGCTGGGCCTTATTCATCGCAGATCGCTGCACGGTCGGGCGATGCTGGAAACTGAATTGGAATACGACCAGCTGCTCGCTGGCAAACAAGTTTCCGGCTTGTCTGATGTGGGAGGGGGCTATAGCGACGTGACGAACAACCAGAGCAGCGGATATGGTCTGAGACTGAGCGTCATGTACCGGAAAAGCAGCTGGATCGTCGGCCCGTTTTTAACCTACTGGAATATCGGCGAATCAGATGCCGCCGTGGTCTATCGCTATGGAGTCCCGGATAGTTTGGGTGTGGAACCGAAAAACGACACGGTTGAACTCGGTGTGAAAGCCAGCCAGCAATTCTGATTCGTTGGAACAGTCCCTTCCCATTGTGGAGGGCTGAGGATCACAGACCCAGTTCCTTCCACATTGCATCCACCTTCGCCTTTACCGCCGCTTCCATCACGATGGGTGTTCCCCATACGCGCCGAGTCTCGCCCGGCCACTTGTTGGTCGCATCCAGCCCCATCTTGCCGCCCAGCCCGGATACCGGGCTGGCAAAGTCGAGGTAATCGATCGGCGTGTTGTCAGTCAACAGCGTGTCTCGCACCGGGTCGACGCGCGTGGTGACCGCCCAGATCACTTCTTTCCAATCGCGTATCGCGATGTCGTCGTCCACGACGATGATGAATTTGGTGTACATGAACTGTCGCAGAAAGCTCCAGATCCCGAACATCACGCGCTTGGCATGGCCGGCATACTGTTTTTTGATGCTCACTATGGCCATTCGATAGCTGCAACCTTCCGGCGGCAGATAAAAATCAATGATCTCTGGAAACTGTTTCTGCAGCAGCGGCACGAACACTTCATTGAGTGCCACTCCAAGCATGGACGGTTCGTCGGGCGGTTTGCCGGTGTAAGTGGAATGATAGATCGGTTCGGATCGCATCGTGATGCGCTCTATCGTGAATACCGGGAATTTGTCCTGTTCGTTGTAATAACCGGTATGGTCGCCAAACGGCCCTTCCAGCGCCATCTCATCGGGATGGATCACGCCTTCCAGCACGATTTCCGCGCCGGCCGGAACCTGCAGGTCGCTGCCGATACATTTCACCAGTTCGGTCTTGCTGCCGCGCAACAGGCCGGCGAACTGGTATTCGGAAAGGCTGTCAGGCACCGGTGCGACCGCGCCGAGGATCGTGGCCGGATCCGCGCCGATCACCACCGCGATCGGGAAAGGCGCCCCGGGATGCACCTTGCGCCAGTCCTGAAAGTCCAGCGCACCGCCGCGTTGCGCGAGCCAGCGCATGATGACCTTGTTCGGCGCGATCACCTGCTGGCGGTAGATGCCGAGATTCTGGCGCGGCTTGGCCGGCCCGCGTGTGACGACCAGGCCCCAGGTGATCAGCGGCGCAACATCGCCGGGCCAGCAGGTCTGGACCGGCAACCTGGCCAGATCCACGTCGCTTCCCTGCCACACCACGTCCTGGCAGGGCGCGCTGTTCAGGATTCTGGGAGACATGGTCAGCACCTGCTTCAGCACCGGCCACTTTTCCCAGGCGTCCTTCAACCCCTTGGGCGGTTCGGGTTCCTTGAGATAGGCAAGCAGCCTGCCGACCTCGCGCAGCGCAGCAGTGGATTCCTCGCCCATCCCCAAAGCTACTCGTTTCGGCGTGCCGAACAGATTCGCCAGTACGGGTATCTTGCCGGGGTGCATGCTGTGGCCGGCCGGATTTTCGAACAGGATCGCGGGGCCCTGGGCGCGCAGCACGCGATCGCAGATCTCGGTCATTTCCAGCTTCGGGGAAACCGGCGCGGTGACGCGCTTGAGTTCGCCGAGTTTTTCCAGTTGTGCGATGAAGTCGCGCAGATCTTTGTAACGCATCAATACAGCCTTTCTTCGTTTGGCGGGCGCGTCTTGAACCGCTTGTGCAGCCAGAAATATTGTTCCGGCATTTCACGCACGCGCTGCTCGATGAATTCGTTCATGCGGCGCGAATCCGCGATGTCGTCCCCGCTCGGATAATTCTCCCAGGCCGGATAGAAGGTCAACACATAACCATCGCTGCCGGGCAACAGGCGGGTGATGCTGGGTACGACTTTTGCGCCGGTCATCTGCGCGATGCGCGGCACCGAGGTCATCGTTGCCGCGGGCACGCCGAAGAACGGGATGAAGGCTCCATCCTTGATGCCCTGGTCCTGATCCGGCGGATAGATGAATGGCATGCCTGCGCGCATTCCCTTGAGGATAGGTCGCAGTCCCTGCTGACGCGAATAGAGGTGCTGGTTGCGAAAACGGGCGCGCTTCTTCAACAGCAGTTCGGTGAGGTAGCGGTTTTTCTGGTTGGCATACATGCATACCGTATCGATATGCTGCGCAATCCATTGTCCGCCGACATCCATACCGACGAAATGTGGCGTAAGCAGGATGGCCGGCTTGCCCTTCAGCGCCTCGAAGTGTTCCGCGCCTTCGACCCGGATCAGGCTGGAAATATATTCGGCGCTCGACCACCACAGGATACAGCGCTCGATCAGGCCGCGACTGAACATCCTGAAGTGCTCGCGCAAAAGTTCCGCTCGCGCTTCGTCGCTCAGTTCGGGAAAGCACAGTTTCAGATTGATGGCTCCGACCCTGCGGCGTTCGGCTGCCAGCAGGTAAAGTACCGAACCCAGGGAAGTGCCGATCCACACCAACACGCGGAATGGCAGGAAATGCATCAACCACAACAGGAATGTCCCGGCCCGCGCTAGCATGATGCATGCGCCTTGACGGCGTCGGGAGGTTGCACGCCTGGCGGAACCTTGTAACGGTTGTAACTCCACAGATACTGTGCGGGTGAAACCGCAATCACGCGTTCCAGTGCGGCATTGATCTGCAGCGGCACGGATTTGGAAAAATCCAGAGGCAGCGGTTCAAAGTTCAGTTTGTATCCCGTACCGTGCGGCAGCCGTTCGGCGTAGACCAATAGAACCGCGGCGCCGCTGGACTCGGCGAGCCGGCCACCCAAGGTCATGGTGTACGCCGGGCGACCGAAGAAATCCACCCACTCGCCTTCGCCCTGGCTGGGTACCTGGTCAGGCAACAAGCCGATCGCCTCGCCGCGTTTGAGCGCTTTGAAAAGCAGTCGCACTCCGCTCATGTCGGCGGTTGCCAGGCGTGCCAAACCGCGCTCACGACCACTGCGCATCGCCGTTTCAACCCAGTCCAGCTTGGGTGTGCTGTACAAATTTGTCAGCGGCAGGTATTGCGCGATATACAGACTGGTCATCTCGAAGCAACCCCAATGCGGCGTCAGGAAAATAATTCCCTTGCCGCGTGCGCGAGCAGCATCGACATGTTCCCACCCCTGGCAGTTTCGTACTGTGGCACAGACATGCTCGTATGGTCTGCCCCATATCCAGGGCAGTTCAATCATCCCTTTACCAGACTCGGCAACCGTCTGTTTGATCAGTGCTGCATAGTGTGCTTCATTCTCTGCCAGATGTGACTGGCGGAGATTTTCCCGCATGCGCGCGGCATAGGGTTTGGAACTCGCGTAGGTGATCCGGCCGAGCAGCGCGCCCAAGCGGTGCAGCCAGGGGAGCGGAAAACCCGACAGCAGGCGAAAGATCAAGTTAAACAGAATTTGCGTCATCTGCGGTGGGGCGGACTATTTGATACAATGCGCGCCTTTGATTTTCCCTGAATTGAGTAGAGAGCCATGAGTGATTATTTGTTTACGTCTGAATCCGTGTCCGAGGGCCATCCGGATAAAGTGGCGGATCAAATTTCCGATGCCATTCTGGACGCCATTCTAGCGCAAGACCCGTATGCGCGTGTGGCGGCAGAGACGTTGACCAATACCGGACTGGTGGTTCTGGCGGGTGAGATCACGACGACCGCGAACGTGGATTACATCAGCGTTGCGCGCAACACCATCAAGCGCATCGGCTATGACAACACCGACTATGGCATCGACTACAAGGGTTGCGCGGTGCTGGTCGCATACGACAAGCAGAGCCCGGATATCGCGCAGGGCGTGGATCGAGCTTCGGATGATTACCTGAACCAGGGCGCCGGCGACCAGGGCTTGATGTTCGGCTACGCCTGCGATGAGACGCCGACTCTGATGCCCCTGGCGATCTATCTGGCGCACCGCGTGGTGGAACGCCAGGCTGAATTGCGTCGCGACGGGAGGCTGCCGTGGCTGCGCCCGGATGCCAAATCGCAGGTGACGATACGCTACAGGGACGGCAAGCCGCATGCCATCGATACCGTGGTGCTCTCGACCCAGCATGCCCCGGAAATGACACAGGAAAAGATACGCGATGCCGCGATCGAGGAGATCATCAAGCCGGTGTTGCCGAAGGAATTGATCAAGGGCAATATCAATTTTCTGGTCAACCCGACCGGGCGTTTCGTGATAGGAGGTCCGCAGGGCGATTGCGGACTGACCGGGCGCAAGATCATCGTCGACACTTATGGCGGGGCTGCTCCGCATGGTGGCGGCGCCTTCTCCGGCAAGGATCCGTCCAAGGTAGATCGCTCGGCCGCGTATGCAGGCCGTTATGTCGCCAAGAACATCATCGCTGCCGGTTTGGCGACAAAGTGTCTTGTGCAGGTATCTTATGCGATTGGCGTAGCCAAACCGACCAGTGTGATGGTGGATACCTACGGGACCGGCAAGATTTCAAATGAAAAGCTGACCGAGTTGGTATTGCGCCACTTTGACCTGCGTCCCAAAGGGATCGTCCACATGCTCGACCTGCTGCGCCCGATCTACGAGAATACCGCCGCGTACGGGCACTTTGGCCGCGAAGAACCGGACTTTACCTGGGAAGCCACGGATCGCGCTGCCGCATTGCGCGAGGATGCCGGCAGGTAACAGTAAATCATTATCCACCCTTCGAGGGGTGCTGCAGCGGGGCTGGACACAGTCCCCCGTCAGGCTCGGAGCCAGTGGTTCAACGAAGCAACCGCACCCATTCATTGACTTTATGAATGGAGCAATTTATGAACGCAACAGACAAGCAATTCACCGATTACAAAGTCGCCGATCTATCCCTGGCCGCATGGGGGCGCAAGGAACTCGCCATCGCTGAAACAGAGATGCCCGGCCTGATGGCGATCCGCAAGGAATATTCAACCACCCAGCCGCTGCGCGGCGCCCGCATCAGCGGTTCGCTGCATATGACCATCCAGACCGGCGTGCTGATCGAGACACTGAAAGCGCTGGGCGCCGAAGTGCGCTGGGCATCCTGCAACATCTATTCCACACAGGATCATGCCGCCGCAGCGATCGCAGCCACCGGCACGCCGGTGTTCGCGCACAAGGGGGAGACGCTGACCGAATATTGGGATTACACCCACCGCATCTTCGAATGGAAGGATGGGGGTCTGTCCAACATGATCTTGGACGATGGCGGCGATGCGACATTGTTGCTGCATCTTGGCGTGCGCGCCGAAAACGATGCATCCCTGTTGAACCATCCCGGATCCGAGGAGGAGACGTGTTTGTTCGCGTCGATCAAGGCGAGGCTGGCAACGGATAAGCAATGGTATTCCGCGCGGCTCGCCGCAATCAAAGGCGTAACGGAGGAAACCACCACCGGCGTGCACCGCCTGTATCAGATGCACGAGCGCGGTGAACTGAAATTTCCCGCGATCAACGTGAACGATTCGGTGACCAAATCCAAGTTCGACAATCTGTACGGCTGCCGCGAATCCCTGGTGGATGGCATCAAACGTGCGACCGACGTGATGGTGGCCGGCAAGATCGCCGTGGTCGCGGGTTATGGCGACGTGGGCAAAGGTTCGGCCCAGGCGCTGCGAGCCTTGTCGGCACAGGTATGGGTGACCGAGATCGATCCGATCTGTGCGTTGCAGGCCGCGATGGAAGGCTACCGCGTCGTGACCATGGACTATGCCTGCGAGCACGGCGACATTTTCGTGACCTGCACCGGCAACTACCACGTCATTACGCATGAGCACATGAAGAAGATGAAGAACCAGGCCATCGTGTGCAACATCGGCCACTTCGACAACGAGATCGACGTCGCCTCCTTGAAACAGTACCAGTGGGAGAACATCAAACCCCAGGTCGATCATGTGATCTTTCCGGCGATGAACGGCAAGCCGGAAAAGCGCATATTGCTGCTGGCCGAAGGACGCCTGGTGAACCTCGGCTGCGGCACCGGCCATCCTTCCTACGTGATGTCCTCGTCGTTCGCCAACCAGACCATCGCCCAGATTGAACTATTTACCCGCAGCAAGGACTATCCGGTCGGCGTGTACACTTTGCCCAAACATCTGGACGAGAAGGTTGCGAGGCTGCAGCTGACCACGCTGAATGCACAGCTGACAACGCTGACCGACCAGCAGGCAGCCTACATCGGCGTGCCCAAGGAAGGCCCGTACAAGGCAAACCATTACCGTTACTAAACATAGTGACATAAATCGTAGCGAGCGGCTCTAGGGTGGGGAAGGCCGGAGCGCAGCGCCCGCAGCATACACGTCAGTATGTGAGGAGCGCGAGCACCGCCCGGCACCGCCCCAGAGTCGCACAGTAGATTTATGTCACTATGTATAGCAAGCCATGCTCTCTACCGTAATAAGATCGAGAGCCAGTCGAAGGAAGTCGAAAATGAAACCGCAATTTGAACTGTTGCTGATCTGGATACTCAACGCGCTCGCACTGTTGGCGGTGGCGAATTTCGTGCCGGGGATCCATGTGGACGGTTTCGGCGCGGCCCTGATCGCGGCTTTTTTTCTGGGGCTGGTCAATACCATGATCCGCCCGTTGCTGGTTTTGTTCACGCTTCCGGTCACGCTGGTCACGCTGGGATTGTTTATCTTCGTGATCAACGGCGCGCTGTTCTGGCTGGTCGGCTCGGTGCTGCGCGGTTTTGTCGTGGATAGTTTCTGGCACGGGGTGCTGGGGGCAGTGCTTTACAGCATCTTTTCGTGGGCGCTTTCCTCTGCCGCAGCACAATTGATGAGAAAGCAGTGAAGCGACCATGACCATGAGACTGTTCAGTTTTGAATTCTTCCCGCCGCAAACTCCGGAAGGGGTGGAGAAACTCGCGGCCACACGCAAGCAGCTGTCGATGCTCAAACCGGAATTCTTCTCCGTCACTTTCGGCGCTGGCGGCTCGACGCAGGGCCGCACGCTGGAAACCATACGGCAGATCAAGGCGGAAGGCCACAATGCCGCACCGCACCTGTCTTGCGTGGGTTCCACGCGCGAAAACATTCGCAACATGCTGAATACCTACAGGGACATGGGCATCAAGCGCATCGTTGCATTGCGCGGCGATTTGCCGTCCGGCATGGGCAGCATCGGCGAGTTCCAGTATGCAAATGAACTGGTGTCCTTCATTCGCGCGCAGACAGGCGATCATTTCCACATCGAGGTGGCGGCCTACCCGGAATTCCACCCGCAGGCCAGATCGGCGAGCGACGACATGCTCAACTTCAAGCGAAAAATCTCGGCCGGGGCGGATTCTGCCATTACCCAGTATTTCTACAACGCGGACGGTTATTTCCGTTTCGTCGAAGCGTGCGGCAAGCTTGGGGTCAACGCGCCCATCGTACCGGGCATCATGCCGATCGTGAAGTTCGCGCAACTGGCCCGCTTTTCCGATGCCTGCGGCGCCGAGATACCGCGCTGGATGCGCAAGACCCTGGAAGGTTATGGCGACGACAGCGCATCGGTGCAGGCTTTCGGGCTCGATGTCGTCACGCAATTGTGCGAGCGTCTGCTCGCCGGCGGCGCGCCGGGGCTGCATTTCTACACGCTGAACCATGCCGGGCCGTCGCAGGAAATCTGGAAGCGGCTGGGCCTTTGATGCGTGCACCGGAATTATTGCTGCCGGCCGGCACACTGGAAAAGATGCGTAGCGCCTTCGCCTTTGGCGCCGACGCGGTATACGCGGGGCAACCGCGCTATTCGCTGCGTGCCCGCAACAACGAATTCCGGCTGGAAGAATTGCAGACCGGCATCCGTGAAGCGCATGCGCTCGGCAAAAAACTGTTCGTCGCCAGCAACCTGATGCCGCACAACGTCAAGGTGAAGACCTACATGGCAGACATGGAGCCGGTGATCGCGATGCGGCCGGACGCGCTGATCATGGCCGATCCCGGACTGATCGCGATGGTGCGCGAACGTTGGCCGGACATGCCGGTCCATCTTTCGGTACAGGCAAACACCGTCAACCACGCTGCGGTGAAATTCTGGCAGTCGCTGGGGCTCGCCCGCGTCATCCTGTCGCGCGAACTGTCGCTCGACGAGATCGAAGAGATCCGCCAGTTATGTCCCGATATCGAACTGGAAGTGTTCGTGCATGGCGCGCTGTGCATTGCCTATTCCGGCCGTTGCCTGCTGTCAGGCTATTTCAACCACCGCGATGCCAACCAGGGTACCTGCACCAACTCATGCCGCTGGGATTACAAGGTCGACAACGCCGTCGAAGACTGCACCGGCGACATACAAAAAATCGATTTCGATTTCGACCGGGCGTTGAACCAAAGCGCGCTTTCTGATTGCGGGAGTCAACCGCGCCATCCAATGGCGGACAGGGTGTATCTGATCTCGCGCCGGGACCATCCCGGTGAATTGCTGCCGGTGATGGAAGACGAGCATGGTACCTACATCATGAACTCCAGGGATCTGCGCGCGGTGGAACACGTCGGGCGCCTCGTAAAGATCGGGATCGATTCGCTGAAAGTGGAAGGCCGCACCAAATCCATCTACTATGTCGCGCGCACCGCTCAGGCCTATCGGCAGGCGATCGACGATGCGGTTGCGGGCAGGCCGTTCAATTACGCGTTGCTCGGTGCTCTTGATGCGTTGGCGAACCGGGGCTATACCGACGGTTTTTACGAGCGTCACCATACCCATGAGCAGCAGAACTATATGCGCGGGCATTCCGAAAGCACCCGCCAGCAATATGTCGGGGACATTCTGACCTGCGAAAACGGCATTGCAGTGATCGACGTGAAGAACAGGTTCCAGATCGGCGACCGGCTGGAGATCATCCATCCTTTCGGCAACCGCATCATCTCGCTCACCGAGATGCGCACCCTCGAGGGCGAGCCGCTCTCCACCGCCCCGGGCAGCGGCCATCGTGTCCAGATACCTTTGCAGGGTGAGTTGGCCAAGGGGATGGTGGCCCGCTTCATCTGATCAAGTCAAGAAATACAACCCCGGCCATCCCCGCTTTCGACCGGTAGACAGCTGTTCCCTGCGGCATCTGCTGTTACGGAGCATACGCGTACTGGTTCAAACCAGTACTGAGCTGCAACCGCAAGCGGTCCTCCGGAACCGAAGCACGCCGCCGTACCGGCGAGACTCTAGAACGACATCCTTACCCCGATATAAGCGCCTTCATCCACAGTGGCGGTGGACCCGCTATTCAGGTCGAATTTGATATTGCGGTATCCAATATAGGCGGCCGCATTTGGAGTGACTTCGAACTCCAGTTGCGCCAAGGCCTCGCCGTACCGGTTGGCATCGCCAAAGGTGGTGATGTTGGGGGCAAAATACAATTGCCCCACCAAACTCATACGTGAAAGGCTGGGCGGAGAATAAGCGATCAAACCGCCGATTGCGATACCCGATTCAGTGGTGCCATTGGTATGCGACGCCAAGGCTTTTATTCCCAAACCGGCGGAAAATCCCGGCGCTTTGTCGCCCACTTCATCCCTTACCGCGATACCCAGATCGCCGTAGGTATTGTGAGAATTATCCGCATTTGAATACAGTGCGCCGAAATGCAGTTCGGATTTTCCAAGGGCGTTGCGGCCCATCGCGGAGCTGTACTGAAACTGGGCGCTGCTGTTGCGCAGATTCAGATCGATGGTATCCGCAATTGCCGTGGAGGCGAAGGTCAACAGCGAAAGTGCAACAATATGGCGCAATAACATGACTGAACTCCTTGTAAATAAATCGTTGTCAGGTGGATTTGAATGGTTTGAGTTGAACGGATCGAAACGGCACGTCAAGTGTGGAAATCCGGGATAGAGCAAAAACAAGCATATCATAGACAGCCGCTAACCCGAACCATTCAACGCTCCGACTCCCTTAAGGTTGAATAATCAGACGCGGAGACACGTTTTGTTTCGGCGGGTTCCCGACAGCCCGCTATCAATCTCCGTCAAATGCTTTGTCCCCTTCTGCGACAATTTCTCCAGGATGGATATTCCGAAAATCGAAATGTTTGCCGTCCAGAAGATGCGAAGGAACGATGTTTTGCATAGCCGTAAAAATAGTCTGACAACGCCCCGGATATTCTCGTTCCCAAATGGCGAGCATAGCCTTGATGTTCTGCCGCTGCAGGTTCTCCTGTGCCCCGCACAGGTTGCACGGGATGATCGGGAACGCCCTGCCGCGCGCATAGCGGGCGATATCCTTTTCCGAACAATAAGCCAGCGGACGGATCACAATATGATCGCCCTTGTCGGTGACCAGCTTGGGCGGCATGGCTTTGAGCTTGCCGCCAAAGAACATGTTCAGGAACAGTGTCTCGATCATGTCGTCGCGATGGTGCCCCAGCGCGATCTTGTTTGCGCCGAGCTGGCCTGCCACGCGGTAGATGATGCCGCGCCGCAACCGCGAGCAAAGCGAACAGGTGGTTTTCCCCTCGGGGATCTTTTCTTTGACGATGGAATAGGTATCCTGCGTCTCGATGTGGTATTCCACGCCGGCTTGCTTCAAATAATTCGGCAGTACTTCGGCCGGGAACCCCGGTTGCTTCTGGTCGAGATTCATCGCGACGATACGAAAGTCGATCGGCGCGCGCTCGCGCAAGGCAAGCAGAATGTCCAGCAAGGTATACGAATCCTTGCCGCCGGACAGGCACACCATGACCGTATCTCCATCTTCTATCATGTTGAAATCGGCGATGGCCTGCCCGACCAAGTGCTCGAGCCGTCCCTTGAGGCGGTTGAAGTTGGTCGAATGATGCTCGAAATGCACCGCAGAAGTGCCTGTGTCGGCGCTTTGCTGTGTTGCGGGGTGCTCGCTCGGTCGCCTATCCTTGCGATATGTCTCGGTCGCTGCGCCCCCCGCGCCGTGCACAGCATCCGTCCCGGCGATTTCTGCGGTCATTTCTAGGCTAATGTTGTTCATATTTATTGATCCTTAAAGGTTGACGCTGCGGCCGCCATCCACCGCAATCACCTGTCCTGTTATATAGGGGGCATCCTGAATGAGGAAAGCGACCGTCCTTGCGATATCCTCCGGTTCGCCTTCGCGCTTGAGCAGTGTGTGCGCGACGATCTTGCGGCGCTGCTCCTCGTCAGACCACGCGTCGTTTTCCGGCCATATGATGACACCCGGAGCGACGGCGTTGACGCGCACCTGCGGCGCCAGTTCCTGCGCCAGACCCTTGGTCAGCGCCACCAGCCCGGCCTTGGCGGAACTGTACAAGAGATGGCCATGCATCGGACGCTCTGCGTGGATGTCAGAGATGTTGACGATACAGCCGTGACGCCGGCGCAATTCGTCTGCAGCCGCTTTTGCCAGGAACAGCGGCGCCTTCAGATTGGTTCCGAGCAGATCGTGCCATTGTTGTTCATCGATATCCGACAGCGGGGTAGAGAAAAAGCTCGAGGCGTTATTGACCAGCGCGTCCAACTGCCCGAATGTTTCGATCACTTTGTGCACCAGTCGGGTCAGCTCGCGCAGGTCGAGCAGATCCGCCTGGAACACGGCGGTACTTTTCCGGCGCAGATTGTTCAATTCCTTTTGCAGCGCGAGCGCTTCCTGATCGGAGCTGCGGTAATGCACGGCGATCCGGGCGCCCTTTGCCTGCAGGTGGCGGCAAATTGCCGCGCCGACGCGCTTTGCACCGCCCGTTACCAGTATAACTTTGTCCTGCATCCGACCATCCTCGCTTGGCTGCTAAACGGCTGTTAAAATCATGCTCGCGAATTATACCCGACCATGCCTAGCCTCCACCCAGCCACTTTGCCCCGCCCCAGCGTGGATGCCGCCGAACATAGTGCGCGCCTGGCTGAACTGATCCGGCGCGACATCATTGCACAGGGCGGCTGGATACCGTTTGCACGCTATATGGAGTTGGCGTTGTACGCACCCGGGCTGGGTTACTATACGGCGGGCGCGCACAAGTTCGGCATGGCGGGGGACTTCATCACCGCTCCGGAACTTTCGCCGCTGTTCGGTCGCACCGTCGCGCGTCAAATCGCGGAGATCATGAGATTAAGTTCCCCGCATGTTCTGGAACTGGGTGCCGGCAGCGGGAAGCTGGCGGTGGATATGCTGGCGGAACTGGAAAAATTAGGTGATCTGCCGGACAGCTACAGTATCCTGGAAGTCAGCGCCGATCTGCGCGCACGCCAGCGGAAGCTGATCCGCGAATCCCTGCCGCATCTGCTGGGCCGGGTGCGCTGGCTGAATGTGCTGCCATATCAATTCAGCGGTGCAATCGTCGCGAACGAGGTTTTGGACGCGCTTCCCGTGCATCTGGTGCACTGGTGCGACGGCGAGATCACCGAACGCGGTGTGGCGCTCTCCGAGAGCGCGCTGCAAGATGCCAGCCCTGAAGGGGCTCTTGCCGCAGCTTCGAGTGAGAACGGTTTCATCTGGCGGGAGCGCGCCATCGGCGATGCGGCATTGTGGCAGGCCGCGCGGCGAATCAGGGTTACTGGAGATTATTCCAGCGAGATCTGTCTTGCCGCGCGCGGACTGGTCAACAGTCTTGCGCAACGGCTGGAGCAGGGCGCGCTGCTGTTCATCGACTACGGCTTTGGAGCACGGGAGTTCTACCATCCGCAGCGCGATAGCGGAACGTTGATGTGCCACTATCGCCATTACGCGCACGGCGATCCATTTTTCCTGCCGGGATTGCAGGACATCACTGCGCATGTAAATTTTACCGATATCGCCGAATGTGGCATCGATGCGGGCCTGGATCTGATCGGCTATACTTCCCAAGCCTTCTTCCTGATCAATTGCGGCATCACGGCATTGCTGCAGGACACTCCGCCAGAAGGTCTGCTCGAGTATCTTCCGCTGTCGGCGCAACTGCAAACGCTCACCAGCCCGGCGGAAATGGGCGAGTTGTTCAAGGTGATCGCGATGGGAAGGAAATGTGCTGCTAGTCCTGACAAAGTGATTTCCAACCCTTTGTGCGGATTTTCCAGCGGTGATTTGACGCGATCATTGCTGGTCGATTGATACTGGCAAGATCCGACGCATTGAAAGCCGCTTGATGATCGCATTGCTCGGAATATCAATAAAATACGCGCAAACCGAAATCTATATTTTTGGAGTCTCTGAACAAATCCATTCCCGCGTACATCTGGATCTCATGCGTAAAGCCAAATCCGAGTTGCGCATTGATATAAGTGTCTTTGTTCGAATAGGTATCATTTGAAGTGTTGTCATACACGGCCACAGCGCTGCCTTCAAGTCCGTAGGGCATCTCCGCGCGTATGCCTGCCCCGATATCATAGCCGCTCGCGCTTGCATCGCTGCCTGGAATCATGTCCGTGCCCTGGAAAACATGGCCCGGCACGATGATATCAATATCTTCATTCAACGGGAAATGAAAACCTGCACCCAACGTGGTCGAGTGCACCACTCTGCCTGCGCTGGTCGGGGTCGCAGGTTGTGTGCCGGTTACATAGGAAGCACCGAGGTAGACTCTTTTAAAGACGCTTTTTGTGATTCCCAAACCGAACTCGGTGTAATTTGTATCTACATAACCAACACTGGTTGTCATGGTTCTAAAACCGACGCTGAATGCATCGTAATCGAGTTCAGCCGAGGCGAGCGCGGGCATCAACATGCCCGCTAGACCCGCCGCGATGAGCATTTTTTTCATTGCTTCTCCCCGAAATTTCAGTTCATTTTTTTGAACTTTAGCACAATGTGGCGAATATCAGCTGTGAGGTTTTTCAATCATCGCTTCTATCGCGCTGACGCGGGCCTTTTGCACTGCGGCTGCAATGCTGCCGCTGTCGCTATACTGCCTCGCGATCTCCCCGGCGTCGACCGCGCGGGCGGCGGACAGCAATCGCAGCAAATAGTCGGCTTGAGGATATTCATCCTGTGCATGGCCGGTGCGCCCGCGCGCATCCGAGGCGCACGCCTGCAACAACGCTGAGAATCGCTCCGGACGGCGCCATGCATCCGCGGACTGGAACAGTTTGATGATGGTTCCGGCGCGCAATTCCCTGGCGCGATGCACGTCGCCGTGATACCGCGCCGCCAGCAATCCCAAGTCACGGCAATCGACGGGCACGCGCAGGCGTTCGCACAGGGCTTGCAGCAGTTCCACACTGCGCAACTCGTGTCCGGTGTGGCGCGGCAGCATCTCCTTTGGAGTGCTGCCCTTGCCCAGGTCGTGCGTCAATGCGGCAAAGCGCACTTCCAGAGGATATTCATGCAGCGCCGCATCATCCACCACCAGCATGGTGTGTATACCGCTGTCGATTTCGGGATGATATTTCTCCGGTTGCGGCACACCGAACAGCGCATCGATCTCCGGAATAATCCTCGCCAGCGCGCCGCAACTGCGCAGCGTTTCAAAAAAGAGCGATGGCTTTTTCTCCATCAGTCCGCGCGCCAGCTCTTGCCAGACCCGCTCCGCCACCAGCGCGTCGACTTCGCCGCTGTCGACCATGCCGCGCATCAGCGCCAGCGTTTCGGGCGCGATGGTGAATCCGAAACGTGCCACAAAACGCGCCGCGCGCAAAATCCGCACCGGATCTTCGCTGAATGCCGCGCTGACGTGGCGCAGGATGCCCGCGCGCAGATCGGCAACACCGTTATACGGATCGATCAGTTTGCCGTCGGTATCCTGCGCGATGGCGTTAATGGTGAAATCGCGGCGCAGCAGATCCTGCTCCAGCGTGACATCCGGCGCGGCATAAACGGCAAATCCCTGGTAGCCGCGCGCGGTCTTGCGTTCGGTGCGCGCCAGCGCGTATTCCTCATGGGTTTGCGGATGCAGGAATACAGGAAAATCTTTTCCCACCGGCTGAAAGCCCAGCTTGACCATCTCTTCCGCCGTGCTGCCCACCACCACCCAGTCGTGATCCTGGACGGTCAGTCCGAGCAAGCGGTCACGTACCGCCCCGCCCACGCGATAGATCCGGGCCGTTCCTTGAGGAGTTTGCGCAGCCTGTTTTGATTCAGGGCACATTTGGGGCTACTGGTTGATTGTCCGACTTGGCCGGAACGATGCCCAGACGCTGCTTGATCGAGCGCGGCGGGTCGCCGAACTGATCGGCGTAATATTCGGTATTGCTCATTACCTTTTCCACATAGTCGCGGGTTTCCTCATACGGGATGGTCTCGGCATAAATCGCGCCTTCCAGAGGTGTGTCACCGCGCCATTGTAACGCCCGGATCGGACCGGCATTGTATGCTGCGGACGCGAGCACAGGATTGTTTTCGGATTTGGAAAGTACCGATTTCATGTAATAGGTGCCGATGCGCAAATTGGTGTCGAGCTGGTGAATCAGCTCTTTGCGGTAACTCTTCAATCCCAGCTTATTGGCCACCCAGCGCGCGGTACTGGGCATGATCTGCATCAGTCCGGATGCCCCGGTTTCGGACTTTGCGCCAGTGGCAAAACGGCTTTCCTGGCGCATCAGGCCGTATACCCATGCCTCGTCCAAACCATGTTCGCGGATATGTTCCTGCAATTCGCTGCGATACGGAGCGAGATAGCGCAGACTGAAATCGTGCATGTTGACGGTTTTGTCGGCAGCCCCGATGGCACGGTCGTACATTTCATTGCGCCTGGCGATTTCCGCGGCGGTAAGCAATTCGCGATCGTTGAAATTGCGCAACACCCAGCGCCATTCGTCCAGTGCTTCGCTGCGCATGCCCATACGATATAGAGCCAGTGTGCGCTGAATGCCGGGTACAGCAGACATTTCCGCAATGGCTTGCCGGTCGGGTTTATAGACCGGGACAGCCTCGCTCATCACCGGGGAGTCAGCCAGTTCGGCACCGGCCAGTTGGCCATAGAAATTTATTCCGCTGCTTAACCGGGCAAATATCTGTCTTGCTTCGATCGTTTTGCCCGCATCCTGCAGCGCGCGTGCTTTCCAGTATTGCCATGCGTCTTCTTGCTGCTGCGGTTCGCGCATGGCGTTTACACTTGCCAGCACTTCGGGCCAATCCTGCACGCGCAATGCGGCGCGCACCCGCCATGCCAGTTGGCGTTCATCCAGCGGCGTGTCGGCCGCAGCCTTGTACCATCGCAACGCGCGCGTATCCAGATTGCGCGCAGCCTGATAGGCCAGCCGTCCGTAAAAATAATGTTGTTCGTTCACCGGAAAATATCCGGCGAGCGTTGTCCAGCGCGCGGCAGCCAGGTCGGTGGATTGCTTTGCCAAACGCTCCAGCGCGAACAGCGCGACCATGCGCTGGCCCTTGCTGGACAATTTCGCATGCCGTCCCATCGGCGGATCCGCATAATCGTCACTCATATCCACACATGCCCCTCCGCATGCCGCATCAAGTTCGCTTAACGGCGTCAATTGCCCGTTTGTCGTGTCGGATGGCCGGTTGTCCATCAATCCCAAGCCCAGCCTTGACATTATATTTTCCCATCCAAACCGTCCCGGCGACGTGGATGGCGAGATCGCGATCGGAGTCGAGACAGGACTTTCAAGGCGGATAGGCGGTATGTTTCCTGATGTTTGCGCCTGGACTGTCGAGTTGATGCGCGCATTCGAGAGATTCTCGCCGGTCTTGTTATCCACAACGGAAATATCCGGGATCAGTCTTCTGAGATAACGATCCGGATCGGCCGCGGCACTTTTCATCATCACGGAAAAGCCCGCGTATTTGTCATCCAGTCTCTCGGACAGTTTGTTGGCCAGAGATGTGTTGTTCGCCTCCAATGCAAGGCGAAGACGGTGACGAATGTCCCTTTCACTGATAATGCCGGCTGATAGAGCCGCCTCGAAAAGAATACCGCAATTGTCCGGCAGTGATTTGCCGTTGAACCACAATCCACGCGCCTCGTTCAGCACCGGCAGCTGCTGGGTGCGAAGACGGGACTGCAGGGCATAACAAGTCAGTTCGGTATCTCCATTGAGCAGGCGCGGATATTCGGCGTCGAACAGATCCCACTGCTGTTTCTTGCCGAGAGACTTGAGCCATTCCCCGCGCAACTGGTCGATCATCGGCGTGTCTTCAGGGCGGGAAAGAAAGGTCTTCACCGCCGCAATGAGCGAGTCAGGAACAGGTTTGTTGTTGGCGCTTTCCAAGCCCAGGTGCAACTGGTAATAACTGACGTACACCTCCAGCGGCGTATTCTTCAAACGTTGCGCATAACGTTCCAGCTTGACAGTGTCTGCGGCCAGAAAGGCATCGTGTGCAGCGAGAAAATCCGCATCCTGATCTGCCAGCGCCGGCAGGGAGACCAGCAACAAAAAATAAAATAAGAACCTCATTGCGAACCATCAATAATCCATGCCGGGAGAGCATAGCACAACGCTATGCCCGTTCATGCGGGACAAATCGAAAACGATTCGGTTCAGTCCGCTTGATTCTATGGTTCGGTTTTGGACGCAACGGAATCCTGCGACAGCAGATTGATGGAGTCGGCTTCGAACAGCGATCGCAACTGTTCGGTGGCCAGCTGAGAATTCTGGATGAGTTGCGCCTCGTCATGATGGACGGCATGCTGGATCTCAATGAGTTCCTCGTCGTGCTTTCTGAACAGCGTGACGGCGCGCCCTGCAACGGCGGCCGAGAATCCGAGGTTGAGCAAGGCCTGTTGCGCGATCGCTATGCTGGACAGAAAAGTTTCCCGGTATATCATCTGGATACCGAGATCGCGCAATTGAAAAAAATGGGCCCGGTTGCGCGCCCGTGCCAGTATGGGAAGATCCGGAAAATGCTGGCGGACCAGCGCGGCGGCCTTCAGCGAAGCTTCGATGTCGTCGATGGCGAGCACGAACAGTTTCGCCTCGCCGATCTTGGCCGACATCAGCAAGTCGAGACGGGTGGCGTCACCGAAATAGATCTTGCTGCCGAAGCGTCGCACGAAATCCACTTGCTGGTAATTCACCTCGATCGCGGTGAATGCGATCCCGCACATCCGCAACACCCGTGAAACGATCTGGCCGACCCGCCCGAATCCGGCGATGATGACCGGGTTGGCCGGACCGTCGATCGCGTCGTATTCGGGGGCAGCCGTGCGTTCCAGCCAGCGCGCCATCAGGCTTTCATGCGCTGACATGAGCAGCGGAGCGAGCAGCAGCGAGACGGTCACCGCCATGATCAACATCTGCGATGTTTCAAGACCGAACACGCCCAATCCGGTTGCGGCGGCGAAAAGCACAAAGGCAAATTCGCCGCCCTGTGCCAGTGCGACGGCGAGCCGCTGGGCGCTATTGTTGTCGGATCCGGTGGCGCGCGAAATGACATACATCACCGTGAATTTGATCAGCATCATCGCGAATGCCAAACCGAACAGGGTCAGCGGCGCTGTCCACATCAAAGTCAGATTGGCGCTCATGCCGACCGCCATGAAGAACAAGCCGAGCAGCAAGCCCTTGAACGGCTCGATGTCCGCTTCCAGTTCGTGCCGGAATTCGGAATCGGCCAGCAGCACGCCAGCCAGAAAGGCTCCCAGCGACATCGACAGCCCGATCTGTTGCATGGTCAATGCCGTGCCGATCACCAGCAGCAGCGCGGCAGCGGTAAACACCTCCCGGCTGCGGTTGCGGGCGATGAATTTGAGCGCGGGACGGATCACCAGCCTGCTGCCGGCAATGAATATGATGATGACGGCGACGCCCTTGGCAGCGCCCACCCAGTGGCTCCCTCCCGGCCCGGCACCGTCCGACAGCAGCGGCAATAACGCCAGCATCGGGATCACCGCGAGATCCTGGAACAATAAGATCGCGAACGACTCGCGTCCGTAACGGGTCAGCAGTTGGCCGCGCTCGGCCAAAGAGGTCATGACCAGCGCGGTGGACGACATCGCACAACCGAAACCGATGATCAGCGCCGCCTGCCAGTCAAATCCCGATGCAAGCGCAAGCGAGCCGATCGCCAATCCCGTTGCCGCCACCTGTGCGCCGCCCAGCCCGAATACCGAATTGCGCAGCGTCCATAACCTGCGCGGTTCCAGTTCCAGCCCGATCAGGAACAGCAGCAGCACCACGCCGAATTCGGAAAAGCTCAGCGTAGACTCCACATCACCGATCAGTCCCAGGCCACACGGACCGATGATCATGCCGGACGCCAGATAACCCAGCACCGCGCCGAGCTTCGCGCGCTGGAAGATCGGCACGATGAGCACGGCGGCGAGCAGGAAGATCGCAACTTGTTCGAGTAACTGCATGTTGGTCACCAAGAACCGGACTGGCAAATAATAATATCGCGCCTGTCAAACTTCCACGAAAACTGCGCACCGGGCGACAGCAATTTCGACACGAATTCAGGAGTCTTGTATGCGGCAATAGCAGTAAACGAACTGCTGCACCCTGCCGGCCGGCGTGTGATGCGCTTCCTTCTCGTGCCGCAGCAGCTTGAATGACTCTCCAAACTCGGCATGCAACCCGTCTGCACTGTAACGCATCACCGGCAACCCGCTGCATCGATCGGGACCGTCTTCCGCGAAGGTCGCGACGATGACGTGGCCGCCGGGCTTGACCGCGCGAAACACGGCCTGCACGTAAGCGGCGCGGTCTTCCGGGGAGGTGAGGAAATGGAACACAGCGCGATCATGCCAGACAGCGAATTGACGGGCCGGCAGATCCGCCTTGGTGATATCCGCTTCGATCCAGCGCACCTTCGCTGCGCTGGCCCCCAGGCGGCTGCGCGCTGCCGCCAGCGCGGCGGCAGAAAGATCGAGCACGGTCAGATTGGTATAGCCGTTTGCAAGCAGGTCATCGACCAGGGTCGATGCGCCGCCGCCCACGTCCAGGATGGCGGCACCATGGCCGACACCGGTACCCTTGATCAGATCCAGCGAAAGATCGGCATGCGGCTGAAACCAGCTCACCGCGTTCGCTGCCTTGCTGGTGTATACCTTTTCCCAATGCTTCTTGGTCTGCATGGTGCCTCTCGATATGGAAGGAAGATATTCGGGGTTACGGGTGATCAGACCCAGTCTTTTGGAACCAG
>DATKAK010000051.1:0-13739 GCA_035498295.1 Gallionella sp. | reverse complement strand
TTTATGGAATTCCCCTCTTATTCCATCGATTTGGACAAGGGCAAGAAAATGTGGGAAACCCCGTTCAAGAACGGCAAGCAATTTGTCTCCTGCTTCCCGAATGGCGGCAAGAATGTGGCTGGCGACTATCCTTATTTCGATAATGCCTCCAACCGTGTAGTAACTTTCGAAAATGCCATCAATGCCTGCCTGAAAGCGAACGGCGAAGCGGAGCTGAAATACGCGGGGGAGGAAATGGGATTGCTTACCGCATATGCCAGAAGCCTGTCGGACGGCATGAAGGTCAATGTCAAGGTGGAAGGCGCGGGTGCGCTGGCAGCCTATGAGAAAGGCAAGAAATATTATCAGACCCGGAACGGTCAGTTGAATTTTGCCTGCAAGACTTGCCATGTGGACAACGCAGGCAAATTCATCCGCAGCGACCAGCTCTCCATGATGGTCGGCCAGGCATCGCACTGGCCGGAATTCCGCGGCGGCACGGATATCGTTACGCTGCAGGGGCGTTTCACGCAATGCGAAAAGAATGTCCGCGCCAAGCCCAAGGAAGCGAACAGCGAGGAATACAACGATCTTGAATATTACCTGACATACATGAGCAACGGCCTGCCCATGCTGACTCCGGTGTTCCGCAAGTAATATCATTGCAAGGGATCAACCGGACACGTTGTCGGGTTGATCCGTTCATCTCTGTTTGTCCTTAGGTCAAGAATTCCTTTCAGGAGTACCCGCATGTCCATGAGCCGTCGCGAATTCATGCAGGTGCTGGCGGTAGCGGCGGCTTCCGGCTTCGCATTGGACAGCCGCGCCGCGCTATCCGCTGAAAGTCCCGGCGGCTTTTATGATGTGCCTTCGTTTGGCAATGTCTCGCTGCTGCACATCACCGATTGCCATGCCCAGCTGCTGCCGATCTACTTTCGGGAACCCAATGTCAACATCGGCTTGAGTGAAAGCCTGAGCAAGCCGCCTCATCTGGTTGGTGAAAAGCTGCTCAAGGCATTCGGGATCCGTCCGGGCACGCGCGATGCTTATGCGTTCACCTATCTCGATTTTGAACATGCAGCGCGCACCTACGGCAAAGTGGGAGGTTTTGCCCACCTGGCGACGCTGATCAAGCAGATGCGCGCCAGCCGTCCCGGAGCGTTGCTGCTCGACGGCGGGGATACCTGGCAAGGTTCGGCCACGGCGCTGTGGACCAAGGGACAGGATATGGTGGACGCCGGCAAGCTGCTGGGCGTCGATGTGATGACCGGACACTGGGAATTTACTCTGGGTGCAGATCGGGTCAAGCAAGTCGTCGACAACGACTTCAAGGGAAAAATTGATTTCGTCGCGCAAAACATCAAGACCAACGACTTCGGAGACCCGGTTTTCCGGCCATATGTGATCAAAGACGTCAACGGTATACCGGTTGCGATCATCGGCCAGGCATTCCCCTACACGCCCATTGCCAACCCGAGATACATGACACCGGACTGGACCTTCGGCATCCAGGACGACAATATGCAACTGATCGTAGATGAAGTCCGGACCAAAGGCGCTCAAGTGGTCGTGTTGTTGTCGCACAACGGCATGGATGTAGATTTGAAGATGGCGGGCCGGGTCAGCGGCATCGATGCCATCCTGGGCGGCCATACGCATGATGGCGTACCCGCGCCGATCCCGGTCAAGAATTCCGGCGGGCAAACCCTGGTAACCAACGCCGGCTCGAATGGCAAGTTTCTCGGCGTGATGGATTTCGAGGTCAAGAACGGCAAGGTCGCCGGCATCAACTACAAGCTGCTACCGGTGTTCGCCAATCTGATCGCACCGGATGCGGGTATGGAATCGTATATCAAGAATATGCGCGCGCCCTATGAAGCCAAGCTTGCCGAAAAGCTGGCCGTCACGGAAGGTACGCTTTATCGCCGCGGCAACTTCAACGGCACCTTCGACCAGCTGATCCTGGACGCGATGATGGAAGTCAAGGGTGCTGACGCCGCGTTTTCTCCCGGATTCCGCTGGGGCACATCGCTGCTGCCCGGGGATGCGATCACGCTGGAAAACGTGATGGATCAGACCGCCATCACTTACCCGCAATCCACATTGACCGAAATGACCGGGGAAACCATCAAGGCCATCATGGAAGACGTCTGCGACAATCTGTTCAACCCCGACCCCTACAAGCAGCAGGGCGGAGACATGGTGCGTGTCGGCGGCATCAGCTACACCTGCGATCTGCGTCAGACGATCGGCAAACGCATCAACAACATGATGTTGAACGGCAAGGCGCTCGAACCCAGCAAGAAATACAAGATCGCGGGATGGGCGTCCGTAAACGAAGGAGTGACTGGCGAGCCGATCTGGGATGTCGTGACCGCTTATCTGCGCGACAGAAAGGTGATATCACCGCACGAGCTCAACCTGCCGAAACTGATCGGTGTAGAAGGCAATTCCGGAATCGCTCTTTAGCCTTTTGCCGATGCCTGTAAAACGGAATGATGCGATAAATTCGCGATTCTTCAAGCTTGGCTGTTTCAATGATATTTTGAGGTAATTCTATGGATGCATCAGTAGTGATCAAGACAGTTGTCTGGTGGGGTTTTGGTTTGGGTGTCGTGTTCGGTTTTATCGGCAACAAGACCAACTTTTGCACCATGGGTGCCGTTTCGGATGTGGTGAATATGGGTCATTGGGGACGCATGCGCGCCTGGCTGCTAGCAATCGCGATCGCCATGATCGGCACCAACCTGCTCTCTTATCTTGGCTATATCGATCTCTCCAAGACCATATACACCGGCAACAGCTTTCCCTGGCTTGCCTATATCGTCGGCGGCTTGTGCTTCGGAATCGGCATGACCCTCTCTTCCGGATGCGCCAACAGGACCCTGGTGCGCGTCGGAGGCGGCAACCTGAGATCCGTAGTCGTGTTCATCTATCTGGGGTTTGCTGCGTTGGTCACGCTGAAAGGCATCCTTGGCGCATTCCGCGTCAACGTATTGCAAGCCTCTGCGGTCACCATACAGTTGGACCATGGTCAAACACTTCCTGCCCTGTTGTCCGGCATAGGCGGTCTTTCAGCCGGCGCACTGCAACTGTCGATCGCCGGCGTGGTCGGGTTCGCGATCCTGGCCTTCGTATACAAAGACCATGCATTCCGCAAAAGCCTGGACAACAATCTGGCCGGCCTGGTCGTCGGATTGCTGATCATAGGCGGCTGGTATCTAACCGGCCATCTCGGCTTCGGCGAGAACCCCGATACGCTTGAAATGACCTACCTGGGCACCAATTCGCACCTGGCCGAATCCATGTCCTTTGTCGCACCGACCGCGTATACCCTGGAATACTGGGCGTACTGGACCGATGCGTCGAACATCGTGACCTTTGCGGTCGCAACCGTGTTCGGCGTCGGCATCGGTTCGTTCCTATATGCGCTGATCACCAGGTCGTTTCGCTGGGAAGCTTTTTCCTCCGCACAAGACATGTTCTACCACATCATCGGGGGTACGCTGATGGGATTCGGAGGCGTCACCGCGATGGGCTGTACCATCGGCCAGGGTATAACCGGCGTTTCCACCCTGTCTTTGGGATCCTTCATCGCGCTTGCATCGATCGTCGCAGGTTCCGCGATTACGATGAAAATTCAGTACCGTATCTTGATGCGTGAAGCCTGATCAATACTTCATTCATGGGTTGAGGAAACCGATCACCTGTCCGGTCTGAATGTTGTCAAACGAATCGCACCCGCGACAGGCAAGAATCTCCTCGACGGAAACCCCCGCGAACCGGGATCGCATCAAGCCGGCCGATTCAGTTTGGTTTGAGCACGCGGTACAATGATTGCATTGAAATGGACGGGGTACGGCCATGAAAACATTTGCCGCCGGTTTGCTATTCATGCTCAGCCTGGGAACAGGGCATGCCGAAACGCGCGATGCCCAGCAATACTTCTTCGATCTGAAACTGGGCGACTTCAGCAACGAGTTGGCCACCGCCAGGAAAGAAGGCAAGACCGGCATCCTGATCATGTTCGAACAGGAAGATTGCCCGTTCTGTTTTCGCATGAAAAACACCATCCTCAACCAGAGCGAGGTCCAGGATTACTACCATAGTCACTTTCTGATTTATACGGTCGATATCCGCGGCAGCATTCCGATGGAAGATTTCAAGGGGAAAGAAACCACCGAAAAGGCCTTCAGCCTGGAACACCGCGTTTACGGCACGCCGGTATTCGATTTTTTTGATCTGGACGGCAAACTGATCACGCGCTTCCCCGGTACGGCAAAAGATGTGAATGAATTTTTGCTGTTGGGCCGCTGTGTTGTGGAGGGTGCCTGCAAAACAACATCGTTCTTCGCTTACAAGAGAACTCTGGCGAAATGAGCCAACCTGGCAAGTCTTTGCTGAGCCGCATCGCTTGCCTGCTGCTACTCTCCTCGATAAGCAACCCTGCCCTGTCCGGCATACTGACCCTCGAGGCAGCGCTCGCCACGGCGGAGTCGTCGCATCCCGATCTATTGATTGCCCAGGCTGAAAGGGACAGTGCGCAGGCTGACCAGCGTATCGCCGATTCGAAAACGGATGCCAATGTCAATTTCGAAGGTATCTTGCGCAGCGGCCGCCCCACGATCGGCGGGCAGGATTTCACCCCCGACAACAGCGTTCGTCTGACGGCACGCAAGACACTTTATGATTTCGGCCGCAGCAGCAACGCGGAACTGGCCGCCCGCTACGAGCTGGAAGCACGCGATGCCGACCTTACAACGGCGCTGGACAATCGCCGCCTGCAGATCATGGCACGCTATTTTGACGTGCTGATCGCGGACATGCAGTACACGGTCGACAACGAACTGATGTCAGTATATTACGTCCGATTCGACCAGGGGAAAGACCTGCTGGCACAGGGGAAAATATCCAGCGTCGAACTGGCCGAACTGGAATCACGCTATCGCGATATCCTGGAGAAACGCGACGCCAGCGCACAACAGCAACGCATCACGCGCGCTTTGCTGGCCAATGCGATGAACCGGCCGGGCGATTTGCCCGGTGAACTGGAGGACCCTGAACTCCCCGGCAATCTTCGCGCTCTGCCCGATTATGAAACGCTGGTCCCCATCATGCTGAGCAACAACCCGCGCCTGCAAGCCCAACAGGACCTGCTGGCCGCTTCGCAAAAACGGCTGGATTCTTTGCGTGCAGAAACAGGCCCGACACTGGATGCGGAAATCCAGGCTGCCGATTACAGCCGCCCTTCCACCACACGGGATACCCTGAGTGCGGGAGTGATCCTGTCCTGGCCCCTGTATCAGGGCAACCGCGCGGACTCGCGGGTCGCGCGCGAGGCGGCCCAGTTCAATAAACTTCGGGCCGGCGCCGAAAAACTGAAAATGGACCTGACACAGGCGTTGCTGGAAACCTGCCTCGATATCACCCAGCTTCAGAGCACTGCGCGCGGCGCCGCCCAGAAATACACCGAATACCGCAATCTGCAGCTGGAACGCAGCCGTGGTCTTTATGAGCTGGAGCTGAAAAGCAACCTCGGTACTTCCATGGCGGACACGTCGGATGCGAAACTGCGGTCGCGCCGCAACGAATACCAGCTGGCTTTGAGCTTCGCACGCCTTGAGGCATTGATGGGGAAGCCTCTGGAGCAGAACGGGGACAAACACGGGGATCAATAAGATGAATAGATGGCATGTAATGTTCATGGCAGCACTCTACCCGCAGACGCTTTGGGCAGCCGACATTCAGGCAACCCTGCTTTGGTCGCAACGGGTTGAGCTTTCCACGCCGGTATCCGGCGTCGTGCAGTCGGTAAATGTTGGAGTGGGTGATATCGTCAAGAAGGGCCAGGTCTTGTTGAAACTGGACAGCACGGCCTACCAGGCCAGAGTGGCCGAGAATCAATCGGAAATATCCCGTTTGAATGCCGAAGCGGAAGAGGCAAAACGCGATCTGAACCGCGTTCAGGAATTGTATCAACGCACCGTTGTTTCCACCGCCGATCTCGATCAGGCAAAATTGCAGCTGATCAAGAGCCAGGCTGCTGTTTCCGAAGCGCGGGCAAGGCTGCGGCAAAATCAGAAGACATTGGAAGATGCCACCCTGCGCGCGCCTTTCGATGCTGTTGTCATCCTGCGTGAGGCGGAGCCCGGACAAAGCGTGGCTGCCGGATTGCAGCCGCAGACGCTGCTGACGCTGGCCAGAGCGGGGGAAATGACCGCGCGAGCGCACCTTTCCTTGCAACAGATGGACAAATTGAAAGCCGGCCAACCGCTGACCGTGAGCGTCTCCGGCATGAACTACACCGGTAGAATCAAAATGCTGGGGATGGAGCCGGTCAAGATCGACGGGCAATGGGTTTACCCGGTCGATGTGGTATTCCCGAGCAAGGAACCCTTACGCGCCGGAACTCCGGCACAATTGAAGCTGCCCTGAATATCATCCAGGTAAATTTCTGCGGCAGGAGTTCAATGATGTGTGACTGCCGGTCATTCGAACCAGGCTTGTCGATTACACACTTTTAATGATCACTCAGTGTCATTGTAATCCAGCACCATGATCTTGGGCGCCCGGTCTATGCGGTATAAAGCCAGCAGCAGGACTATGGTCGAAACGAGCATGAAATGCGGGCCGAACAGCCAGAACACCAGCGGCACCAGAAAATAATAGGCGCGCATGCCCATGCTGTAGAAATGGCCGGCGCGATTGAGATGGGTCGCCACATGCGCAGGCGTGATCATCTTGTGATTCAACCTGACCGGCACATTGATCAAAAAGCCCACGTGATTGTATATGCGGATCGCCATCGAAAAGCCGAAGAAAGCGACAAACAGATCCAGCAGCAGCAATAGCAGTTTCACCATCCACAGCATCGGGTTGATGGCCCCCACCATGTTGAGCGCATGCCAATGCGCCTCCAACTTGTCGCCCTGTTCACTGAGTGTCAATACACCGATAATCAGAAGCACCGATGTCGAGGCGAGAAACGTGGCTGCCATGGTGGAGTTGCGCAGCGTCTGCACAGCCAGCACGGCATTCCTCTCATCCTCCATGATGGTCTCCACCCATGCCGTCCGGGCAATCTTGTTGACGGCCTGTACCGTATAGGTCGGGTCATGTTTGATCTTGTACCGGAGAAAGATGTGATATGCGGCGATCAGCAACACACTGACCAGAAAGCTGGCAATGTCATTGGCGAATGAAACAGACAGCGAGGAAACATCCATAGTCGTGACAGTTCCAAAATCCGTTTGGCCAACGGAAAGAGCATCCAGTGCGGTACCGGTACGGGCCGGCAATCCCTGATTCGAGATTATATTTTAATACAGCGATGAAATGTCATTCCGAATGCCCCGCCTTAACCGTTCGTGTGCCGAATTCCGAAGCCAGACGTTCATTTATGTCTTTCAATGCGTTCCTCTCGGACGGGAATATGTTGATATCCCCAATATCGCTTTGCAGCCCGGTGCGCCGCATCACTTCCAAGACCTGGTGCTTGATATTGTAAAAAATCAGCGAGATCCCGTTTCCCTTCAGCCGCGTTACCAGTTCGCGCAGCATCGCCACTCCCGACGCGTCAAGGCCGTTGATCCCGCTTGCGTCCACCATGACATATTTGATATCGGCATCGTTGCTGATCAGGTACAGGATGGATTCCTCGAAATAGCTCACGTTGGCGAAATAAAGCTGGCCGTCGAACCGGATTGCCACCACCTGGGGATGGAATTTGGGCAGACTGTATCTTTCCGCATTCTGCAGTTCGCCGTTCTCGTCCAGCCCCAACAAAACGATGCGCGGCTTCATGGTGCGAAACAGGAACAGTGCCAGCGCCAGTATCATTCCGAGCAATATCCCGTATTGAATGTTAGGCGCGAACAGCAGAGTTGCCAAAAAAGTCGTTGCAGCCGCAATGCCATCCTGCCTGCTCGCGGTCCAGGCTTCGCGGAAGACCTTGAAATTGATCAGGGAGATCACCGCGAGAATGATCACCGCGGCAAGCGTCGGCTTGGGAAGCTGATGCAGCAAGGGTGTCAGCAGCAGCAGTGTGAGCAACACCGCAATGGCGGTAAAGATCGAGGAAAGACCGGTCCTGGCGCCTGACGAAAGATTCAAGGCAGAGCGCGAAAAAGATCCGCTTACCGGCATGGTGTGATTGAATGAAGCGGCGATCTTCGCCAAACCCTGCCCGATCAGTTCCTGGTTCTCATCCCAGGCGGTGCGCGTCTTGATTGCGATGATTTTGCTGCTCGACATGGCTTCCATGAAACTGACCAGTGCGATCACAACCGCCATCGGCAACAAGGATACGCTGGTCTGCCAGTCGAACTCCGGCAAACTGAAGGCGGGAAGCCCCTGCGGTACTTCCCCGACCACCCGGCCGCCCATCGCCTCGAATCCGACAAGGTAACTCGCGACCGTTGCAAGTGTCACGGCGATCAACACGCCGGGCAGTTTCGGCGCGTAACGTTTCAGCGCCAGCATGATCGCCAGGGAAACCACACCGAAGATTAGCGACGTCGAATGCATCTCATCCATGTGGCCCAGAATATGCGCAATGTCCAGCAGGAAGTGCTGGCTGTTGCGCAGCGACAGCCCGACCAAGGGAGCGAGTTGCGACAAACCGATGATGATGGCTGCGGCATTGATGAACCCCATCAATACCGGGTTCGACAGGAAGTTGAGCAGCACCCCCATGCGCGCCAGGCCGAGCGCAATCTGCACGGCGCCGGAGAGGAGCGCCATCAGCACGACGGCGGTGTAGAACTGTTCGCTTCCCCAGTGTGCAAAAGGAATCACACTGGCTGCCGTCAACAATGAAGTCATCGCCACCGGTCCGGTGGAAAGTATCCGCGAAGAACCAAACAGCGGACCGATGACCGAGGGAATGAGTATCGCATACAGTCCGTAGTAGGCCGGAACGCCCGCCAATTGCGCATAGGCCAGCGATTGCGGAATCGCAACAAGCGCAACCGTGATGCCAGCGGCAAGGTCCGCCCTGAGCGATTCGCCGCTGATTTCTTGCCGCCAGGACAAGAACGGAAACAATTTGCCTAGCCAGCCTTTTCGATTTGCGTCTGTCATCTAGATGACAATCCCGATCTCGTTTCTGCAACCGTCCCGTTGTCCGCAAACATCACGACACTCCCTGATAGTAAAGATTCTGCGGATGGTTGGCTTCGGCAAAGAAATACCAGCGTTCCGCAAGAAGGCCGGCATATTGCGCCGTGAATGCGGCCCCAAGCAACATGATGGACGGATAGGAAATATTGAAGGCTATCAGGGGAACCGGGATGGCGAAAGTCAGCAACAAGAATGCGGTTCTCATCGCAAACAGGAATGACTTGCTCTTGCCATGGAAAAACTCCCTGGTATTGAATGATCCTCCCATCGCCCCTTGCGCTTTCTGTACGATACGCGGATGCTTGATGCCGACCGCGGTCTGCGGCGTCGATTTCGGCCTGAGTCTTGCGTTGCGCCACAACGAGGCGCTTCTGCCCAGCAATCCCATCAGGGTGATGATCAGTGCCCAGCCGCCGAAAAACCCGCTTTGCGAAGGTGAAAAAAAAGCGGCATACAGCGTTGCCAGCGTGAACCCGGAGGCGCCGCCGAGCAAGATGAAATTGATCACGGTCAGCGGGGAATGCCACTCCTGCAAAAAACGCAAACATGCGTAGATCATCCCGGTGCTGACGAACAACGCGAAGGCGAAGATCGTTCCCAGCCAACCCAGTACGATCGTGGCATGGATACTCAATCCGCTGGGGAGTGTCGCCAGCACAGGATCGAATCCGGTCAAATGGAATATCCCATAGAGAAACACCATCCCCATGAATACAGGCAAGATGATCACTTCGCGGGACAGCCACGAGGTGCGCCACTGCGCGGCTGCACGCCAGGCGCGTTCCGGTCTGCCCAGATGCAGGAAAGAAGCGATCAGTCCGGCCATCGAGAAGACCAGTGCCAGCAGACTGCCCCATCCATAAAAGCGCGCGTCCTGATAGGGCAGCAAATCGAACAGCGCATAGGACTGATGGGTGAACAGCGCCAGGAACAGACCCTGGCCGACGCCGATCAGGGTGGTGAGAAAGATGACAGAAAAAGCCGGCTTCATGATCTGCGGAAGGTACTCACCAGGATGTGACGTCGTCCAGCGTGGGATCGCTCTTCTTCGGCTTGGGCAGTTTGCCGTCGACCTTGAGCGGGTTATCGACCCGTTCCAGTTCGTCCTCGTGTATCTTCAGGTTGGTCTTGCGGCGCGGCAGATAATGATTGGCCGGATGGGTGCCCCATTCCGGCATCAATGCATAACCGGCGCTTTCGCGTATCGCTTTCGACACCACCGATTCGGCATCATGAATATCGCCGAACAGCCGCGCGCTGGTCGGGCAAGCCATCACGCAAGCGGGTTTGCGCTCGGATTCCGGCAATTTGGTATCGTAGATGCGATCCACGCACAGCGTGCATTTCTTCATCACCTTCTGTTTTTCATCGATCTCGCGCGCGCCGTAAGGACACGCCCAGGAGCAATACTTGCAGCCTATGCATTTGTCGTAATCCACCAGCACGATGCCGTCCTGCTTGCGCTTGTAGGAAGCACCGGTCGGACACACGGGCACGCACGGCGGGTCCTCGCAATGCAAACAGGATTTCGGGAAATGAACTGTTTCGGTATTGGGATATTGCCCGACCTCGAACGTCTGCACGCGGTTGAAGAAAGTGCCGGTCGGATCGGCGCCATAGGGATTCTCGTCGCACAATGGCCCGGCCGATCCGGAAGTATTCCATTCCTTGCAGCTGGTCACGCAGGCATGGCAACCCACACAGACATTCAGGTCTATGACAAGTGCTAACTGAGTCATGCTTTCCCGCCCTTCCTGCCACCGCCGAAATAGGCGCGCCATTTCGGTGCCTCAGCCATGCCCGGAAACGCCTTCATCGGCTCAAACTGCGGCGAGGTCTGCTGCGGCTCCCCGGCTTCAGCCGGATAGATACGCACCCTCACGTCGTACCAGGCAGCTTGTCCGGTGATCGGATCGGAATTGGAATAGCGAGACCCGTCAGGATTTGAAGGCAGCTCTTCGGAAATCAAGTGATTCAGAAGAAAACCTTTCTGCGATTCGTTCGCATCGGGCGACAAACTCCATGCGCCCGCAGCCTTGCCGATCGCGTTCCAGGTCCACACCGTGCCCGGCTCGACCGCCTCAGAATAGCGGCAAATACAGCGCACCTTGCCCCATTGCGATTCCACCCACATCCAGCCGCCGTCCGCGATTCCGGCGTTTGTCGCGGCAAGCGGATTCACAAACAGGTAATTGTGCGCATGGATCTGGCGCAGCCAGGCGTTCTGCGAATCCCACGAATGATACATCGCCATCGGCCGCTGGGTCACCGCGGAGAGCGGATACTTGATGTTGTCGCTGGACTGGGCTTCCAGCGGCTCGTAAAAGAACGGCAGCGGATCGAAATATTCCCCGATGCGCTTGGCCAGATGGGCTGGCGGTTTGCGCGTGATGCCGCGGCCCTGGGCCGCCAGCCGGAACTTCTGCAGCACCTCGGAATACACATGGATCAGGATCGGCTCGCCGTAACGCGTGATGCGGTTGCGCTGCGACCATTCCAGGTAGCCCTTGTTCCAGTTGCGCATGTACTGGTAAGAACGCGGAAGCTTGTAGTGGAACACGCAATTGTTTTGTTCGTACATTTCCCATTGTTTGGGGTTGGGTTCGCCGACCAGTGTTTTCTCGCCGCCCTTGCCGCGCCAGCCGGCCAGAAAGCCGATGCCTGAACCGGGTTCTGTTTCCCAATTGACGATGAAATCCGGATAGTCCCGGTATTTGCGCTTGCCTTCTTTGGTGACGAAGACGGGCAATTTCAGCCGCGTACCCAGTTCGATCAGCACCTCCTGGAAAGGCTTGCACTCACCGGTCGGCGGCAGCACCGGAATGCGCACCGAATCCACCGGCCCGTCGAACTCGGAGATCGGCCGGTCCAGCATGGACATCACATCATGGCGCTCGAGATAGGTCGTGTCCGGCAGGATCAAATCTGCATAGGCCGTGGTCTCGGAATGGAACGCGTCGCACACCACGATGAACGGGATCTTGTACTCGCCGTTGCCTTCCCTGTCGTTGAGCATCTTCCTCACCTCGACGGTGTTCATCGTCGAGTTCCAGCCCATGTTGGCCATGAAGATCAGCAGCGTGTCTATCTTGTACGGGTCCCCGCGCCAGGCGTTGGTGATCACGTTGTGCATCATGCCGTGCACCGACAGCGGATATTCCCATGAAAACGCCTTGTCTATGCGCACCGGACTGCCGTCCGGATTGACGAACAGGTCGTCCGGATCGGATGGCCAGCCCAGCGCCATGCCATCCAGCGGGGTGTCGGGCTTGACCGCCAGCGGCGTGTTCGGCGTGCGTGCGCACGGAGGGATCGGACGCGGGAACGGAACCTTGTGGCGAAAGCCGCCGGGCCGGTCTATGGTGCCGAGCAGCGTCATCAATATCGCCAGCGAGCGTATCGTCTGGAAACCGTTGGAATGCGCCGCCAAGCCGCGCATCGCGTGGAAGGCCACCGGATTGCCGGTGACGCTGTCGTATTCCTTGCCCCAGGAGTCGGTCCAGGGAATCGGCAACTCGATCTTCTGATCGCGCGCGGTGATGCCCATCTCGTAGGCGAGACGGCGTATCGTCTCGACCGGGATGCCGGTGATCTGGCTGGCCCACTCGGGGGTGTAATCCTTGACCCGTTCCTGCAGCAGTTGGAACGCCGGCTTGACCGGAACGCCGTCGGGCAACTTGAATTCGCCGAACAGAAACGGGTCGGCTCCTTCAGTGTGCGTAATCACCGGTTTGTTGCTGTTGCGGTCCCACCACAGTTTGTTTTGCGGGTCATAGCAGCCCTCCTCTTCCGGCACCTCGGTGCGCACGAACATGCCGAACTCATCGTGCTTGTCGTCGAGATTCACCAGTTGGCCGGCATTGGTATAGCGCACCAGGAAGTCGCGGTCGTACAGGCCCAGCGCGATGATCTCGTGGATCAGCGCGAGCAGCAGCGCGCCGTCGGTGCCGGGACGTATGCCCACCCATTCGTCGGCGATCGCCGAATAGCCGGTGCGTATCGGATTGATCGAAATGAAGCGGCCGCTGTCGCGCTTGAATTTCGAGATCGCGATCTTCATCGGATTGGAATGATGGTCCTCGGCCGTGCCTATCATCACGAACAGCTTGGCGCGCTGCAGATCCGGTCCGCCGAATTCCCAGAACGAGCCGCCTATCGTGTAGATCATCCCTGCGGCCATGTTCACCGAGCAGAAGCCGCCGTGCGCGGCATAGTTGGGCGTGCCGAACTGGCGCGCGAACAGGCCGGTCAGCGCCTGCATCTGGTCGCGCCCGGTGAACAGCGCGAATTTCTTCGGATCGGTGGCGCGCAGCTTGCCCAGCCGTTCGGCGAGGATGTCGAAGGTCTCTTCCCAGCTGATCTCCTCGAACTCGCCCGCACCGCGATCCGATCCCGGCTTGCGCCGCAACGGTTTGGTCAGCCGCGCAGGGGAATATTGTTTCATGATGCCGGAACTGCCCTTGGCGCAGATCACGCCGTTGTTAAGCGGGTGATTCGGATTCCCGTCGATGTAGCGCACCTCTCCATCGCGCAGATGAACGCGTATCCCGCAGCGGCATGCGCACATATAGCAGGTCGTGTTGCGCACTTCATTCCTGGAATCCGGTGCGGGCGACTCCAGCGGATCGTGCAGCGGGGAA
>DATKAK010000050.1:0-11017 GCA_035498295.1 Gallionella sp. | reverse complement strand
TGAAAAGCGGAAACCCAAAACCGAAAATCGGATGGGCAACAAGTTGCACACCGAACTACCTATGCAATACGGCTGGGTTGCATTTGAAACTGACTCAGATCGATTTTGTGTTCCTCATTAAAGTAACGATATTGGTCGCAGAAAAAATTATGATAGTTGGCTGACCAAGCGTACTTAGCCCAATTAGTGGGCTGACCCCGATATTCTTGAAGTTTTGCTTCAACTGCGGATTTGTGGTTTTCGAGAATATCGAAGAATGGTCCGTGCTCTTCCTCAGCAATTAAGATGGGTTCAAGATAGTTTAAAAAAAGCTGACCGTCAGCATCTTTAAACAAATCTCGCGCTTGTGGCGAGTATGATGGGTTGGCATAATAACCGACATGTTGCATTACGACTTCTTCTGCCGACTTTGTCAGAACCACCCTCGGATCTCTTGCCTGCTTTGATTCACCATCATAAGCATCTAAAAGACCTTGCCCAAAAACAGTTAAATCATCGATATACAAATCACCAATGGCAATAGCCCCCCGAACGAAAAATCCCTCGTTCACCATTGCGAGCTGAAAGTCCGCAAGTTTTGAAAAGATTACCCCAAACTCCATTTCTGCGTCAGCATGAATCGGATAGCCAATTACAATGTTATCCGTGAAAGTACGAATCTTGTAAAAATCTTTATGGTGCCAAATTTCCGGTGGTAGATAGGGATTCCCATTTTCATCGAGTTCATTTAAATGACGTGATGCCTCTGACAACCCCTTATGAAGCCGTATAAGCAAAGACTGTGCTGTCCCGTTGCGGTGTGCTTCACGAATAAGTTCTTGGTAACCGAGGATATCAACAAACGCAACTACAGATGCCTTGAGTTCAGGCCGTCCGTCATTTGTGATGTATGGATTTTTATCGTCAGACATAGTGGTTTGCAGTTTATAGGATGGGCAACTTGTTGCCCATCCGATTTTCGGTTTTGGGTTTCCGCTTTTCATCCCCTGTGCGCCGCCTCGATCAGCCGCAAGTGAGCGGAGGTTTAGGCGAGCACTGTTCGAGTCCCGCAGTGGGGCGCGGAGTGTGCGCCCCGCCAGGTCGAGTTGCGCAGCCCCGCTTGCTTGCGGCTGATCGAGGGAACCGCGCAGCGGCGGTAAACCGGGGTCGCCTTTTCTTTGGTTACTTTATTTTGGCGAAGCAAAAGAAAGTAACTAGCTGCCGGGCAAACCCCGGCGGTTTTGATTTTTGGTCATTCATCCTTCGATACACCGCGCATAGCGCGGCACTCAGGACGAACGGATCACATCGATCTGATCGCACCCCCTTCGATCAATCAGAAGCTATGCTCCTGCGCTGGGAAGGAACCATCCTTCACCTCGGCAACGTATTTCCCCACCGCCTCTGCAATACTCCCTGCCCCCTGCATGTAATTCTTCACGAAGCGCGCTTTCTTGCCCGGATAGATGTCCAGCATGTCGTGCAGCACCAGCACCTGGCCGGAACACGCAGCACCCGCGCCGATGCCGATGGTTGGAATCGAAAGTGCGGCGGTGATTTCCGCCGCCAGTAGCGCGGGAATCGCTTCCAGCACGATCATGCCGGCGCCGGCTTGTTCGAGCGACGTAGCGTCTTCCAGCATCTTCTGCGCGGCGGCGGATGCCTTGCCCTGCACGCGGTAGCCGCCCAATTGATTCACCGATTGCGGCGTCAGGCCGACGTGGCCGCATACCGGAATGCCGCGTTCGGTCAGGAAGCGCACGGTCTCGACCATCACCGCGCCGCCTTCGATCTTGACCATCTGCGCACCCGCCACCATCAATTTCTCGGCATGGACAAAAGCCTCCTGCGGGCTGATCTGGAACGTGCCGAACGGCATGTCGCTGACGATGAACGCCTGCTTCGATCCGCGCGCCACGCTGGCGGTGTGGTAAACCATGTCGTCCAGCGTGACGGGCAGCGTGGTCTCATGCCCCTGCAACACCATGCCGAGCGAATCGCCGACCAGCAGTATATCCACGCCCTGCGCCTCGAGCAGCGCGGCGAAGCTCGCGTCGTAGCAGGTCAGCACCGCGATCTTCTCGCCCTTGCTGCACATCGCCTGCAATTTACTCAACGTGGTACGCATATATGGGTGCCTCTAAAAATTCAAATTTCCAATCCAGCCAAGGCGTGCACGAAAGATCGCAGCGCCGCATATGCGAGTGTATGTAAGCAAGATACTTCGTGCGCAACGCAGTATGGCGACGAAATTTCGGATTTAGTGAGGTACCCATCAGTTTCCCCTGCTGAAAAATTCTCTCGGCCCGCGCATCTCTTCGATGCGCTTGAGCAACAGGTTGAAATCCTCGTCCCCATCGACAAAATTGAGATGTTCGCTGTTCACCATCAACACCGGCGCGGCATCGTAATGATAGAAGAAATCGCTGTAGCTTAGCGCCAGTCGGTGCAAATAATTTTCGCTGATGCCGAGTTCGTAAGGCTCCGCGCGCCGATGCACACGCTCCGCCAGTGTATGCGGTTCGGCCTGCAAATAGATCACCAGATCCGGCACCGGCGCCTGCAATTGCAGCGACCGGAAAATCTGCTGATATAGCGCGAACTCTTGATCGTTCAGGTTGAGACGCGCAAACAGCGGATCCTTGTCGAACAGGTAATCCGCCACGGTGCTTTCGCGGAAAAGGTCCATTTGCGCTAGATCGCGCACCTCGTTGCCGCGCTGGAACAGGAAAAACAATTGCGTCGCCAGCGCATAACGCGGCGGGTCCTGGTAGAACCGCGCAAGAAATGGATTTTCGCCGGGTTTTTCCAGCAGTGTGGAAGAGCCGATGTGTTGCGCGAGCCGATGCGCAAGGCTGGTCTTGCCGACACCGATCGGGCCTTCAACGACCACGTAGCGAAACTTGTCAATCATCACTTGGCAGCTTCTCCAGAATCTGGTCCATGCAATTCTTCATCGCATCCGCCGCCTGACCAATGCCCGGGATCGCGCAATCCGGCGCGATCTCCAGCAGGGGCTGCAACACGAATGCGCGCCGGTGCATTTGCGGATGCGGGATGGTCAGGCCATGTGCATGAAGCCGCACCTCGTCATACAGCAGCACGTCCAGATCCAGTGTGCGCGGCGCATTTTGAAAATTGCGCTCGCGGCCGTGACTATGCTCGATTTGCAGCAGTGTCTTCAGCAAAGCTTGCGGCTCAAGCTCCGTCGCTATCTTTGCCACCGCATTCACGAAATCCGGTTGAACCTGGATATCCGGCTGATCCGGAGACCCCAATGGCGCGCTGCGATACAACGACGAACGCGCAGCCAGTTGCGTTCCGGGCAACTGGCCGAGTTCCGCGAAGGCGCGTTGAATTTGGCTGAGCGGGTCTTCAAGATTGCTGCCCAGACCGATGTAAGCGATGTGCGTCATTTTCGGCACACTTACGCTGTCGGTTCATCCATGGATGGCTTGTCTGTCGACGGCCCGGCTTGCGTATTCCCGCCGGTTTCGCTTACGTCCAGTGCAGCCGGCCCGGCCTTTTTGCGCGGCTTGCGGCGGCGGCGTTTTTTCTCCCCTTCTCCCTCCGGCTGCAGCATTTCAATCCGGCGCTCGCTGCTGGCATCCTGGAATTCGTCCCACCACAGACCCAGTTCGTCATCGACTTCACCGCTGGCGCAGCGCAACAGCAAAAAGTCGAATCCGGCGCGGAAACGCGGCTGCTCGAGCAAACGGAACGGGCGCTGTCCGGAGCGTTGTTCGAAGCGCTGCTGCATCAGCCAGATCTCTTTCATCACCGCGTCCTGGCGATGGGGAATGGCAAGCCTCGCCCTCTGCCTTGCCAGCACCTCGTCCATCGCCTCGTGCATCGCACCCACCGGGCGCGCACCCTGCCGCACGCGCATGTTCCAGGCGGCCAGCACTTCATGCCACAGCAATGTGGCGAACAAAAACGCCGGCGAAACCGTCTTGTCCAGGCTGAGGCGCTCGTCGGTGTTGCGCAGCGCGAGCATGATGAATTTCTCGCCCATCGGCTGCTCCAGGATCACGTCCAGCAGCGGCAACAGACCGTGATGCAGATTCATCTTGCGCAACTGCTGGATGCACTCCAGCGAGCGGCCGGACAACAGCATCTTCAGTACCTCGTCGAGCAGCCGCGCCTGGGGTACATTGTCGAGCAGGTCCTTCATGGCGGAGATGGGCGCGGCGGTCGCAGGATCGATGCGCATACCCAGCTTCGCGGACAGGCGCACCGCTCGCAGCATGCGCACCGGGTCTTCCCGGTAGCGCACCTCGGGATCCCCGATCATGCGCAGCAAACGGTTGCGGGCATCGGCATACCCGCCGTGAAAATCGTGAATCTCTTGCGTGGCCGGGTCGAAGAACAGCGCGTTCGCGGTAAAGTCGCGGCGCGCCGCATCCTGCTCCTGGTCCCCGAATTCATTGTCGCGCAGCAGGCGCCCATGCTCGTCGGTCTGGGCATCTTCGGCTTCGATCATGCGGCGGAAGGTGGATACCTCCACCACTTCTTCTCCGAACATCACATGCGCCAGCCGAAAGCGCCGGCCGATGATGCGTGCACGCCGAAAAATGCGGCGCACGTCCTCGGGCGTGGCATCGGTCGCGATATCGAAATCCTTGGGAATGCGATCCAGCAAGAGATCCCGCACCGCACCGCCCACGACATAGGCCTGATAGCCTGCCGCTTGCAGTCCTTCGGTGACTCTCAGCGCGCCGTAGCTGATCTGTTCGCGCGACACGCCGTGCATTTTGAACGGGATCACCTGCGCATTCCCCGCCGATCTGGATTCGGCCGATTTACGGAATACGCTCTTGAGGAATCTTTTGATCATGCAATCTTTTAAATGGGGTAAATCCGGAAATGAAACGCTGTATCGCCTTGTGGGGAGCGCGGATTATACACTGCGGGGATATTGCATCCCCAGTGAAAAACGCATGCTGCGGCGCGACCCGGACTGGCTCGTCAAGCGTGCAGGTTCTTTGTCCAAATTCCGTACAACTGGTCTGCGACGCGGTTCAGGCGCGGCAGCTTTCCGTTCATTTGCCGCTGCATCTCGATCACCGATTGCACTGCCGGACTTGTACTGGAGTCAGCCACTTCATCCGCACCCACCGCGCACCAGGACGCAATCAACTCTGCGGTCATCTCGACATGGCATTGCAGCGCGAGATGTTTGCCGATGGCATAGGCCTGATTGGCGCAGTACGCGCTCGACAGCAGGTGGGTGGCTCCCCGGGGCAGGGCAAAGGTCTCGCCATGCCAGTGGAACGCCTCAAAGTCCTTTATGTTGCCGAACCAGTTGCGCGCGATGTCGTTGGCCGACACCCGCACCCCGCCCCAGCCGATCTCCTTGACCGGATTGCGCGACACCACTGCGCCCAATGCTTTTGATATTAGCTGCCCTCCGAGACAATGGCCCAGCAGCGGAACATCCTTGGCGACGGCATCGCGGATCAATGCCTCGACTTTCGGTATCCAGGGCAGGTCGTCATTGACGCTCATCGGCCCGCCCATGAAGACCAGGCCCGAAAAGGCCGCGGCATCCTGTGGAACCTCGTTGCCCGCGTCGATCGCGATCAGCTGCCACGGGATCTGCCGCTGATCAAGGAATGTGGAAAGGTAGCCGGGTCCTTCTGTGGCCGTGTGGCGGAAGATGGCGACGGGTTTCATACCGGGATTATGAAGCTCAATCTAAAGACAGCATATGGCAGCGGTTTTCGACCCCGGCTCCCGGATCTCAATCCCCGGTCTTGTCGCGTTCAATCAAGGCATAAGCAGAATGATTGTGGATAGACTCGAAATTCTCCGACTCGACCACATAGGCATCGATGCGCTTGTCCCTGTCCAGCACCGCCGCCACATCGCGCACCATGTCCTCGACGAATTTGGGATTGTCGTAAGCATGCTCGGTGACGTATTTCTCGTCCGGGCGTTTCAGCAGACCATACAACTCGCACGAAGCCTGGTCTTCCGCGATGCGGATCACGTCTTCGATCCAGACGAACTCGTTGGTGCGTATCGACAGCGTGACATGCGAGCGCTGGTTATGCGCGCCACGCTCGGAGATCTTCTTCGAGCAAGGGCACAGGCTGGTGACCGGCACCACCACTTTCATCGTCACGCGCGGCTTGCCGTGAACAATTTCGCCTATCAGGGTGACATCGTAATCAAGCAGGCTCTGCACCCCGGAAACCGGAGCGGTCTTGTTCACGAAATACGGAAAGTTCATTGCGATGTAGCCGGATTTCGCTTCCAGGCGCTTTACCATTTCGTACAAGATCTTCTCGAAGGATTCCACGGAGATCTCGCGTTCATGCTGGTTGAGTATCTCGACGAAACGCGACATGTGCGTGCCCTTGAAATTGTGCGGCAGATGCACGTACATATCGAAAGTCGCAACGGTGTGCTGCACGCCGACACTCTTGTCCTTGACCCTCACCGGATGGCGTATCCCCTTGATGCCGACGCGATCGATCGCCAGATGGCGCGTATCGGCAGAATTTTGCACATCCGGAATGAAGTTAGACTCGGGAGAATTCATGATTGACATCCTATCAGTTTGCATAGGCAATGGATTATAACCAATCCCGACAAATTTACTAAGTCATTTATTGGTCCGGGCTAATTTGTCTTCTATTTGCGCGATCAGGCCCGCTGCATCCAGGCCGCACTCCGCCAGCATCCGCGCATGTTCGCCCTGTTCGATGAAACGATCCGGCAGACCGAGCTGCAACAGCGGGATCACGATACCCTGCTGCTGCAAGCATTCTTCCACCGCGCTGCCCGCGCCGCCCTGCACGGTGTTTTCCTCCACCGTGACCAGCAGCTCGTGCTCGCGCGCCAGACGCAGAACCAGTCCGGAATCCAGCGGCTTGATGAAACGCATGTTCGCGACCGTCGCATCCAGTTTTTCAGCTGCCGCCAGCGCGGGAGCCAACATGGCGCCAAATGCCAGGATTGCGACCCGCTTGCCTGCGCGGCGCAATTCGCCCTTGCCGACTGGGAATGCCCGCATCCCGGATTCGATCGCCACGCCCGGTCCGGTTCCGCGCGGATAGCGCACCGCGGCCGGGCCGTTCAGCCGGAACGCGGTATACAACATCTGGCGGCATTCGTTCTCGTCGGCTGGCGCCATCACCGTCATATTGGGTATGCAGCGCAGATAGCTAAGATCGAAACTGCCCGCATGGGTCGCCCCGTCCGCGCCGACCAGCCCGCCGCGATCGATCGCCAGCACCACCGGCAAATTCTGTATCGCGATGTCGTGGATGAGTTGATCGTAAGCGCGTTGCAAAAAGGTCGAGTAGATCGCCACCACCGGCTTGTATCCGTCGCACGCCAGCCCCGCCGCAAAGGTGAGCGCATGCTGTTCGGCGATCCCCACATCGAAATAGCGCTGCGGAAAACGCTCGGCGAATTCTGTCAGGCCGGATCCTTCGCACATCGCCGGGGTGATGCCCACTAGCCGTTCATCCCGCTCTGCCATGTCACACATCCACTGCCCGAACACCTGCGAATAGGCAGGTTTGGCGATCTGCCCCGCGACATTCTGGGTAGCGGGTTTGGCGACGATGCCCTGGGTGCTGTCGAACTTGCTCACGCCGTGATACAGCAGGCAATTCTCCTCGGCCAGCGCGTACCCCTTGCCCTTTTGCGTGACGACATGCAGGAATTGAGGCCCGCTCAGCTTGCGGATATTGCTGAGCGTATCCAGCAACACATCCAGATCATGGCCATCGATGGGACCGATGTAATTGAAACCGAATTCCTCGAACAGCGTACCGGGTATCATCATGCCCTTGAAATGCTCCTCGGCGCGCTTGGCGAATTCCAGCACCGGCGGCATCCCCTTCAGCACCTTCTCGCTGCCGCGCCGCATCGCGGCATAGAACCGGCCCGACATCAGCCTGGCCAGATAATTGTTCAGCGCGCCGACCGGGCGCGAGATCGACATGTCGTTGTCATTCAGGATGACCAGCAGGTTCGCGTCCATCGCTCCGGCATTGTTCAGCGCCTCGAACGCCATGCCGCCGCTCATCGCGCCGTCGCCGATCACCGCCACGATACGCCGCTCCGAACCCTGCAGCTGCGCGGCCACCGCCATGCCCAGCGCCGCCGAGATCGACGTGCTGGAATGGCCGGTTCCGAAGGTGTCATACGGGCTTTCTTCGCGCTTCGGGAAACCGGAGATGCCGCCCGCCATGCGCAGCCTGTTCATCGCCTCGCGCCGCCCGGTCAGGATCTTGTGCGCGTAGGTCTGGTGCCCAACATCCCACACCAGCTTGTCCTCCGGCGTGCTGTAGATGTAATGCAGCGCGATGGTCAATTCGACCGTGCCGAGGTTGGAAGACAGGTGCCCCCCGGTCTTGCTGACCGACTCGACCAGGAACTCGCGCAACTCGCTCGCCAATTGCGGCAACTGTTCGCGCTCCAGCTTGCGCAGGTCATCGGGCGTGTCGACGGTATTCAGCAATTCGTACATCAGAATTTTCTCAGCACGATGAAATCGGCAAGTTCGCGCAGGCGCTGTGCGGATTGGCCTGTACCCGCCAATGTTTCCATCGCCTCGCGGTGCAGCCTTTGTGCCATGTCGCGCGCACCCTGCATACCCAGCAGGCTGACATAGGTCGGCTTGTCGTTATCCGCATCCTTGCCCGCCGTTTTGCCCAATGTAGCGGTGTCGGATTCGCAATCGAGCAGATCATCCACCACCTGGAATGCCAGGCCGATCAGCTTGCCGAAACGATCCAGCTTGTCCAGTTGTTCCGGGGATACCGTACCGCAGTGGACACCCAGCAACACCGCCGCGCGTATCAACGCGCCGGTCTTGTGGATGTGCATGAATTCCAGTTCCGGGAGTGTGAGAGACTTGCCCACGCTGGCGAGGTCGATCGCCTGTCCGCCCGCCATGCCGCGTGAACCGGAAGCGATTGCCAGCAACTTGATCATCTCCAGTTGGCGCTGCGCGTCATCGCACAAGCGATGTTCCGCGAGCAGTTGGAACGCCAGCGTTTGCAGGCTGTCGCCGGCCAGCAGCGCGGCCGCCTCGTCATATTGCACATGGCAAGTCGGCTTGCCGCGGCGCAGCACATCGTTGTCCATGCACGGCATATCGTCATGCACCAGCGAATAAGTGTGGATGAGTTCGACCGCCGCCGCCGCGATATTCAAGCGGGTTTCTTCCGCGCCGGCCAATTCGCCTGCGGCGAACGTCAGCAGCGGCCGGACGCGTTTGCCGCCGTCCATCGCAGCATAGCGCATCGCCTCATGCAAGCGCTGCGGTGCGATTTCCGCACGCGGCAACAATCCGTTCAATACCTCTTCGAAACGGGATTGCCGGGCCGCGACCCAGCCCTGAAAATTTGCAGCCATCTCAGTTATTTTGTCCGGGCTCGCCGTTGCCGGAAAATTCCTTCAACACTCCGTCTTCCAGCACGCGCACCTGCTGTTGCGCATCTTCCAGTGTTGAACGGCAGAAGGACAGCAATTCAGCACCGCGCTTGTAGGCAGCCAGCGAATCTTCGAGCGACAACTTGCCGGCTTCCATATCGGCGACGATCTGTTCCAACTCGGCCATCGCCGCTTCGAAGCCCTGAGACTTCTGGCTTTTCGCTGGTGCTTTATGAGAGGTGCCAGCCATCGGAATATCCATGAGCAAAGATGGGCATTCTACCGAAAGGCCAGTCACCGGACAATTCTTGTATCGCCAGTGTGAGGCGGCATGTCTATCTTTACGAATTCTTTACGCTCACGGAATGCATCTTTATACCGTTTTGATTCGCCATTTCCTACCATGCGTCCCGTGTTTTCACACTAGGAGAAAAACAAATGGACTGGTTCTATTTATTGTTGATTATGGTCTTCTACGTTATGAGCGTGCTGCTGATATACGGGATCGAAAAACTGGGGAAGCCATCATGACATTTTACCTTCTGGGCGGCATCGTTGCCCTTGGCTTGATGGTTTATCTCTTCATCGCATTACTTAAACCGGAGTTATTCTCATGAGTGCCAACGGATTGCTGCAAATTGCCTTGTTCCTCGGTGTACTTATTGCCTTGGCGAAGCCGCTTGGCTGGTACATGGCGCGCGTTTACGAGGGGAAACTGCCGGCATTCGTGCGCTGGATGGCCCCGATTGAAAATATTTTTTACCGCCTGTGCGGCGTGGACAGCAAAGAGGAGATGCGCTGGACGCGTTATGCAATGGCGATGCTGTGGTTTGCGCTGCTCAGTGTGCTGGTGGTGTATGCCATACAGCGCCTGCAGGGCTTGCTGCCGCTGAATCCGCAGGGCTTCGGCGGGGTCAGCCCGGACTCATCCTTCAATACCGCAATCAGCTTCGCCACCAACACCAACTGGCAGGGCTACGGCGGCGAAACCACGATGAGCTACCTCACCCAGATGCTGGCGCTTGCGGTGCAGAACTTTCTCTCTGCCGCCGCCGGGATGGCCGTGTTGGTGGCCCTGATTCGCGGCTTTGCACGGCACACAATGGAAACCATAGGCAACTTCTGGGTGGATATGACACGCAGCACGCTGTACATCCTGCTGCCGCTTGCCACGGTGCTGGCGCTGGCGCTGGTCAGCCAGGGGGTGGTGCAGAATTTCTCGGCCTATCAGACCGTGCCGACAGTGGAAACGATCACCTACGACACTCCCAAGATGGATGCTGCCGGCAACCCGGTGAAAGACGCTGCCGGCAACCCGGTCACAGAGAAGGCGACCACCAAGGAGCAGACCCTGCCCTTGGGGCCGGCCGCCTCCCAAATTGCGATCAAGCAACTGGGGACGAACGGCGGCGGCTTCTTCAACGTCAATTCGGCTCATCCTTACGAGAATCCCACGCCCTTCTCCAATTTCCTGACGATGCTGGCGATATTGCTGATTCCTGCCGCGCTTTGCTACACCTTCGGCAGCATGGCGGGCGACACGCGCCAGGGCTGGGCGTTCCTCGTCGCGATGACGATATTGTTCGTTGGCTTCCTCGCTGTGGCTGAGTATTCCGAGGTGCGTGGCAACCCCGCCTTCGCG
>DATKAK010000049.1:0-6747 GCA_035498295.1 Gallionella sp. | reverse complement strand
ACGCCCCTTTTAGATTTCTGGCTTTACAGCAACTTTGCTCTCATGCTCCTCAACAAATAAGTTAAGAAATTTGTTTACTGGGGAGACAATTGTCAAAATCGAGATAAAAACAATGGGCCATGCCGTAATAAATGCGTTTGTCCATGAATGTATGAAATCCCGAAAGGATTCCGTATGCAGATAAATAATCACGCCAGATACGATAAATGCTGTACTGCATGACATTACAAGTGCAAACAGAACCCCACGGATACGAAATGGTATTTTTTTAGCCATAGCGCTCTACTCGTTAATGGTTGGGAGTCTGTGCATCACCATGACAGCGCGTCCTCTTCGTGGGCTGTGCAGGCGTTTTGAGGCCAAACGACTTTCTCAGGCTTTGGTCCACTGGTCCCGCAGGCATAAAACGGCGCAGCTTGCTCAATAACGAAGCCTGACCCTTCGGGGTATGGCGCATGCGCCAGCAGCCAAGCGCTGCGCTGACGATCGTGTGAGCGACGCCATCCGGTTCGGGGGCACCACCAACACTCTTTGCAACTGCGCTCGATACGAGGTCGCGCTCGGCGTCATATGCGGTAATTTTGTTGCTTGCCTGAGGCGCATTAGTGTCGAGGCTGGTCTTGGTGAAACCGGGTTCAACGAGCGACACACGGATTCCAAACTGGCGTACTTCATGATCCAGCGTCTCGGACATTCCCTCCACGGCATGCTTGGCGGCTGAATAGAGTCCCATGTAGGGGGCGGGAAGGAAGCCCAGCACTGAACTTATATTGACGATTCTGCCAGAGCGCTGCATGCGCATGTGCGGGAGTACCGCCTGGCAAGTTCGCAAGATGCCGAACACATTGGTCTCGAACATCCATTTGACCTCATCAATCGACGTTTCCTCAGCCGAGCCAACCATGCCCACGCCTGCATTGTTGACGAGCACATCGATGCGTTTGGCTCGATCAATGACAGATTGTATTCCGCGTTGTACCGACCCATCATCGCTAACATCCATCTCGACGAATTGCACACCAGTCAACGGAGATACCTTGGAAATATTGCGCACCGTACCGAATACCTGGCATCCCCGCTTGGCAAATGCCGCTGCCGTTTTACGACCAATGCCAGAAGACACTCCTGTAACAACTACAACTGTGGATTTCGACATAAACACCTCTCTCTAAGTAAGTGACTTTAAAATTGCAAGTCACAAGATACACGAGTAGCTTGCAAAATGCAAGTCACTCGTGTAAAGTTTGTATTATGAAAAAAACGTCCACTGAAATTTCCATTGCAAGCGGTCACCGCTCGGCCTGTCCGGTTGCAAGTGTGCTGGACATAGTGGGAGACAAATGGACGTTGATCGTGGTGCGCGATCTCTTTTTGGGTAAGCACCGCTTTGGAGAATTCCAGGCCTCTCCTGAGGCGATGCCGACCAATATCCTGGCTGGGCGCCTAAAGCGATTGGAGGCGGCAGGACTTATCAAGAAAGAGTTCTATCAGGACAATCCGCCACGAGCGGAATATTTCCTTACCAGTCAGGGTGCGGCCTTTGGGCCGATACTGAATGCTATGCGGGAATGGGCAGAGCAATACATTCCCGGTGTCGCCTTACTGGAAAATATCCCGTCGCCAGAAATCAGGGATTAGTTTGGTTGTGTGTATCTGTCTGAATCGCCCCCGAAATGGATGACGCATTTTAGCCTGATGGACATTCATTCTCGTAATATAGAAGTCCGCTTTGGCCGATGAGCCGACATTACTATCTCAACTTTACAGGACACATTTACAGCGAATCACAAAACAAAACCGGCTGCACGCGATCAGCATGCAGCCGGTTTCTTTTTCTCAAGCAGCAATCAGTGGTGCGAATTCGCCAGCAGCTTGAGCATCTTCCAGTTGATGACGATGAAGCGCCACAATTGCCAGATCGGATTGGTGCGCATGTGGCGCGTGAAGCCGGTCGGCACCGGCGGATAGTAGGCCTGCTGGTAGGGCTCGCGGTTGGTTTGGTTGTCAGACATTTTTATTTCCTTTTAATTTGTTTGTTCGTGGTGATTGCTTCCCATTCGTACCCTTCGACAGGCTCAGGCCCTTCGACAAGCTCAGGGCGAACGGGAATCTATCGATCCAGCCTCAGTCCGGCAGTCCTTAATCCGGGAGGATGGACCAGCCCGGTTTCAGTTTGGCCTGGTAGATGAAGGTGTAATGCAGCAGCGACTTCATCCAGTGTCCGGCCAGGCCGATCTCGCCGAAGGTGAGGTCCATGTCGCGGCCGTACTCCGGATATTTGTCGTAGTCGGGCACGACCGGGAACACGGTCATCGTCGCGGCCGTTCCCCGCAACAGGTGCGAGCCGGTGGAGGCGATGCAGGCGGCGCCCATCTCGGCCATCGAGGCGGTGTGCGTCGGCTGGTCCGTGCCGCTGTTGATCATGTCGCGTATGCTTTCTGCCACGGCCTTGGCCATGGCGGCGGAGGGCATGCCGGTGCGCGGCGGAGTCGGGCTGATCTGTGTGTCGTTGGGGCTCTTCATAACCTTGCTGATCGGGTGCGGCGGCGCGAAGGCGATGCCGACCGCGAACAGATTCTTGAACACCGGCGACTGGTAGGTCTTGGGCCAGTCCTTTGCGCTCCACTCGGCAAAGGGACGCGGGGTGTAATCGCCATCCACTTTCATGAAGCCGTTGGGCGCGAACAGCTGGCCGGTGATGTCCTCTTCCGACTTGCTGAAGGCCTTGAGGCCGACGCCGGCGAACGGCGGGATCAGCATCGAGAAGTCGAACTCGAGTTCGTGAAAGGTGCCGTCCAGCAGCTCGTAATGGATCTTGCCCGCCTCGACCTTCTTCACGTGCGCGCGGATGATCCACTCGATGCCGCGCTCGACCATCAGCGATTCGGCGAAGGTCTTGCCGTTGGTGATGTAGCCGCCGCGCTTGATGTTGACGCCGCCCATGCCGAAATCGCCGAGCTCGTATTCGTTGCTGATCCAGACGATGCGCGCCTTGTCGCGCACGCCCGCTTCGCGCAGGATGTGGTCGACGTTGTAAATATACTCAAAGGCCGCGCCCTGGCAGGTGCACATGCCGTGGCCGGTGCCGACCACGAGGGTTTTCTTTTCGCCCATGCGCAACGCGGCTATGACCTGCTGCAGCTTGTGGTTGGCTTCAAGCGCGTGCTGCGCGGTGCAGACCGAGACGGTGTGGCCGTGCTCGGGCCCCAGTCCTTCGGTCGCGCCGAAGTTCAGCTTCGGTCCGGTGGCGTTGATCAGGTAGTCATACTCGATGTGCTCCTGCTGGCCGGCCTTGTCGGCACGCGTGTACTCGATGGTGACGTAGGGCTTGGCATGCTCCGCGTTGCCTTCGGGATGGATCGCGATGCCCTTGGCCTGGCGGAAATCCACATGCGTCTTGCCGTACACCTCGGCGAGATCGAAGGTGACCTGCTGTTCGGTCATCTGCCCGACGCCGACCCAGATGTTGGAGGGTATCCAGTTCCATTTGGCATTCGGCGACACCACGACGATCTCGTGCTTCCCGCCTATCCATTTGTTCAGGTATCGCGCGGCGGTGTGCCCCGAGATGCCTGCGCCCAAAATCACGACTCGTGCCATTTCATTCCTTTCAAATATCAATATCCGGCATTGCTAAAATCCGATCGAAGATCCCCTTCCCGGGATCTTCACTTCTTTCCCGCGCGGGCCTCTTCAAGTTCGATCTTGCAGAAATATTCCGCTTCCAGCCACAGCACGTTGATGATGCCGAAGGCCATCGCCAATCCCACTCCAAGCATCCAGGCAAAGTACCACATGATTTTTCCTTTCGATAAATATTGCGGTCAATAAATGTTATGGTCGTTGGCGCGCACCGTCTCGACCGTGATCTTTCCGCGGAGCACGCTGTATACCCACGAGGTGTAGGCCAGCACGATAGGCAGGAAGATCAGCACCACCCAGAACATGATCTGCAGCGTCAGGTGGCTGGACACCACGTCCCAAACCGTCAGGCTGCTGCGCGGGTCGGAACTCGACGGCATGATGAACGGGAACATCGCAATGCCCGCGGTAAAGATCACCCCGGCCAGCATCACCGAGCTCGCGACGAATGCCGCGATGGGTTTCTTCGCGCCGGACAGGACGATCGCCAGCGCGGCACCCGCGATGCCGAGCAAGGGCGCCAGCCACAGCAAGAGATGGCTATGGTAGTTGCTCATCCACGCGTCCGCAGATTTTTCGACGACCTTGTCGAGCGGGGTCGAGGCGACGTTGGCGGAGAGCATCGAGACGATGCGGTAACCGTCGATGCCGTTCATGACCCAGACGCCGGCGAGGATGAAGGCGAGCAGGAATACTGAGCCCAGCATCTTCGTCGCGCGCCTTGCGCGTTCCGCGATCGCGCCTTCGGTCCTGATTTGCAGGTAGACCGAACCGTGCATCAGCAACATCGTCAGGCTGACCACACCGGCGAGCAGGCCGAACGGATTCAGCAATTGCCAGAAGCTGCCGCTGTAGGTGACGCGCATGTCGTTGTCGAAGCTGAACGGCACGCCTTGCAGCAGATTGCCGAAAGCGACGCCGAAGATCAGCGCGGGCACGAATCCGCCGGCGAACAGTCCCCAATCCCATGCGCTACGCCAACGCGGATCGGCGACCTTGCTGCGATAGTCGAACCCCACCGGCCGGAAGAACAGCGCGAACAACGTCAGGATCAGCGCGATGTAGAAACCGGAGAAGGCGGTCGCATAGACCACCGGCCAGGCGGCGAAGATCGCGCCGCCCGCGGTGATGAACCACACCTGGTTGCCGTCCCAGGTGGCGCCGATCGAGTTGATGACCACGCGGCGCTCGTCGTCGTTCTTGCCGATGAACGGCAGCAGCGCGCCGACGCCCAGGTCGAATCCGTCGGTGATGGCGAAGCCCACCAGCAGCACGCCGACGAACAGCCACCAGATCAGTTTCAGTGTTTCATAGTCGAATATCATGTCAGAGTCTCCCTATGCTTTTCCGTAGTTGCCGGTATGCAGGCTTTGCGGGCCGAGGCGCGCATACTTGAACATCAGGTACAGTTCGGCCACCAGCAGCAGCGTATAGAAGCCGACGAAACCGGCGAGACTGAAATACACGCTAGCCGCGCTTAGGTTGGATGTGCTCAGGCTGGTCGGCAGGATGCCGCTGATGGTCCACGGCTGCCGTCCGTATTCGGCAACGATCCAGCCCATCTCGGCGGCGATCCACGGCAGCGGGATGCTGTACAGCGCGAGCCGCAACAGCCAGCGCTTTTCGGCGATGTTCCGTTTGGCGGTGTAGTAGAAGCTCATCACAAAGATGAACAGGATGGTGAACGCGATCGCGACCATGATGCGGAAAGTCCAGAACATCGGCGCGACTCTGGGGATGGTGTCGCGCGCCGCCATCTTGATCTGGTCATCCGTGGCGTCGGTGACGTTGGGCGTGTATTTTTTCAGCAGCAGGCCGTAGCCCAGGTTCTCCTTCGTTTTCTCGAAGGCCGCCTTGGTCTCTTCGCCGGTGTCGCCGGCACGCAATTTTTCCAGCACGGCATAGGCGGTCATGCCCTGCCGGATCCTGCCTTCGTTCTCGTCGCGCAACTCGGCGATGCCGGTGATCTCCTGGTCGGTCGAACGGGTCGCGATCAGGCCGAGCGCGTAGGGGATCTTGATCGCCGAATCCGTGGTCTGCGTCGCTTCGTTCGGGAAGCCGATCGCGGTGATCGCCGCCGGCGCCTTCTCGGTATGCCATTCCGCCTCTATTGTCGCGAGTTTCACGCGCTGCACTTCGCCCGCGGTGTAGCCGGATTCGTCACCCAGCACGATCACCGACAGCGCGGAAGCGAGACCGAAACCGGCCGCCACGGCGATGGACCTCAGCGCGAACGCCTTGTCGCGCCCGATCAGCAAATACCACGCGCTGACGCCAAGCACGAACATTGAGGCGGTCACATAGCCAGCCGAAACGGTATGCACGAACTTGACCTGCGCCACCGGATTGAACAACAGTTGCGTGAAGCCGGTCATCTCCATACGCATGGTGTGATAGTTGAATTCTGCGCCGACCGGATTCTGCATCCAGCCGTTGGCGATCAATATCCACAGCGCGGAAAGGTTAGAACCGACCGCCACCAGGAACGTGACCATAAGATGTTTGACTTTGGAGAGCCTGTCCCAGCCGAAGAAGAACAGGCCGACGAACGTGGATTCGAGGAAGAACGCCATCAGGCCTTCGATCGCGAGCGGCGCGCCGAAGATGTCGCCGACATAGTGCGAGTAGTAAGCCCAGTTGGTGCCGAACTGGAATTCCATCGTCAGTCCGGTGGTGACGCCGAGCGCGAAGTTGATGCCGAACAGCTTGCCCCAGAATCGGGTCATGTCCTTGTAGACTTCCCTGCCGGTCATCACGTAGACCGATTCCATGATGACCAGCAGGAACGAAAGTCCGAGCGTGAGCGGTACGAACAGAAAGTGGTACAGGGCGGTCGCGGCGAATTGCAGTCGCGAGATGTCAACGAGTTCCGGGGTAGGCATCATGGTTGGGTTCCTTGTGAATTTGCTGGGATAGAATCTTGGTGGCGACTGCCTGGTCGTCGAGGCGATCCTGTTCGGGCGCAGAGAACCACACTGCCCATATGACGAACAGCACGATGACCTTGAGTACGAGCGTCAGCGTGATCTCCTGCCACAAACGAACGGGTTTGGATCTTTCGGGCATCGCATCTCTCCGTAATAGGGTATGGGTCGAGTATTTGTA
>DATKAK010000048.1:0-2641 GCA_035498295.1 Gallionella sp. | reverse complement strand
CCGACGGCAAACAATATCCTCCGCTGGATTTCGTGTACTACCCGTATTCGCACAGCCTGCTGGCCGTCATCATCTGGGCACTGCTGTTTGCCGCGGTCTATTACGTGATCCGTCGCAGCCGTATCGGCGCAGCCGTACTCGGCCTCGCCGTCGTCAGCCATTGGCTGCTCGACCTCGTCGTCCACTACCCGGACCTGCCGCTGTATCCCGGCGATTCACGACGATTGGGCTTCGCGATCTGGTCGTGGCCGATGTTCGAGATGGCGCTCGAACTTTCGATCTTTGCGCTGGGTGTATGGCTGTATCTGCGTACCACCAAGCCTATGGACGCGACGGGCAAATGGGCGCTCTGGTCATTGATCGCTGTTTTGGCGGTCATACATCTTGCGAATTCCCTCGGCTCTCCTCCTCCCAGCGTCGCCGCACTGGCCTGGGTAGGACAGGCGCAATGGTTGCTGGTGGCCTGGGGATACTGGGCGGACAAGCATCGCTCTGCCAGAGCACACTAGAGTTGCAGCACTTGAAACAGGAATTGGCCTCCAACCGCCCCATCGGAGTCTTTGATTCCGGCGTCGGCGGCTTGTCCGTGCTGCGCGAGATCCGCAGCGAGCTGCCGGGTGAAGACCTGCTGTATGTTGCCGATTCCGGTCACGCGCCGTATGGCGACAAATCTGCCCGTTTGATCGAGGCCAGGGCGATTGCCATTGTCGAATTCCTGCAGGAACAGCGCGCCAAGGCCGTCGTCGTCGCCTGCAATACCGCAACCGGAGTGGCGGTCCAAATGCTGCGCGCAAGATATCAACTGCCCATCGTCGCGATGGAACCCGCCATCAAACCGGCGGTTTCGATCACCCGATCCGGCGTGATCGGTGTGCTGGCCACCAGCAGGACGATCACCAGCGACAACTTTGCGAAACTGCACGAGCGCTACGCTGCTGAAGCAAGAATCCTGATGCAGCCGTGTCCGGGACTGGTGGAGCAAGTGGAGGCCGGCGATCTGTCGAGCGACAAAACCGGCGCTTTGCTCCGGCAATATGTCTTGCCATTACTGGAACAGGGAGTCGATACCCTCGTTCTGGGTTGCACGCACTACCCCTTCCTCGCCCCGCTCATCCGGGAGTTGGTCGGCCCTATGGTTGCCATCATCGACCCGTCAGCCGCAATCGCGCGCGAGCTTCGCCGCAGGCTTGCGGGCGCCAACCTGCTATCGGCCGGCAGTCGTGCCGGCATCGAGCGGTTCTGGACCAGCGCCGCCTCAGGGGCAGCACAAGAGATCATCACCCAATTGTGGCAGGCAGAGGTCGAAGTGTGTCGAATGCCGGCCGATGCAGCCGTTTGGCGTCCCTGAGACCCGAGTAGAAGAAACAGGTATGGCCTGGTGGAAAAATACATGACCTTTTCACTAAACATCCCGCAGCAGCAACAAGCCTGACGACGATCGGCTGCCGAAAAGCCCTGGCGACCCCGAACCTTGCCGGGTAACCGGCTACAGATTCAGCGCGGCTATTGAAATTTGGATTCCTAACCTTATATTGTTATTGCAAACGGAAAAAATAAGGAACATACTGTTTTCCCCCTAACGTGATCATGGGAAAGCGGATTAAATAATACTGTTCTACTTATTCAAGGAGAACGTCATGAAATTGGAAGATGTACGTGCAATTGCCAGATCGCACAGTATCAAACCCAACCACCTTTCAAAAACCGAACTGATCAAGGCGATCCAGACCGAAGAAGGCAATTTTGACTGCTTCGGCAGCGCTTACGACGGCGTATGCGACCAGGAGAACTGCCTGTGGAGGGAGGATTGCCTGGCACCGGTTCATCATTAACGGCAACATTAACATTAAGGAGAATTATCATGAGCTTAGTTAAATGGGATCCATTCGTGGAACTGGAAGATGTTTCCAAACAGTTGAATCGCATCTTCGGGAAATTCCCGGTCCGCACCGAGCCCGGCCGCGAGTTATTGGCCACGGCGGACTGGGCGCCGAACGTCGATATCACCGAAACCGATACGGCATATTTGATCAAGGGTGAAATACCCGGCGTGAACAAGGAGGATATCAAGGTCAACATCGAAAACGGCATGCTCACGATGAGCGGCGAACGCAAGCAGGAGAAGGAGGAGAAGGGCAAGAAGTTCCACCGCATCGAGCGTTCCTACGGCAGCTTCGTGCGCAGCTTCCGTTTGCCGGATGATGTCGACGAATCCGCGGTCAAGGCCGAATTCAAGGACGGCATGCTCAACGTCACGCTGCCCAAGTCCGCGCAGGCCAAAACCAAATCAACCAATGTCGCTGTGACGTAAACAAAGCAACTGCGGCCCCCGTCAGAAGGCGGGGGCAGCAGTAATCTGGAGATCTTCATGGACTATCAAACACACCCCGCGGGGTTCCGCCCCATCCGTCTCGACCGTCTCCGGCTGCAAACCGTAAAGGACAGCTACAAAGCCAAGGGCAAACTGTCCGAGCCTGCGGTGTGCGAGGACTGCGGCGCCGTATTCCTGGCCGGACGATGGCAATGGGTGGCAAAACCCAAGGACGCGCACAAGACCATCTGTCCGGCCTGCCACCGCATGCGCGATCATTTCCCGGCGGGTTATGTGAATGTTGCAGGCGAGTTTTTCGCCAAGCATGAA
>DATKAK010000047.1:0-11367 GCA_035498295.1 Gallionella sp. | reverse complement strand
ACGCATGCGTTATTCAAATCCGTTCCATGACCGGTGGTTATCCTTGCGGCCCGGTTCGTACAGGCATCGGTCAGCCATTTAGTCGGTCTGCAAACGAAACCCCTGACCTTTTCACGGGCCGGGAAATGACGCCGTCCAAGTGGCTGGTTATGACTCCCCTACTTGCGTATAATGCCCGCTTTGCCGAGGACTGTTTTATGCGCATCATCCAAAAAGCATTAACCTTTGACGACGTCCTGCTCGTTCCTGCCTACTCAAATGTGTTACCGCGCGATGTCAGTTTGCGCACGCAACTTACCCGCAACATCAACTTGAACATCCCGGTGCTGTCCGCAGCGATGGATACCGTCACCGAAACGCGCCTGGCGATCGCGCTTGCGCAGGAAGGCGGTATCGGCATCATCCACAAGAACATGTCTGCCCAGGCACAGGCGGCCAAGGTCGCGAAGGTCAAACGTTTCGAAAGCGGCGTGGTCCAGGACCCGATCACCATCACTCCGGACATGACGGTGAGAAGCGTGATCGAGCTGACGCGCAAACACAAGATTTCCGGTTTGCCGGTGGTGCAGGGCAAGCTGGTGGTCGGTATCGTCACCAACCGCGACCTGCGCTTCGAAAGCAACCTGGATCAGCCGGTCAAGAACATCATGACCCCGCGCGAGCGGCTGATCACCGTCAAGGAGAACGCCAGCCTGGAAGAAGCGCGCAGCCTGATGCACAAGCATCGCATAGAACGCGTGATGGTGGTGAACGACGGGTTCGAGTTGCGCGGTTTGATGACGGTCAAGGACATATTGAAATCCAGCGAACATCCGTTTGCCTGCAAGGACAGCTTCGGTCATCTTCGCGTCGGCGCGGCGGTAGGCGTGGGCGAAGGCACGGATGAGCGCGTGGTCCTGCTGGCCGAGGCGGGAGTGGACGTGATCGTGGTGGATACCGCGCACGGCCATTCACAAGGCGTGCTGGATCGCGTCAAGTGGGTCAAGACCCGGTTTCCGAATGTCGAGGTGATCGGCGGCAACATCGCCACCGGCGGCGCGGCGCAGGCTTTGCTGGATCACGGTGCGGACGGGGTGAAAGTCGGCATCGGTCCCGGTTCGATCTGCACCACGCGCATCGTCGCGGGTGTCGGGGTACCTCAAATCAGCGCGATCCAGAGCGTGGCCAAAGCGTTGCAGGGCACCGGTGTGCCGTTGATCGCCGACGGCGGCATCCGCTACTCCGGAGACATCGCCAAGGCGATCGCCGCGGGAGCGCACTCGGTCATGCTGGGCGGATTGTTCGCGGGCACCGAAGAGGCGCCCGGCGAAATCGAGCTGTTCCAGGGACGTTCCTACAAGTCTTATCGAGGCATGGGCAGCCTGGGTGCGATGCAGCAAGGCTCCAGTGACCGCTATTTTCAGGATAACGAAGACAGCCAGGACAAGCTGGTGCCGGAAGGCGTGGAAGGTCGCGTCCCTTACAAAGGCAGCGTGCTCGCGGTGATCCACCAGCTGATGGGCGGATTGCGCTCCAGCATGGGCTATCTCGGTTGTTCAGACATCGCAACGATGCACACCAAGGCAGAGTTTGTAGAAATCACGTCTTCAGGCATTCGCGAGTCGCATGTACACGATGTGCAGATCACCAAGGAAGCACCGAATTACCATGTCGAGTAATTGGACAGGTCTTTGTCGTTAGTTAATCCCGCCCTGGCAAAAATCTTCAGAGATTTTCTTTATTACTTACGCCCAGCAACTGATGACTGCCCACAAAAAGATCCTGATACTCGATTTCGGTTCGCAATACACCCAGTTGATCGCTCGCCGCCTACGTGAAACCCACGTTTACTGCGAACTGCATCCCTATGATGTCGATGCGAACTTCATCCGCGACTTCAATCCCGCCGGCATCATACTCTCAGGCGGCCCGAACTCGGTAACCGAAGGCGATACTCCGCGTGCGCCTCAGATCGTGTTCGAACTTGGCGTACCGGTGCTGGGCATCTGCTACGGCATGCAGACCATGGCCGCGCAATTGGGCGGGGAAGTTGAAACCGGTCTGGTGCGCGAGTTCGGCTACGCGGAAATACGCGCGCAGGGACACTCTGCGTTGCTGTGCGATATCCAGGACAGGACCAACGCACAGGGCCACGGTTTGGTCGACGTGTGGATGAGCCACGGAGACAAGGTGACGGCCTTGCCGCCGGGTTTTTCGGTGATCGCAAGCAACACCGCCACACCCATCGCCGGCATGGCGGACGAAGCGCGGCATTTTTATGCGTTGCAATTTCATCCGGAAGTGACGCATACGCCCCAGGGAAAGGTCATGTTGAACCGTTTTGTGCACGATATCTGCGGATGCGAGCAGGACTGGAACATGCCCGATTACGTCAGGGAGGCGGTGGAAAAGATCCGCGCGCAAGTGGGCCGGGAAGAAGTCATACTCGGCTTGTCCGGCGGAGTGGATTCCTCGGTGGCTGCAGCGCTGATACACCGCGCCATCGGCGACCAGTTGACCTGCGTGTTCGTAGACAACGGTCTATTGCGTTTGAACGAGACCGAGCAGGTCTTGCATACTTTCGCCGAAAATCTCGGTGTAAAAGTGATACACGTCGATGCCGGCAAGGAATTCCTGCACCATCTGGCCGGCGTGTCCGACCCGGAGCAAAAGCGCAAGATCATCGGCCGCGAGTTCGTCGAAGTGTTCCAGCGCGAATCCAAGAAATTGCCCCAAGCCAGGTGGCTCGCGCAGGGCACGATCTATCCCGATGTGATCGAGTCTGCTGGAGCAAAAACCAAGAAGGCCCATACCATCAAGTCGCACCACAATGTCGGTGGCCTGCCGGAAAGCCTGCACCTGAAATTGCTCGAGCCATTGCGCGAACTGTTCAAGGACGAGGTGCGCGAACTCGGGGTGGCGCTCGGCCTCCCGCATGACATGGTGTATCGCCATCCTTTCCCCGGCCCCGGTCTGGGGGTGCGCATCCTCGGCGAAGTGAAGCGGGAGTACGCCGAACTGCTGCGCCGCGCCGATGCGATCTTCATCGAGGAACTGCATGCCGCCAAGGATGATGACGGCATATCCTGGTACGCCAAGACCTCGCAAGCCTTTGCCGTTTTCCTGCCGGTCAGGAGCGTCGGTGTGATGGGTGACGGCCGCACCTACGAATGGGTGGTGGCACTGCGCGCGGTGCAGACCCAGGACTTCATGACCGCGCATTGGGCGCATCTTCCTTATGAACTGCTCGGCAAGGTATCCAACCGCATTATCAACGAAGTCCGCGGCATCAACCGTGTGGTATACGACATATCCGGCAAACCCCCCGCCACGATAGAGTGGGAGTAGCACCTCGGAGGGCGGAGCAGGGACCCCGCTTGCGGGGATGCGACCCCGGAGAGGATGCGCCCGCGAAACATTGAATCTCAATTCACTGTGAGTGATACTGAGCGGGCAGCACCGACACGTTACTGATGAAACTACTAGCCATTCGACTAGGCGAGTCAAATACACGCGCCAAGTCGCGCTGGTTACGGCATACGGCAGCTTGCGCGAGGAAGCGCTGCTGCAAGGTCTATCCGTCCATTCCAGTATCGAGTTCGCGGGGATGCGACCCCGGAGAAGATGCATCCGCGAATCGCTGGCTCTTGAATCTACTGCGCTTGATACTGGGCGGGTAGCACCGACACGGTGCGGCGTGGCCGTCCGGCAACAAAGTCAGGCAGTCCACTATGCGATAGGTCGCATGTGGAATTGACACTGCGGGAGTGGTCGCCAGCGGCGGTTCCCGCGAATCAAATCCCCTGCAATATTCGCCAGAGCAGGGATCTTTATCAGTGGCGACATTCGCCATGAATTTCCTGGCTTCCGGCAAGCAAAATCCCATGTTTTCTAAGCAGATTTAAGGTATTCTTAACCTAAATTATTGTGCTGTATGGATAATCCATCCCGAGCCGGTAAGCGGTATGGGTTGTCGATGTATAACCGCGAAAGGAATCATTTTGATGAAAGACTTTGGCGCTTCATATGCTGCGATTCGTACGCTGATTATTCTATTTGCTGCCAGCACCGGTTCGGTATGGGCGGGTGATTTTTTGATATTTCCCAGTATTACTTCAGTACATCAATCACAGCAGGATACCGAATTGGCAGCCAAGGAATTTGTTCCCGCCGCTGATTTTTTCTACACCAACGACTTCAATCAGACGCGCTTTCTGGCGGAATTTTTGAAGTCTTCCCAGGAAGCCGAGCTGGAGCGCATGCAGGTGGGCTGGCGCATCATGCCCGGGAAAACCGCGTGGATCGGCCGCTTTCACAATCCGCTCAGTTTCTGGAATACCCAGATGCACCACGGAGAATTCCTGCAGACATCGCTTAGCCGGCCGACTGTTTCCAATTACGAGGATGAACACGGCCCCCTACCGGCACACATCACCGGATTGATGATCGAAAGTTCGCGCACCGCGGGTGATTCGGAAATCAATTACACCGCGGATCTGGGTGTAGGGCCTACTTTCGATACGACTTTGCAGCCATTCGATCTGCTCGATCCCCATAATCCCGGGAATCTGGCAGCAAGCGTCCGGCTTGGTTACCATCCGGAAGCCGGCAATCCCAACCAGTACGGCGTAGCGATAGGATACGCCGATATTCCTTTCACCAGCACGGTGACCGACCCGGTCAGCAATTTGCCCGTTGATGAAGTGGAGCAAGCCGTCCTCAGCGCGTTCCTGAATATTGAAAGCGACAAATTCCATTTGATTGGAGAGCTGTTCATTCTCGACAACGCAGTATCGGGTACCGGCAACTCCACGAAATACACCACCTTCAGTGCCTATTTGCAGGGCGAATACAGGTTGGGCGAAAGCGCCAGAACAACTTTGTACGGGCGCATCGAATCCACCCCGGATGCAGCCAAGGATGGCTACTTGTCGCTGTTGCCGGAGTTTTCTCCTCATCAGGGCGTGGTCGGCATTCGCTATGATCTTACGCCAAAGCAAGCGCTCAAACTGGAAGCTGGAAAAACCACCCGTCAGGATTCCCTTGAATTCAATTCCATAAGCGCTCAGTGGAGCATGGTGTTACCTTTGTGAAATATATCATCGCCATCTTGTTCGCCGCTTGTGTGCTGCTCGCGACGCCGGTGGTTCACGCAGAGGAGCAACTCGTCGCGGTCGTTGTTAACGCGGAGTCCGGCATAACGACAATATCGGCCAAACAGGTGCGCCGCGCCTATCTGGGGGCAAGTATCGTGCTGAACGGGATCGAAATAAAGCCGTTGCTCAACGAAACCAATAAACTGGCAAGTGAAGTATTCATGCAAAGGGTTATGTTCATGTCCGCCGAAGCCTATGAAAGGCAACTCATTTCGCGGTCCTTTCAGGGCGGTATCCGCCCGAAGGTCTATGAGGATCTCCCGGAACTGCTCTCTGCGTTGCACAAGGACAACGCGGCAATCACTTTCATGCTGTATCAGACGGCGGTCGATACCCCGGGAATCCGGATCATCGGAAGATTATGAGCAGGCCGACCGGTATCAGGCGATTTTTTTCCAGCTATACAGGGCGCATGCTGATGGGGATGCTGGCCATCCATACCATTCTGGTACCGCTGGTTTTTGTAGGCATATTGCTGATCCTGCAGCAGGATTATCAATCGCAATTCGTCAATAACGCGCGTTCGCAATCCTATTTGCTGGCAACGCTGATCAGTGAGGACCCGAGACCAGACCGGATAAACAGCATCATCAGCGACCAGCTGCTGGCGGGGCAAGTTGTGCTGGCCGCATTCAAGAGCATCGGTGCCGAAGACGATTTCAAGGAAGATTTTTTCTTCGGCCAGGGCGGGGACAGGATTTACCATATCGTCGTGCCGGTGCAGGGCGCGAACGATCAGCCGATCGGCAGGCTCGAGGTCGGTTTCGACGAGACGCCGGTAGATGAACACATCAAGCAGGCTTACCGCTGGGGGCTGCTGGTCGGCAGCGGCTTCATAATCATATCGCTCTTCTTCGTGTTTTTTTTCGGGCATCTGTTGACGCGTTCCGTGCGCCAGTTGCGCGACGCCGCACGCCGCATCGCCAACGGCAGCATCAATGAACGCCTGGTGCTTTCCACCAACATCAACGAAGTGCAGGATATGGCGCTGGCCATGGAAAACATGCGCGGCAAGCTGGTCTCGCGGGAACGGGAAATCGCATTGCATGCGGCACGGCAGAGCGCCGTGCTCGATGCAGCCGATGAAGGCATCATCACCCTCGACGAAAATTGCCGGATCCAGAGTCTGAACCCGGCCGCGGAGCGAATATTCAGCTATCGCAGGGAAGAACTGGTTGGTACCTCATTCTCGCGTTTGCTCATACCGAGCGATGTCCAGCGATTCATCTCGCCACACGGCCAGCCGATTACCTTGTCGCATCAGGAACTCACCGGACTGCGCAAAACCGGCGAGATCTTCTTCTTGCTGCTCTCGGTCAGCGAAGGAAATGTCAGCAATACCCGCTTCTTTACCGTGATGGCACGGGACAACAGCGAGCGGCATATATTTGAAAGTGAACTTGAATACCTTGCCACGCACGACACCCTGACCGGCCTGCCCAACCGGGCATTGCTCTACGATCGACTGCAGCAGGCGATCACCCTGTGCGCCCGGGCAAAGAAACTTGCGGCGATATTGTTCATCGACCTTGACCGCTTCAAAAATATCAACGATACGCTGGGTCATTCTGCCGGCGACAGTGTGCTGAAAGAGGTCGCGATACGCTTGCGCGGTTGTCTGCGCGAGGGGGACTCGGTCGCACGCAACGGCGGCGACGAGTTCACGCTGGTGTTGCCCATGCTCAACGGTTCGGATGACGCCATCATGATCGCTCAAAAGGTGCTTGCCACGCTGGTCCAATCGTTCAGCCTGAATGGCAAGGAGTACTTCATAGGCGGCAGCATCGGCATCAGTCTCTACCCGAACGACGGCAGTGATGTCGACAGCTTGCTGAAAAATGCCGACATCGCGATGTATCAGGCCAAATCTTCAGGCGGAAACGCATACCGGTTCTACAGCGCCTGAATTCCGCGTGTCAATGCCGTTCAAATTTCACACAGAGTATTGCGCAATGCTTCCCGTTGTTCGGATTGAGTGAGCGACGCACCGCTGATCCAGAACACATCCTCAGCGCGGCTGCCCAATGTGTTGATCTTGGCGCGATGCAGGCGTATGTTGTGCTTGTCGAAAATCAGCGCGACGCGCGCCAGCAGCCCGGGACGGTCTCCGGCAACCAGCGAAAGCATATACATTCCCTTGTTGTCCGGTTTGATTTCCACTTCGGTTTTGAGCGGAAAATGTTTGAGTTGACGGCTGACTCGGCCTGTCGCGGCAAGCGCTACCGGTTTTGCCTGCATGATCTGCTGAGCCAGTTCGAATTCGATATAGGTCATGATGTCGCGATACGCCGTGTTGCCGCGCGTGGCCTCCATGATCTGGAAGCTGTTCAGTGCATAGCCGTGCAGGGTGGTGTGGATCTTGGCCTCGACGATGGTGTAATTCATGCGCGCAAAGAAGTCGCAAATGCGGGCAAACAACCCGCGTTGATCCGCGCAATAGACCATCACCTGCAAACCTTCGCCGACCGGACTGAGCCGCGTCTTCACGATAGGGGTGGCCGTGTTCACCTTGAAGGACAGCAAGCGGGTATGCCAGGCGATTTCCTGCGCTTCATGATCCAGAAAATAGCTGTCGTCCAGCTGCGCCCACAGCAGCTGGTAGAATTCCGCGGACATCGCATAGAGGTTCAGTGTGGTGGCAGCCTGTTTGCGGATGTTCTCAAGATGATTGGTGATTTTGCCGTCACTCAGGAAGCGGCGTGTCGCGCGGTACAGATTCTCGATCAACTTGGCTTTCCATGCATTCCAGATTTTCGGGCTGGTGCCGCGTACATCGGCGACCGTCAGCAGATACAATGCGACCAGATAACGTTCGTTCTTGATTTTCCCGGCGAAATCGGCGATTACCTCCGGGTCCGACAGGTCTTGCTTCTGTGCCGTCGAGGAAAGGCTGAGATGGTGTTCCACCAGCCAAGCGACCAGATCGCTGTCGTCGCTGCTCATCTGGTGCTGTTTGCAAAATGTGCGCGCATCTTTCTTGCCCAGCTGCGAATGGTCGCCGCCGCGTCCTTTGGCGATGTCATGGAATAAACCCGCGATATACAAAACCTCGGGGCGCGCGAATTCATTCATCAATTGGCTGCACAGCGGGAATTCATGGGCAAATCGCGGCACGGCAAACCGGCGCAAATTGCGCACCACCATCAGAATATGCTCATCCACCGTGTAGACATGAAACAGGTCGTGCTGCATCTGACCGACGATGCGGCCGAACGCGGGGATGTAGCGGCCGAGAATTCCGTACAGGTTCATGCGCCGCAGGGCGCGGATGACTCCGTTCGGCTGGCGAAGGATCTCCATGAAACGCGAACGGTTCTGCGGATTTGCGCGGAAAGCCGCATCGATATGCTGCCGGGCGCGCCACAATGCACGTAGCGTTATCGCGCTGAGGTCGGTCATTTCTGGATGCTGCTGCATCAGCAAAAACAGCTCGAAGATCGCCTCCGGCGTATGTTCGAACAAATGTTCGTCGCGGATTTCCAGCATGGTGCCTTTGGCCCGGAATCGTTCGTTGAGCGCCAGTTGGGGCGGGGTCTCAGGAAACAAATAATCGTGCAGGCTCTGCAGCAATATTGCGTTGAATTGGCGCACCGCCAGTTTGGTCTGGTAGTAGTGCTGCATCAAATGCTCGCTGGCTCGGCGGTCGGCTGAGGCGGAGATGCCCATTTGCTCGGCGAGCGGCGTCTGATATTCGAATATCAGTCTGTCTTCGCGCCGTTTGGCGAGATAGTGCAATCGCACGCGCAGTGATTGCAACAGCTTGTCGTGCCGGGCGATCTGGCGTGCCTCGGAAGATGTGATCAGGCCGGCATGCGCAAGATCCGACCAGCGTGTGCCCAGGCCCGCCGCCCGGCTGATCCAGGTGACGGTTTGAAGGTCGCGCAAACCACCGGGGCTTTCCTTGATATTGGGCTCGAGGTTGTAATCCGCATCGACAAAGCGGGCGTGGCGTTGCTGCTGCTCGCGCTGCTTGGCGAGAAAAAATTCGCGCGGGTCGAGGTATTGTTGCAATACGTTTTTCAATTCGCCGAACAGCCTGGCATCGCCGGTGAGCAGGCGCATTTCAAGCAGGTTGGTTTGCACGGTGATTTCCGCCGATTCATGCAGGCATTGCGCGATGGTGCGAATGCTGTGGCCGACTTCCATGCCGATGTCCCACAGTATGCCGACCAATTCGTGGAGCTTCTGTTGCAAAACCTCGTCAGGCTCTGCGTAGAGCAGGATCAGCAGATCGATGTCCGAACGGGGGTACAGTTCGCCGCGTCCGTACCCCCCCACCGCGACCAGCGCGATATTTTTGGGCATCGCGAGTTGTTTCCAGATGTCGCAAAGGTAACCGTCGATCAGGCGGCTGTGTGCACTGAGCAGGCGCGCCGCATCGCCTTGTTGCAGGAACTCTTGCTCGAGTGCCAGCCGATCGACGCGCAATGATTCGCGCTGCTCAACGATGGATTTATTGGCTTGGCGGGGGAGGGCAACCATCGGAAACGGTCAAAACTTCATAGCCGGTTGCGGTGACGAGTATCGTATGTTCATATTGCGCGGAGAGACTGTGGTCTTTGGTGACCACCGTCCAACCGTCGCCGAGCTGTTTGATATCCGCTTTACCGGCATTGATCATGGGCTCGATGGTGAAAGTCATCCCGGCTTCGAGCTTCAGGCCGGTGTTCGGACGGCCATAATGCAATACCTGCGGTTCATCATGAAAGCGCTGTCCAATGCCGTGCCCGCAGAATTCGCGCACCACGCTATAACCAAGCGGTTCCACATAACTCTGGATGGCATGGCCGATATCGCCCAGATGGGCTCCAGGCCTGACCGCGCGGATACCGCGCCACATTGCCTGCCAGGTAACCTCGCATAAGCGCCGGGCCTGGATCGACGGTTCTCCGACATAAAACATGCGGCTGCTGTCGCCGTGGTAACCATCCTTGATAACAGTGATGTCGAGATTGACGATGTCGCCATTCTTGAGTTTCTTTTCACTCGGCACACCGTGGCAAACCTGATGGTTGATCGAAGTACAAATGGATTTGGGATAAGGCGTATGTCCGCCCGGAGCGTAATCCAGAGGTGCCGGTATGGCCTGTTGCACATTGACGATCAGGTCGTGACAAAGTTTGTCCAGTTCGTTAGTGGTTACGCCAGCCTTGACATAAGGAGTGATGTAATCGAGAACCTCGCTGGTAAGGCGGCCGGCGACGCGCATTTTTTCGATTTCCTGCGGGCTCTTGATGGAAACTGGCATAACGCTTGAATAGATTCACGAATTGCTAAGAATATCATGCGATTCCAATAGTTGACAAATACTATGGGGAATTGAAACGATCTACGGGAAAATTCATTTCCGATCGCGAAGTTTAGGAGGGTAAGTTGCCTTGTACCTCTTTGCGAGGCCAATCTGAAAAACAGCGAAGCAGCTCGCCGCCAGTTTGCTCCGGAAAATCAGTTAGACGCGCCTACCCGGCGTCCACGGCTACCTTTTTTTCTTCCTTGATCACCGAGTGGATTTCTACGCGACGATTCGTGGCGCGACCTTCCTTGGTTTTGTTGTCTGCGATGGGATTGTTTGGGCCTTCTCCCCTGGTAATGATCTGGCTGGCGGGCACGCCTTTCTTGACCAGATATTTCTTTACCGTCTCGGCGCGCGCCAAAGACAACTTGTTGTTCAATTTCAAAGAGCCGCTGGTATCCGTGTATCCGATCAGTTCAAGTTTTGCGTCAGGATGCTGGCCAGCGAATTCGACTACCTCGTCCAGTGTTTTGATGGTCTTGGATTTAAGCTTGGCTTTGCCCACGACAAAGTTGACGCCTTCTATCGTGACCGGCTTCTCTTCCAGCAACGTCTTCCAAGTTGTCGTAATCGGTGCAGCGACGGCTACCGGGGCGGGAGGTGGAGGGGGGGCCGGCACTCTTGAAAGATAGGTTGCCAAGGCTTCGATGTCATGGTCGGTCAAGTGGGTGGTGATGCGCAGCATCATGCCGGAGCGGTCATTCTCGCGAACCTCATGCTTGAAATCGGTCAGTTGTCTGATCAAATATGCCTTGTGCTGCCCACGGAGCACGGGGAACAGGTTGTTATTGAGCGGTTGCCCGCCACCGTGCTCGCCATGGCATTTTACACAGCGGAAGGCGCCTGTCCTTTTATTCCCATGGTTAAATAATTGATCGCCTTCCTCATAGAGTTTCTGTTCTGCTGAGTCTTCTACCGGAGTGCCTCCCATTTGTTTTT
>DATKAK010000046.1:0-13183 GCA_035498295.1 Gallionella sp. | reverse complement strand
ACCTGAGAATGAGTAGTGATGCGGGCGCGGCGTTTCGTTATTCCGCTACAGGCGAAGCATGCATCGCCTTGGCTACCACTGCGCGGATCAGGTGTGGGGCGAACAGTTCGATGAAGTCGTAAGTGTAGCCGCGCAAGTATTCGTTCTGGCGTATCGCGATGCGCGTGGTGCTGGGCTTGAACAGGTGCCCGGCGTCCATCATGCGCAGGTGCTTGTCACGCTCGGGGATGAAGGCCATCTTCGCCAGTATCCCGATGCCCAATCCCAGTTCCACATAGGTCTTGATCACGTCCGCATCGATCGCGGTCAGCGCGATGTTGGGCTGGATATTGGCCGCTGCGAACGCGGCGTTGATCTTGTTGCGCCCGGCGAACGCGAAGTCGTAGGTGATGATCGGATATTGCGCGATCTTCGCCAACGTCAGCTTCTTCTCGTTCAGCAGCGGGTGATGAAGCGGGGTGATCACGCAATGGGTCCATTCGTAGCAGGGCAAGGTGATCAGTTCGTCATACAGCGCCAGGCTCTCGGTGGCGATGCCGATGTCGGCCTCGCCGCTCAACACCTGCTCGGCGATCTGCGTCGGGCTGCCCTGGTGCAGGCCGAGCTTCACGCCGGGATAGCGCTTGATGAATTGCTTGACGGTCGGCGGCAGCGCGTAGCGCGCCTGCGTGTGCGTGGTGGCGATGGTCAGGCTGCCGCTGTTCTGCGAGTGGAATTCCTCGGCGACCTGCTTGAGGTTGCCGGCGTCCTGCAGCATGCGCTGGGCGATGGCCAGCACGGCCTTGCCCGGCTCGGTGATCGCGACGATACGCTTGCCGTTGCGCACGAAGATCTCGATGCCCAGTTCTTGCTCCAATAGCTTGATCTGTTTGCTGATGCCGGGTTGCGAGGTGTACAGCGCGCTGGCAGCATCGGAGATTTTCAGTCCCTGGCGCACGATCTCATTCAAAAAACGCAATTGCTGCAGGTTCATTTTGCCTCCCACTTATATTCATTGGCTATAAGATACTAACATAAAAGTATTTTGGGATATAAGGTATGCAGCCTAGAATGCGCCCCATGAATTCTAAAAGGGCTCTGCATAAGTACAAATACGGTTCGATACATTTTCCGTTTGCGCTGAGTGCCGCGCGTAGCACGGTGTATCGAAGGGTCGAACGGAAAACACTCACCGCGAACGGTACTTATGCGGAGTTTCCTTAACTGGTGGTAACTCATGGATGGCATGTACACATTATCGGGCTTTCTGGTCGGGCTGATCGTCGGCGTCACCGGCGTGGGCGGCGGCTCGCTGATGACGCCGCTGCTGGTGCTGCTGTTCGGCGTTTCGCCGGCGACCGCGGTCGGCACCGACCTGCTGTATGCATCGCTGACCAAGACACTGGGCGGCTGGGTGCATGGGCGGCGCGGCACGGTGGACTGGAAAGTGGTCGGCCTGCTCAGCCTGGGCAGCCTGCCCGCCGCGGTGATCGCGATCGCGCTGCTGAAATACCTAGCGCTGGACGCGAAGACATTGCGCAGCCTGGTGACCAGCGTGTTGAGCGTGGCGCTGCTGCTGACTGCCAGCGCGCTGCTGCTGAAGGGCAAGATCAGGCAGCTCGCGAAGCGCAGCGATGGCACGGTGTACGAATTGCATCACCGCTACCTGCCCGTGGCGACGATCACCACCGGCATCATCGTCGGCACGTTGGTGACGATCTCTTCGGTGGGCGCGGGTGTGCTGGGTACGGTCGCGCTGCTGTTCCTGTATCCGCGCATGCAGGCGGCGAAAGTGGTGGGCACGGACATCGTGCATGCCGTGCCGCTGACCGCCGTGGCGGGAATGGGGCATCTTGCATTGGGCACGGTGGACATGGTGCTGCTCGGCAGCCTGTTGCTGGGTTCGCTGCCCGGCATCTATATCGGCAGCCATTTGAGTTCCAGGATGCCGGAAGGAGTCTTGCGCCCGGTGCTGGCGACCGTGCTGTTGATCATCGGTTTCAAGATGGTGCTTATATAAGGATCAAGGAAAGAATCATGAGCGCAAACAAACCCGACACGCCGAAACAAGTCAGCTGGTTCAACGGCTGCGGCGGACGCATCGGCGTGGTGGTCGGCCAGACCGCCGAGCATGCGTACATAGGCTTGGCGCTGCGCCACGACGAGGATGCGGACGTGGAGCATATCCTGAAGCATGGCGCGAGGTTTCCGCTGCAGGCCGCATTGCTGCTGCCGGTTTCCAAGAGTTATTCAGTCTACGAAGAAGCGGGGGAAAGCTAAATGTATCGTTACGATCAATTCGATCACCAGATCACCGCAGAACGCGTTTCGCAGTTTCGCGACCAGGTGCGCCGGCGTTTGTCCGGAGAGCTGACGGAGGAAGAATTCCGCATCCTGCGCCTGCAAAACGGGCTGTACATGCAGATCCATGCCTATATGCTGCGCGTTGCCGTGCCCTACGGTTTGCTGAATGCGGCGCAGATGCGCACGCTGGCGACGATCGCGCGCAAGTACGACCGTGGATACGGGCATTTTTCCACGCGCCAGAATGTCCAGTTCAACTGGATCAAGCTGCAGGACACGCCGGATATCCTGGCCGACCTGGCCGGCGTGGAAATGCACGCCAACCAGACGTCCGGCAATTGCATACGCAATCTCACCTGCGACGAGTTCGCCGGCGTGGCACGCGACGAGATCGTCGACCCGCGCCCTTACGCCGAGATATTGCGGCAGTGGAGCACCTTCCACCCGGAGTTCGCCTATCTGCCGCGCAAATTCAAGATCGCCATCACCGGCGCAACTGAAGACCGCGCCGCGATCGCGGTGCACGACATTGGCCTGGCGGCGGTGAAGAACGCGCAGGGCGAGGTCGGCTTCCGCGTGCTGGTGGGCGGTGGTCTCGGGCGCACGCCGGTCATCGGCACGGAGATTTGCGATTTCGTGCCCTGGCAGCATGCCATCAGTTATCTTGAATCGATCGTGCGCGTGTACAACGAATACGGCCGCCGCGACAACCTCTACAAGGCGCGCATCAAGATACTGGTGAAAGCGGTCGGTATCGAGGAATTCAGGCGCCGGGTGGAAGCCGACTGGCGATACACCAAGGACGGCCCGTGCACCATCACGGTCGAGGAGTTGAACCGTGTTTCGGCCTTCTTCACTGCGCCCGACTATGAGCAGCTGCCTGAACACGACGCCGCAGTGGCGGCGCAGCTGTGCGACAGCCGGGCCTTTTCCAACTGGGTGCAGCGCAACGTCAAGCCGCACAAGGCGCCGGGCTATGCGGCGGTGGTGCTGTCGCTGAAGAAAACCGGCATCGCGCCCGGCGATGCGACCGCAAAGCAGATGGATGCGGCGGCGGAACTGGCGGAGCGTTTCAGCTTCGGCGAACTGCGCGTCACGCACATGCAGAACCTGGTGTTGGCGGATGTCAGGCAGACAGACCTGTTCGATCTGTGGCAAGCCGCGCGGGAACTCGGTATGGCAACGCCCAACATCGGCCTGCTGACCGACATCATCTGCTGCCCGGGCGGGGATTTCTGCTCGCTGGCGAATGCGCGCTCCATCCCGCTGGCCAAGGCGATCGCCGAGCGATTCGACAATATCGATTTCCAGCATGACATCGGCGAGATCGAGCTCAACATGTCGGGCTGCATGAATGCCTGCGGGCATCATCACGTCGGGCACATCGGCATACTCGGCGTGGATAAGGACGGCGAAGAATGGTACCAGGTGTCGATAGGCGGCGCGCAGGGCAACGACAGCAGCCTGGGCAAAGTCATCGGGCCTTCCTTTACTTTTGCGCAAACGCCCGAGGTGATCGCCCGCCTGTTGCAGGTGTATGTGCGCGAGCGTTTTGCCGACGAGCGTTTCATCGATACCGTGCGCCGCATCGGCCATACACCATTCAAGGAATATGTGTACGCGTCGCCGGTAGAAGCTGCCGAAGGATTGACCGGCGAGGAATATGCGCTGCTGGCCGCGCCCTATGACACGCCGTTATATTCAGCTGGAGTTTGAGTCATGGTCATCAAGAACAAAACGATCACAAACGACGACTGGAACGTGCTGCGCTTAGGCGGGCAGGACACGCCGGAAAGCGTGGTCGTGCCGCCGGGCAAAGTCATCGTGCCGCTGAAAGTGTGGCAGGCGCAGCGCGACGCGCTGCATGAGCGCGCAGAGCTTGGCGTATGGCTGGCCAGCGACGAGCGGGCGGAAGACTTGAGGGACGATTTGGACAAATTTTCCGTGATTGCCGTCGATTTTCCCAAGTTTGCAGACGGGCGCGGCTATTCCATTGCCCGTCATGTGCGCGCCAGATTGGGGTATCGCGGCGAGTTGCGCGCCATCGGCGATGTATTGCGCGACCAGATATTCTACATGCAGCGTGTCGGCTTCGATGCTTTTGCCGCCAGAGCCGACAAGGACATCGGCGAGGCACTGAAGGGGCTGAGCGACTTTACCTTTACCTATCAGGCGTCATCGGATGAAAAATTGCCGCTGTTTCGCCGCATTCAGCGCGGGAGCAGATCATGAAAGATGCGTTGCAACAGAAGATCGATCAAGTGGCGGCCGTGCTGCAACAGGCGGTGCGGGATTACTTCCCGGTTTGCTTTGCCAACAGCCTGGGCGCGGAGGACATGGTGCTGACCGATATCATCGCCAGGAATCAACTCGACATTTCGATGTTCAGCCTGGATACCGGGCGTCTGCCGCAAGAGACTTATGATTTGATGCAGGAAGTGCGCAAGCATTACACGGTTCCGCTGCAGGTGCATTTTCCTGACAGCGCGCTGGTCGAGGAGTATGTCGCGCGGTGCGGTATCAACGGTTTTTACGACAGCGTGGAAAATCGCAGGGGATGCTGCTTCGTGCGCAAGGTGGAGCCGTTGCGCCGCGCGCTGGCTGGCAAGCGCGCGTGGATCACCGGATTGCGCCGCGACCAGGCAGTGACGCGCGGCAACCTGGAAATCTCGGCTTTCGATGCAGACAACGGATTGCAGAAATTCAACCCGCTGCTGGACTGGTCCAACAAGGACGTATGGGCCTACATCCGCCGGCACGACGTGCCGTACAACAAGCTGCATGACCAGTTCTATCCCAGCCTGGGCTGCGCGCCGTGCACCCGTTCGGTGACGCCGGGAGAAGACATCCGTGCCGGGAGGTGGTGGTGGGAAAACCCCGAAGACAAAGAATGTGGATTGCATGCGAGCCGGAATTCCGGCGGGGCGCGCGAAGCGCGTGTTTTCGGGGTTTCGGCGCAGACTTATGTCGGGAGCGAAGCGAGCGACGTTAGTCGTAGCCAAAATTCAGAAGACAAGGAATGCGGCTTGCATGCCGGGCAAATGCGCAGCGTTGCGCATGGGTCAGGCGTGCATGCAAATGGCCCAGCCGGAACGGAAGCAAACGAGCAGGCGTCCAGTGTGACGCAGGAACGCCAAATGGCGCGGGAAATCATTGCCTGAAAAACGACGGACAACATCATGAAACTGGTAGAAAACAATAATATGGGCAGCCACACCTTTACCCACCTCGACGCGCTGGAGAGCGAATCGATCCACATCATGCGCGAGGTGGCGGCGGAATGCCGGAATCCCGCGCTGCTGTTCTCCGGCGGCAAGGATTCCATCGTGATGCTGCGCCTCGCGGAGAAGGCGTTCCGCCCGGCGAAATTCCCATTCCCGCTGGTCCACATCGACACCGAGCACAATTTCCCCGAGGTTGTCGAATGCCGCGACAAGCTCGCCGCCGATCTCGGCGAGCGGCTGATCGTGCGCTCGCTAGAGGACTCGATCGAGCGCGGCAGCATCGTCATCAAGGACCAAAGCAAGCCGCGCAATCCTTACCAATCCGTCACGCTGCTGGAGACCATCGCGGAATTCGGCTTTGACGCCTGCATGGGCGGCGCGCGGCGCGACGAGGAGAAAGCGCGCGCCAAGGAACGCATCTTTTCGTTCCGGGACGAGTTCGGACAGTGGGATCCGAAGAACCAGCGTCCTGAATTGTGGGACATCTATAACACCCGCGCGCATCCCGGCGAGAACATCCGCGTTTTTCCGATCTCGAACTGGACCGAGATGGACATCTGGGAATACATCGCGCGCGAGAACCTGCACATCCCCAGCATCTACTACGCGCACGAGCGCGAGGTCATCCGCCGCAACGGACAACTGGTGCCGGTGTCGCACTTGGTGCAGCCCAGGCCGGGCGAAAGGGTCGAGATCGTCTCGGTGCGCTTTCGCACCGTGGGAGATTTGACCTGCACCGCGCCGGTGGCTTCCACCGCGCTTACCGTCGAGCAAATCATCGAGGAGACCGCGACGACGCGCATCACCGAGCGCGGCGCGACTCGTCTTGACGACCAAACGTCAGAGGCATCCATGGAACTACGCAAGAAAGAAGGCTATTTCTGATGGGCACCCCTCAAAACCCAAATTTCGTCGCCATACTTTGTTGCGCGCGAAAAATCTTGCTTGCATAGATATGCCTATGCGGCGCTGCGATTTTTCGCGTGCGCCTTGTCTGACTTAGAAATTTGAATTTTTAGGGGCACCCATACCATGAACTACGAATCGCAACTGTTACGCTTCATTACCGCCGGGAGTGTGGATGACGGCAAGAGCACGCTGATCGGCCGCCTGCTGCATGACTCGAAATCCATTTTCGAAGACCAGTTCTCCGCGATCGCGAAGACCAGCGAGAAACGCGGCATGAGTGTGGTCGACCTGTCGCTGCTCACCGACGGCCTGCAGGCCGAACGCGAGCAGGGCATCACCATAGACGTGGCCTACCGCTACTTCGCCACGCCGAAGCGCAAGTTCATCATCGGCGACACGCCCGGTCATGAGCAATACACCCGCAACATGGTGACGGCGGCAAGCACGGCCAACCTCGCGATCATCCTGGTCGATGCGCGCAAGGGAGTGCTGACCCAGACCAGGCGCCATTCCTATCTTGCCAGCCTGCTCGGGGTTCCGCACATCGTGCTGGCAGTGAACAAGATGGACATGGTGGACTATGCAAAAAAACGCTTCGAGGAGATCGTCGGAGAATATAAGCGCTTTGCCGCGCAACTGGACCTGCACGACGTGCACTGCATCCCGCTGTCCGCGCTGAACGGCGACATGGTGGTGGAGCGCGGCGACAACCTTGACTGGTATATCGGGCCGACCTTGCTGGAGTTGCTTGAAACCATAACGATAGACCGCGACGTGAACATCACCGACTTCCGCTTTCCGGTGCAGTGGGTGTGCCGCCCGCAGACGCAGGAGCATCACGACTTCAGGGGATTCGCCGGGCGCATCGAGGGAGGCGAGGTGTCGGTCGGCGACGAGATCACCGTGCTGCCTTCAGGACGCCGCAGCAAGGTGAAACAGATCGTCACCTACGACGGCAATCTGCAACGCGCGTATGCGCCGCAATCCGTGACGCTCATGCTGGAAGACGAGGTCGATATCTCGCGCGGCGATATGCTGGTGAAGACCAGCGCTCACGCGCCCCGGGTCGAAAAGGATTTTCATGCCATGCTTTGCTGGCTATCCGCGACGCCGCTGGACAAGAACCGCAAATATCTGGTCAAGCACACCACGCGTACCGCGAAATGTCTGTTCGGTGGCATCGACCACCGTGTGGACGTCAATACGCTGGAACGGCACGCCACTGACAGGCTGGACATGAACGACATCGCGCGCGTGGCGATGAAGGTGCAGCAGCCGTTGGTGTTCGACAGCTACGCCATCGACCGGGCCACCGGCAGCTTCATCGTGATCGACGAAGCGACCAACAATACGGTTGCTGCGGGGATGATAACCTGACGCGGCATGCCTTCCCCGGCGCGGGAAATTTCGAATGTTCTGGCGACATTTCCAACTCGGGTCGGATCGCGGACGCCGGGTTCATCGCGGCGCTTCCTGAAATACCGGTTCCACATAATAGATGCCATTCAGCAGTTTCTGAGCATCGTCCCTGCTGATCGGATTCCAGCGCAGGTCTTCCAAGGTTGGGAAAAGATACAGCATCAGCGCCGAGGATGCCGTTTCCTTGACGGTCCATACCAGGTAGTATTGTTTTCCATCTTTGATATCGACCGTTATTTCACGAAGCGGCCAGGAAAACCAGCTGCCCTCGCCGGAGAGGGTCATATTTCCGGCGGATATCAAAAATGACGTGTAGCTTAATCGAGGAAGACTGGCGATTTCCGTATTATTGACCCTCACGTACAGGTCCCTGGAGCCATAGGAGAGATAGGAAGGCCGTATGATGAATATGACTGCTTCCCCCGGAGGCGGGGCCGCGATCTTTGAAAGATCGACATGGATCAATTGAGAAGTGCATCCAGACATCACCAGAACGGCGGCGACAATGCCAAATACACGAAACAGGAATCGCTCCAAATCTGGGTGCTGCGAGATAATTGAGATTTTCACAGCGGCTTGTTTCATCCCGATTATGAAGCCCCGATTCTATCGGATTGTCGGTCCAGCGTCATGCGGATGATTTGCGCAGTCTGACGAAAAGGATCCCCGGCGCGATCCTGATGGAGTGGAATTCAAGCCGGATCGATGTCGCGGTGATCCTGCCTAACCGGTCTTCATTGAATGTCGGCCTGCATATTCCGGAGACAGACACACCGCGCGTGTTGCATCCTCCCTCCGACCCTTGCGTTCAGAAGCGGCCCGGCGGCAACAAAATCTGCAAGTTCGTTCCCAACGTACTTGGCATACAATAAACACTTGAGAGTCCGGGGCGTTGTCACATGCATGATTCTGTCTGCCAAACCGCGGATTGAAGCTCGGGCGAATGAGAAGAAATTCCGCTTGTACTTGCCAAACGACTGAAATGATCTTCGATGAATCCAACGGCCTGCGCGCCAGGAAAACGAGCTACGGCGGCCGAGCGCCCGGTTATATCCATCCGACCGATACTGGCTCCGGCCATGCCGACCGGCAACCCGCCGAAGAGCATTTGGCAAGCTGCCCGGATCCAGGCTGTCAAATGCCAGGTATGCCGGCATGAGCCTGTTCGCATTGATCACCGCGCTGTTGCTCGAGCAGTTCCATCCGCTCTCATCGCGCAATATCCTGTTCGACTGGATGTCGGGATACGTCAACTATTTCCAGCAAAACTTTGACGCGGGCGAACACCGGCACGGCAAAATCGCCTGGTTCATTACGGCGGTTCCGCTGGTAGCGGGTGTCATGGCGGGATACTGGCTGTTGTATCGCGTGCATCCGGTCTTTGCCTGGGCTTTCAACGTTCTGGTGCTGTATCTCACGATGGGCTTCCGGCGGTTCAGCCATTATTTCACCGATATTCATTTGGCGTTGCGCACGGAAAAGCTCGACGAGGCCCGCGGTCTGCTGTCGAATTGGCTCGGAGTGCCTGCACATGAGCTGAATGCCGAAGAAGTGGCGCGCGTCACGATCGAGCAGGCGTTGATCGCGTCGCAACGAAACGTGTTCGGCGTGATCGTGTGGTTCGTGTTGTTCAGCGCGCTGGGTTTTGGGGGCGCGGCGGGCGCATTGCTGTATCGGATCGCTTTGTTCATGCGCATCCATTGGTCCGGCGAGAATAGACCCGATCCGGATGAATTCGGACGGTTCGCACGGCAGGCATTCGATGTGCTGGAGTGGTTGCCGGTCCGTATGACCGCGATGACCTTCGCGGTCGTGGGCAATTTTGAAGACGCCATCCATTGCTGGCGCACTCAGGCGGCAAGCTGGCCGGATCCGGAAGAAGGCATTTTGCTGGCGAGCGGCGCGGGTGCATTGGGTATCCGTCTGGGAATGCCGTTGCCACATGGCGGCGTGCTGGAAGACAGGGCGGAGTTGGGTATTGGCGACCAGGCAGATGCCGATTTCATGCAAAGCGCGATCGGCCTGGGGTGGCGTTCGGTGGTGTTCTGGCTGATATTATTGTTACTACTGTCACTGGCCAGCTTGCTGGCCTAGACAACGGTACAACGAGACTTTCTACCTTGCGATAGCAAAAAAAACAAAGGGCGGTTCAGCCGCCCTTTGTTTTGATCGTCGCAGTGTTCGATCGACAACAACGATCGAAGCAATTTGTGTGGAACGCTAAATCGTGGAAGCGATAGCGGCTATCGTTACCGCCAACGCACTGAGCCATCCCAGTTCGCCGAAAAATTTGGTCTCATCTGGCGTCAGCTTTTCATTTTTCTTGACTTTCGCTTTCAGCCGGTCCAATTCAGACTGCAATGTATCCATTTTTTCTTGCACGATTCGCAATTCTTTCAGTTTTTCTTCTTGGGTTTCCATGACAGTAATCTCCTGACGTATATTTGAAATGATAAAGTGGCAATCCGCTGGCCACGACATTCAGTCATCGCATCTGAAACAACCCCATAATATCCATGGTCTTGTATAGTTGTCAATGATTTACGAGGCCATAACGGGGTTTGTGACACAAATCAATCGTAACTTAATCACATGCCGACGCATACGATGGCTGAAACTCGAAATGGTTCACTCGAGGTGCCGGAATTTCAGCGGAACATTCGGAACAAACAGTCAGCCGATTTCAAATTTCATGTTTGGCCCGACCGCAAAGTTTGGCCTACAAGCTGCTGTTTGGCTGCCGTACAATGCCGCAGATGAATGAACCACCCTTCTTTGCCCTTACGCCGGATTCCGTACTGGATGCGCTGGACAGGATCGGATTGCACGGGGACGGCCGCTTGCTCGCGCTCAACAGCTATGAAAACCGCGTCTACCAGGCGGGCATGGAAGCAGGGCCGCCGCTGATCGCCAAGTTTTATCGTCCCGCGCGCTGGTCCGATGCGCAGATTCTGGAAGAACATGCATTTGTCGCGGCGCTGGCAGAGCAGGAGATACCGGCGGTACCCGCGCGGGTGATAAACGGCCGTACGTTGCACGAGCACAATGGTTTTCGCTTTTCCGTTTTCGCCAAACAGGGCGGCCGCGCGCCGGAACTGGATGATCGCGGCACGCTGGAATGGATCGGCCGCTTCATCGGCCGCATCCATGCCGTGGGCGCGGTGGAACCCTACCGGCATCGCCCCGCGCTGGATATCGAGAGCTTCGGTGTGGAGCCAAGCGCGTATCTTGTGAAGCATCACTTCATTCCGGCAGACCTGGCCGAGGTCTATCGCGGCGTAACCGCCCAGGCGCTGGAAGGCGTGCGGCGATGCATCGACCGCGCCGGAGTTGTGAAAAAATTGCGCCTGCACGGCGATTGCCACGCCGGGAACGTGCTGTGGACGGATGACGGGCCGCACTTCGTGGATTTCGATGACAGCCGCATGGGTCCGGCGGTACAGGATCTGTGGATGCTGCTCGCCGGCGAGCGCGAAGACATGTCGCGGCAATTTTCAGATCTGATGGCCGGGTATGAAGATTTTCACGACTTCGATCTGCGCGAACTTCATCTGGTCGAGGCGTTGCGCACGTTGCGGCTGATCCATTATGCCGCGTGGATCGCGCGGCGCTGGGATGATCCGGCTTTTTCCGTCGCGTTCCCGTGGTTCAATACGCAACGCTATTGGCAGGACCGCATCCTCGAATTGCGCGAGCAGATACCGCTGATGGACGAGCAACCGCTGATGATGTAGCAATGTCCGGATCTGGAAAGTTGCATTGGTACATTATTCCAACCGGTCACAGGTCAGTCTATTTTTTTTGAACTTTTCGGAGGGTGAAACGGACTCATCATTCTCATGATGGACGCGATCATGATTTTGCCTGCATCCCCGATGGTCACTTTGACTGCCCGCTTATGGGTTATCTGCTGCGAGGATCGAAAATCGGCTGTGCGCCGATTGCGGTTATTGGTGAGAAGAAGCCAAACAGATCATCAAAGACCCTCATTGCATGCAGTTTGTTGTAACTGAATTCTGCCGGCGTCCAAGAAGGCAGTAACAAATTGTAACATTATATATTTCTTTTGATCCCCGATCGGAGGTAATGATGGCGACTATATTCGGAATAGAGGAAAGCGAAGCCCGGGAATTTATCGACAAAAGCGTTTTGTGCCTCCCGCGGTCTTCTATCGGCATGACAGACCTGCACGGCACCGTAGCACCCATCAAGAGCGAGGATATCGTATTTGTCAAGCATGTCACCCCAAACGGATTGAATATCAGGGCGGTCGGTGTTGTGCGGTCCGATTTCCCGATCGATAGGCCGGGTCGGGTTTGCATGCCGATCGAATGGGTGTGGAAGGGCAATAGAACCCTGGTGCATTTTGAAGAAGGTCAAAACCTGCGCAATGATGCGCTGTATGAAGAACATGACATATTGGTGCAACGGGAAATCATCAATATTCTCCCGGAAGAGTTCCAGACGGCACATGAGTGGTGATTCGATGTTCCGAATGCGGGGCACCTTGAGCGATAAATACCACGCGAAGGAATATTTGCGATCAAAGCCACATCGGTATTTGACGGACTCAGGTGTGACAGCACGGGATTGGATGAGGGTAAGCGATGAACGATACTCCCGGCGTTATATTGTTCGCGCGCTTGCGTCGATTCCATGGAAACCTTCCCCGACAACCAATTTAGGGAGTGGGTAAATGAATAAAGACGAACTGAGAATGATAATTTCGGAAGATATCGATTATTTCCGGTCGAAAGCCAAATACTACAGGACACATCGGCTATTTGAGGCGGCAAAGTACGCTGAAAATCTGGCCTCAAACCTTGAATTGGCGCTTACGACTATGCCCTCTGATGAAGATCCGCAAATTGCCTGAGTGCGGCAACGCAGCTGTACAAGGCATTGGCCGGCGAAAGCAACGATACAGGGGAAGTCCCCGGGCAGGAGGCCGTTAACAAATGATGAGCGAAATGGAAATCAAGACCGCGAGCGAGCAAACCCGCGAACGACTGCTCGATGCGGCGCGCGAGGTGTTTTCACAACACAGTTTTCAGGGCGCGACCGTCAGGGAAATCTGCCGTCTTGCGGATGCAAACGTTGCGGCGGTGAATTATCATTTCGGCAGCAAGGATGGATTGCTTGCCGAAGCGCTGAACTTTGCGCCGCTCGCCGCTTTGCAGAAAGCCAATGCCCTGGCTTCCGCATGTCCGAAGACACGTTTGCGCCTGTTCCTGCGTGATTTCATGCTGATGCTGCTGGACGAAAAGAATCCGTCCTCGCAATGCAGGATCATGGTGCGCGAACTGGCCGATCCCACCCCGGCTCTGGACAAGATCGTGCGCGAGGCG
>DATKAK010000045.1:0-4201 GCA_035498295.1 Gallionella sp. | reverse complement strand
CCATGTGCGACGCGGCCACCAACGAAGCGGACAAGAGATTATGGGAAGGGGAGAGCCTGGGTGGCATCACCGAGGATAATAACCGCATGCCGATGCCGGTGGTGCTGCTGGTCGTCCTGACTGTCCTGACGGCGTTCGCTGTGACTTTCCCGCTGTGGGGACAGCGCCCGAATGCTTCCATCTACGAGGGCTATGTGAAAGCCATGGATAAGCCGGAAGTGAAAGCGGCCCCTGATGACGCTGCCGCGATGAAATTGATCGTGCAGTTGAACAAGGGTGGTCCGAATGACGCAATGCTGGAGCGCCACCCCGTGTCCATGGATGACTTGCGCATCATCAAGCCTCAGATGGAAGCATTGATGGCCAAAGGCGTGGACCTCGGGGAATATAATATAGTGGGCGACCGTGTCGTGATGGCGAACTTCGAGGGCAACAAGAAGCCGGATGGTACCCCGGAAAGAAAGCAGCCTTGGTGGGACAAAGGCTATCTGATCGACATCTTCTACCTGAGTTATTTCTTTATCGGAGTGACGATACTGATCAAGAGGCTGCCGCCGTCGACTTGGCAACCAAGGCATTGATTTGTTCGAGCCGGATTGGAGTTCAAGCTTCAATCCGCCGTACCAAACCTTATTTTCGGGAGAATCTAGAATGATAGAAGTTGATAACGGACCACTTGTTCTTGGAGGTATCATCCTCTTGGCATTACTTGCGCCCAGTTTCTACAGTTTCTTCATTGACCATTTCAAGAAATAACAGCGACGAAGAAGTGTAAACTATATCGGTCCCGGTTTGTCTTAACCGTGTGACCTGGTAGGCAAATGACACAATAAAAATGCCTCGCCGTACATTAGGCGCGGCATTTTTATTTAAGTAGTGACCCGATACACAGGAGTTTAAGATTCACATTTTTGGCACTGAATTTACCCGGGTTGCGGTTGCGCAGTTGTACCCGGACCTTTCGCCCAAGCTTGATCTCAGCATCGAAGGGATGCGCAGCCAACAGTGGAGCGAAGGCATTTTTGCCTTTTTGCTGGTCGGGATCGTGGTGTTCACCGGGATCGTCATCACGTTCATGTTCACCAAAAACCGTCCCAAGGAGATAAGGGTCGGGGAGCGTTTGATGTTTGCCGCGATTATTCTGGGTGTGGTGGTTGCGATCATGTTTGGCGCGGTGCAGATGTTGGGCGGCTACCTTTTTTGATTATTTGACAGGAACATTACTATGGCAAATTTCTTTGAAACACTTCCCGATGGATGGACCATCTACCTCTGGTTGATCATCGGGGCGATGATCATTATCGCCGTCATTTACTGGATACGATGGGCCGCCCTGAACGATCAGTTCGATGAAGATATCAAGTACGTGATTTTCGATGAAAACGACAAGGAAAAGATGACGCCGGAAGAATACGCCAAGAGCCGGACTGTGATGAAATCACAAGTGGAAAGCCGCAAGCGCCACCTGGCGGAGGATGCCGCCAAGCACAAATTGGGTGTATGAAGCGCGGCGAAAAAGCTGTCCTGGCTTTGATCGGAGCTGTGGTTGTCGCGGGTGTGGTGCATTCAGAGCTGCATGTGGAAGGTAAGCATGACAGGGAAATCCCCTTCTACAGCACCGCTGCGCCCGACGTAGCCAGGAAGGCGATGGATATCTACCACAGCAATGGCTGCAAGAGCTGTCACACGCTTTGGACTGTGCGCGACATGCTGCAGTCTGTTCCCGCTCCGATGCTGGATGGCATAGGATCTTTGCGAACCGAGACCTGGCTGTACCAATATCTTTCTTCACCCGATCCGCAGGCCATATTGCCCTCCCGTCTCAAGAAAGAATACCGGATGCCGTCTTATGCAGGATTGCCGGACGATGACCGGCGTCTGTTGGCGCAATATCTGGCCAGCCTGAAAGTCAAGGATTGGTACCTTGATCAAACCAAGCAGGCCGAATATGAAAAACTGACTGGAATGGTGCACAAAGAATGAATCAGCGAACTCTCCGTGGACTGGTTGCGATGTTGATCGGCATGTCCTTGAATCATTTCGGTGACCGGCTGCTTGGGGTCAAGATCGAGCTGTTTTCGGGCCTGTCCACTTTCAGTTTCGCATGGATACTGGACGTATTCTTCGTGCCTTTCCTGGTTGGCGTGGTGGTGGCATGGATATTCGGCATGGGCGGGAAATGGTTGTGCTATTTCCCGCCGCTGATCGTGCGCAGTCTGAGTTATGCCGAGATACTGTATGTTTCCGGGACTCCGCACGGAAGCACCCTGAACCCGATCGGATGGTGGGGCCTCTATGTCATTCTGGCAATGGAATCTGCGGGTATCGGCGGAATACTGGGTGAAGTCATGATCAAAAAAGTATACGGGCGCTCGCCCAAGATCTTGCCAGAGACCGAACAGTCCGTAGGAGCGAGGAAGCCGTAATGCCGGTATCGCACAAGCATGTTGTTCCGACTGCGGCGGAGCGTTTGCGCAGAAAGCGGTTCCTGTCCGCTACGGTCATCACTTGTATCGCTTTGGTGGTGATTGGAGGAAGTCTGCATGTGGTCAGATTGGGTTCGATACGCATGGGTGAAATGCGTGAATTGGCAACCTACAACCTCAAAGAGGAATCGGCCCATATCAGGGCGGCCGGCGAAGATATTGCGATCCACGAGCAGAATGAAGAACGCAAGAACCGGTCCAGCGGGTATACCGTGGCAGAAGCGGAAGCTTTGCTGACCAAGGAACAATGGCAGGAACTGGATAGCATGGTGCTGATACCCGCAGGGAAATTCCTGATGGGTACCGATTCGAAAAAAGCCGATGCACCATCCCACCCGCAACATACGGTCTATTTGAAGGCCTTTCTGATAGACAAATACCCGGTTACCAATGCGCAATATGCCCGATTTATCGCTGCGACAGGGCACCGCCCGCCTTCGAGCTGGAAAGACGGGAAGATCCTGAAGGGAACATTGTTACAGCCTGTCACGATGGTAAACTGGTATGACGCAGTGGCATACGCGAAATGGGCCGGTAAACGGTTGCCCACGGAAGCAGAATGGGAAAAGGCGGCGCGCGGAACCGATGGCAGGCGCTGGCCATGGGGCAATGAAATGGATCCGGCCCGTTTGAATACTTACTACAATGTCGGTGCGGCAACCAGTGTCACCACCTATTCCAACGGGGTAAGTCCCTACGGCGCGTTCGACATGGCAGGCAATGTCGACGAATGGGTAGAGGATGATTTCCTGCCTTACAAGGGTACGGATGCCCCGGCAGACGTATTTCAGGGCAAGGTTGCCCGTGTTTTGAACGCCCAGGATCAAGCCATGAAACTATCCGATATGGTGCCGGTCAACCGCCTATACAAAGTCCTCCGCGGCGGTTCGTGGAAGGGGGATCCCTTTTCGACCGCCTCGTATCACAGGGATTATTCATGGCCGAATTACGCCTCGGATTTTTACGGGTTCCGCTGCGCATCCGACCCGGGGAAGCAAACAAAATAACGGAGGTAGATGATGAACCGCATTTGGTTGAGCGCCATCCTGATATGGCCGGGTTTGGCCGGAACATCTGCAGCACATGCGGCAGTGGATAGCTACCGGTTTGTTCACGTTACCATCGCCACGCCCTGGTATATTTTCATATTCCTGCTGATGGGTGTATTTGTCCCGTTTGTATTGATGGCCGTGCTGGCATGGCGCAATGCTGCACGCAAAACCGGGCAAGAAGCCGCCGATGCGGGCCACGAATCTTCTTCCAAGTAGGACATCATGCTGCGAATTTTGCAACTCTTTTTCAAATCTGCTTTCCTCCGGTATGTCGGGATTATTCTGACGGCATCGTTTCTGATTTTGAGTTTAAATCCGGCTGTTGCGGAGGATACGAACCCGCCGGAAGACAGTGCGCAGATCCTGCAGGCTTTCGACCGGCAGCACCGGGAAGCGGAACATGCAAAAGCGATCACGGAAAAGGACAAGCAACGCATCATGTTTTTGTTGGGCGTGGCGCTGATAACGCTGGTGCTGATTACCGGCGGATTGGGCATTGCGATGGGACTGTATGGGAAGCCGGTGTTCGTGGCGCATATGGTATTCGCCGGCCTGAGTATTACGCTGGCGATCGTCCATGCGATCGTCGGAGTCGTTTGGTTTTACCCATTCTAGATTCCTGATCGTCCGGATATTCTGCCTGCTGGCCGCGTCAAATATGGT
>DATKAK010000044.1:0-32057 GCA_035498295.1 Gallionella sp. | reverse complement strand
TCTTCTGTCTCCGGATCAGAATAAAGGGTGCCATCCGGAACAACGTACATTTCAAGGCTTTGCCGCAACTTGTCGAGTTCGGCACCCTGGATAAAGTTCATTCCTAAGCGGAAACCACCCCGAAACGGTACTGATGAGGTGACTTCCGCAAAAAGCTTTATGATTCTACGAGGAACATCTTCAATTGGCGGGAGTGTCAATAGCAGGGCCATGACGGTGTGTGGCTTCTCCTCTGCATGATGCTGTACTGATATCCCTGTCAAGGACAGGTCATGGGTCAAGGTTTGGTAAGCCGGTTTATTGGTTTTTTTGTCGAACACCAGCGTCACTTTCCAGCGAGCCTGGTATCGTGTGACTTTCCGTTGTGTACCCGGAGTGTTATCCCAAACATCAGATGTGTCCATTTTTGGCATCCCACAGAAAACAATCAGGCTCTCGAGCAGCATTATGGAGCCGGTAAACCGGAAGCGCCACCATCAGCACGACGTACTTCCCAGCTTGCTTTGTTATATGGATGCCATTTTTCGCACTGTGCATAGAAGTATATGAACTTCAAGGCAACCTTCGAAAGGTATCCAATGTTTATAAAGCATAGTCTATCTGTGAATTTGTGTCGAGAATCTTTGAAGCCCGTCCCTCCAGCTGCCCGGTGCCCGGAGTTATCGTTTCGAGCGCGCCAATTTCATGCCTGTGGTCTTATAGGGCTTTAGTCCGCACGCATTTTGTAAATTAGACCCTGTTCAAACCACGCGGCTAGGCTGACTTGATCCAACTCATCCGGATCAAATCCAAAAAACCGCCAGCCGTGCAAATTACAAGTTGCACCAATCTTCGGTTGGTCTTCAATTCAGCGCTTGGCATATCTTCCCGGTTATGCAAGCGTCAAAACTTTAGGACCAAAGTCCTATAGCCATCCGCCGAAATGAATAGGAAAATGGACTCAGGGGTTATTGCGTGATCGCCGGACAAGCCCATCATGATATCGAAAGAACTTCAATCTTTATAGGGCGATTCGCGTTTTCGCGTTCCGCATGTGATGGCGTGACAGGTCTGTTGATATGACACGATGGATCGAAATTCAATAATGTATGAGCCTCATACCCATAATGATTTACTCAGGTAATGCGGGGCATTGAAACAAATTTATACAGGTTGGCGCATTGTATCGGTCAAGAATTAGGAACATAATATTAAAAAATTGTCCGCTTGGAATACCGTTCAGGGACACATCAAAACTGATCGTGATACACGGTTTCATACACATGAGCGGCGTAGCAGTTAGCATTTCTCTTTTAGCGATGCGATTCCGCCCGGGACCTTGCTGTCGGCGGGTGAATTAACTTCAATACTTCGAGGTGCGTGATGCCTTCCAACAAGATTTGCGTAGTGGTCATCGCCGATTCTCTTGAACGTTTGCAGATGGCCGCCATGGTGGCTTCGGTCGGTGCGGTGAGCGGGCAAGAGGTGATGGTCTTCATTTCGATGAATGCCTTATCGTATTTTATCAAGGGCCGCGCTGCCAAAGCCCAGCAAGAAGGCCAAATGGGCAAATTGATTGAGAGCAAGAATGTGCCCAAATTCAGGACCCTTTTCGAACAAGCGGTCGAACTTGGTGATGCAAAGATTTATCCCTGTTCCATGGCGATGGACGTGCTTGGCGTCGAGCAGAAAGATCTGGAAGATTATATGGAGCAGGCGACCGGCTTGACCAAGTTTCTTCACGATGGCCAGGGCGGGCAGGTATGGACTTTTTGAATACAGGAGAAAGACAACATGGCTAAGAAAATTGTCGACGGGCGCGGCAGCTTCTGTCCCGGACCGCTGATGGAAATGATCGCGGTATTGAAATCGTCGCAGATCGGCGATGAGTTGGAGGTGCTGTCGACCGACAAGGGCTCTGCGGCTGAAATACCGGAATGGGTCAACAAGGTCGGTCATGAACACGTATCGACCGTTGAAAAGAATGGCGTGTGGCATATCACGATGCGCAAGAAAAGATAGGAACTTTTGGCGTTTATTGACGGTGCAGCGATAACTCACAGGGAGGAGACATGAAAAAGATATTGATAGTCGGCGGCGGTATGGGCGGGACGATCCTTGCGAACAACCTGGCGCGGCGCCTGAGCAACGAACTCAAGGGCGGGAAGGCGCGCATCACCATGCTTTCCGCATCCGATAAACACATGTACCAGCCCGGACTGCTCTACCTTGCAGTGGGACGCATCACTCCCGATGAATTGTACCGCGACCAGGCCAGTCTGCTCGAGCCGGGTATCGAGTTTCATGTCGATCCGGTCGAGGAATTCAAGCTCGACAACAATCAGGTGAAGACCAAGAGCGGCAAGACCTACGAATACGACATCATGGCCATCGCCACCGGTTCGCGCATGTTCCCGGAAGGCATCCCCGGCATGGTAGAGGGAGCGGAGACTTTCTACACCGAGGAGACCGCGCTGAAGATGTGCAAGCGCCTGCAATCGTTCGAGGGCGGTAAAGTGGTCATCACCGTCGGCGTGCCGCACAAGTGCCCGATGGCACCGCTGGAAATCACTTTCATGCTGCACGATTACTTCAAGGATCGCGGTATCGCCGACAAGGTGCAGTTGCATTACACCTATCCGATCGGGCGCGTGCACAGCCTGGAGAACGTGGCAAAATGGGCCGCGCCGGAAATGGACAAGCTGGGAATCAAATACGACACCTTCTTCAACATCAAGGAAGTGGATGCCAAGAACAAGCTGCTGAAGAGCGAGGAGGGCGTGGAGATCAAGTATGACCTGCTGATCACGATCCCGACCCACAAGGGCATGGAAGTGATCGAAAAGAACGGGCTCGGGCAGGGTGGCTGGATACCGACCAACCGTACCAAGCTCAACATGGAGGGCCGCGACAACGTGTTCATCCTCGGCGACACCACCAACATCCCAATCAGCAAGGCCGGCTCCACCGCGCACTTCGAGGCTGACACCCTGGGCGAAAATATAGCGGCGATGGTCAAGATGGGCATGCCGGTGCGCGAATACGACGGCAAGGTGTTCTGTTTCATCGAGGCCGGCAAGGATAGAGCGACCTATGCGATGTTCAACTATCAGAATCCGCCCGATCCGAAGGCGCCGACCAAGGCGGTGCACTGGTTCAAGATGGCCTATAACAAGCTCTACTGGATCTCCGCGCGCGGACTCCTGTAACGTCGAGGTGTGACATGAATACAGAAACCAAGGAAGAAAAGGCCGTCATGGATTTCGAGATCGAACGCCTGATTGCGGCCGGGCGTGATTCATTGACCGATGAAATGGTCGGGCGTCTCGCCGGCTCTGCCGCCGAAGCGCTCGATCTGGTCGACAAAGCCGGAAGGGCCGGATTGAGCAAGGCGATCCCTGCGCTGGCCGAAATGGTCAACAATGGCGATCTTGAGCGGCTCGTTCAGCTCGCCCGCGTCTATCATGCCGCGCAGGATGCGCTGACCGATGAAATGATCGGCCGCATCGCGGAAACGCTGGGCGAAGGGATGTCCCTGCTGGACCGGGTCAACCGCAGCGGCTTCTGGCGATTGGTGGAGGTGATGGAGCGTCTCGAGTCCACCGGCGCGCTGGAACGCATAGCGGAGACCCTGCCGCGATTGCTGGAACGTCTCGACATGGTAGGCGGATTATTGACCTGCATGGAAGATGCCGCTAGCAAGAGCAAGGCCCAACAGGTGTCCGGCGGTTTTGGCAGTCTGTGGCGCATCATGACAGACGAAAAATCGGTGCGTTCGTTGCAGTTCCTGATCAACATGAGCGAACAAATGCAGGAGCATTGCGCGAAATCCACGTAATGCAATAAATAGTCTCAAAGCGAAAACGGCAGGTTCAACCTGCCGTTTTCGTTGGAGCTTGACAGGATCCCCCGCTAACACGTTCGATGCCGGCCAGGTCGCGCGCAGAGAATACAGAAACAAATCCGGACTCTTGTAAAAGTCTGCGCACCTGAGCCGCCTGGTCGTAGCCGTGCTCGAACATCAGCCAGCCGCCGGCGTTGAGATGATCCTTCGCGGCCGAAATGATAATTCTTATGGCATCCAAACCGTCAGTGCCGGATACCAGCGCAAAGGGCGGCTCGAAACGCACATCTCCCTGTGTCAGATGCGCATCGCCGGAGGCGATGTAGGGCGGGTTTGAAGCGATGATATCGAAACGTTCTCCTTGCAGTGCGCTGAACCAGTTACTGTGCATCAGGCGCACATTACCGAGTGCGAAAAGTTGCGCGTTGTACTGTGCCACTTCGAGCGCGTCTGTGGAATCATCCACCGCGACAACTTCCGCACTGGGGCGTTCATGGGCGATGCTCAACGCGATCGCGCCGCTTCCCGTACCCAGATCCAGCACGCGAAACGCCTTCCCTCTCCCGGCCTGACGGCCACCCTCTCCCGCAAGCGGGAGAGGGTTTGGGGGAGAGGGTATGTGCTGCAAAGCGATCTCGACCAGCAATTCTGTTTCGGGGCGCGGGATCAGTGTTGCGGGAGTCACCTTGAAATTTAGCCCGTAAAACTCGCGCGAGCCCAGCAGATAGGCAATCGGTTCGCCGGCCATACGCCGTTCGAGCAATGGCATGTACCGCGCAAACTGGTCTGCGACGAGCGGCTGTTCAGAGTGGCAGAGGAGGTAGGCACGATTCACTTGCAGCACGGATTGCAGCAGGCATTGCACCTCGATACGCGCGCTGCCGGAATCAAGATTCAGTGCAACTTCCAGTCGCTTGGAGTCGTTACTGAGATAGCTTTGGATAGTTGATCCCATACAACCCTATGGCATAAGTGAGCGAGTACCGTGCAACACCGCAATGCGCCGCCGCAGCCACTTATGCGGCTTCGGACAAGGCGGCGAGCTGTTCTGCCTGATGTTCCGCCATCAGCGCGCCGGTCAGGTCTCCGATGTCGCCGTCCATGATCGCATCCATCTTGTACAGCGTAAGGTTGATGCGGTGATCCGTGACGCGTCCCTGCGGAAAGTTGTAGGTGCGGATGCGCTCGGAGCGGTCGCCGCTGCCCACCAGGCTCTTGCGCGTCGCGGCGGTCTTGGCATTCTGCTCGTGCACCTGCGCGTCCTTGATGCGCGCAGCCAGCACGCGCATCGCCTGGGCCTTGTTCTGGTGTTGCGAACGGCCGTCCTGGCATTCCACCACCACGCCGGTCGGCAGGTGGGTGACGCGCACCGCTGAATCGGTCTTGTTGATGTGTTGTCCGCCCGCGCCGGAGGCGCGGAATGTGTCGATGCGCAGATCGGCGGGATTCAGCACCACGTCGTTGACCTCATCGACTTCCGGCATCACCGCCACGGTACAGGCCGAGGTGTGCACGCGTCCCTGCGTTTCGGTGGCGGGCACGCGTTGCACGCGATGTGCGCCGGATTCGAATTTCAATACCGAGTACGCGCCTTGCCCGATGATGCGCGCGATGATCTCCTTGTAGCCCCCCATTTCTCCCGGGCTTTCCGAGATCACTTCGACCTGCCAGCGCTTGCGCTCGGCAAAGCGCGTATACATGCGGAACAGGTCGCCGGCGAACAGGGCCGCCTCGTCGCCGCCGGTTCCGGCGCGTATCTCCAGGAACACGTTGCGCTCGTCGTTGGGATCCTTGGGCAGCAATTGTCTTTGCAGTTCGCCGTCGAGTTGCGTCAGCCGCTCCTGCCCCTGTTTGATCTCAGCCTCGGCGAATTCGCGCATGTCGGGGTCGGCCAACATTTCCTGAGCGGCGTCAATGTCCGACTGGCAGCTTTGATAGTTGTGATATAGCTCCACGACCGGCTCCAGTTCGGCACGCTCCCGGTTGAGCTTGCGGAAATTGTCCATGCTCTTGGTGGCTTCTTCGGTACTCAGCAGTTGATTGACTTCGAGCAGACGCTCGCTCAACTGAGCGAGCTTGGAGCTGATACTGGGATTCATTCGGCTGATACTTACTCGTCGGTGTTAAGGTGATACAGACGGTGGATCATTTCAAGGAAGGCTTCGCGGTCGCCGCTTTGCGCCTGGTTCAGCGCGTGCGTGGGGGCATGCAGGAACTTGTTGGTCAGGCTGTTGCTCATGGCTTCCAGCACTTTTTCGGGGTTCTCGCCCTTGGCCAGCAGGCGCAGGGCTTTCTCGACTTCGTGGCGGCGATTCCGCTCGGCATGGTCGCGCAGCGCGCGTATGGTGGGCACCGCTTCGCGCGATTCCATCCAGTGCAGGAAATCGGATACGCAGGAATCGATGATGACTTCGGCTTCCCTGACCGCGCCCTGGCGCGCGTCCAGGCCATCCTTGACGACTTCTGCGATGTCGTCCACGGTATACAGGAACACATCGTCCAGTTCGGCGACTTCGGTTTCCACGTCGCGCGGCACCGCCAGATCCACGATGAACATCGGGCGGTGCTTGCGCGCCTTGAGCGCGCTTTCCACCATGCCCTTGCCGAGGATGGGCAGCGGACTTGCGGTGCAGGTGACGATGATATCGTGGTGAGCCAGTTGTTCGGGCAGGTCGGTCAGGGTGATCGCGTGGCCATTGATGCGCCGCGCCAGCGTCTGCGCGCGTTCCAGCGTGCGGTTGGCGACGGTGATGCGCTTGGGTGTGCGCGCCGCGAAATGCACCGCATTGAGTTCGATCATTTCGCCCGCGCCGATGAACAGCACGTTCTGTTCGGCGATGCTCGGGAAGATGCGTTCGGCCATTTTCACCGCGGCGGCGGCCATCGAAACCAGATTCGCGCCGATCTCGGTCTGGGTGCGCACGTCTTTTGCCACGGAGAAGGTGCGCTGGAACAGTTTGTGCAACAGGAAGCCCAGCGTTCCGGCCTGCTCCGCCTGGCGCACCGCCTGCTTCATCTGGCCGAGTATCTGCGGTTCGCCCAGCACCATCGAATCCAGGCCGCTTGCGACCCGGAATGAATGCTTCACGGCCTGTTCGCGCGGCAGGGTGTACAGGTAGGGCTCGATGTCCTTGCGCGACATGTCATGATAGTGCGCCAGCCAATCGATGGCCTGGTCGGGGAACGCGGCGTTGCAATACAGTTCCATGCGGTTGCAGGTGGACAGGATCGCCGCCTCCTTGGCCGCGCCGTTTTCCACCAGGTCGCGCAGGGCGTTTTCCAGCCCGTCCGCATTGAACGCGACCTGTTCCCGCACTTCAAGCGGCGCGGTCTGGTGGTTGATGCCAAAAGTAAAAAGCTGCATCTTCGGGGACTGTAGAACAGTAAGTACTTATATTGCTATGGATTATAGTCGGAACGGCGCCGCAATGCCATCCGCCGCATAGGGGTCAACTCGCATGGAATGCGCGGCTGCAAACTTATCCGGAAGACCAAGCGCTGATGCTGGCACGCCATGCTTCGGAAAACCGATGAGAGCATGATGGTGCGACTGCTTGCCTTTGCGTCATACGCCGATGATGCGCTGGCCTTCGGGCAGTAGTTTGCACCCGGCTCAATAAGCATTGGCCCGCCAGCGCTGCTCCGGAAGACCGTGTTTCAGGAAGAACGCTTTCGCTGCTAGCAGTTGTGGTTCTGTGCCGGAAGCGTAGACATCGAATCGATCCAGATCGGGATGATCCGCGACAATACTGGACAGAGCGGTTTCCATGCCTTCGGATTGTGCATGGGAGATATAGGTGAAATTGTCGAGCGCATCGGCCCATGCCCGGCAAAGATTGTTCTGGTAATGGCCGGAGCCGTCGGCCAGCCAGTGCAGATCCATGGATTCGGCCAGATCCAGCGACATCGCGTGCTGGATCAGGCTTTTGATCGGCGCGAAACCCACACCGAATGCGAGGAAGATGAGCGGTCGCGTGGACGTGTCATCCAGCACGAATTCGCCATAAGGGCCTTCCACCTCTATGCTGTCGTTCGCCTTCAGTGCGCCGAACAGCAGTTCCGAAAATGCATCGTCCGCTTTGCGCAATACCTGGATCTCGATATGGCGTTCTTCGCAGGGGCAACTGGCGATGGCATATTGTCCCTCGGTACCTTGCGCCGACAAGCGGATCGACTGGCCGGCAAGAAAGCGCAGGCGCTGGCTGCGCGGAGCCAGCAGGTGCAAAGCCGCGACCTGCGGATTGAACACTTCCACCGACTTGATCCTTGCATCCAGGAGCTGCACCTGGATGTCCTGCGCACCGGCCACGCCGGCCTCGATCACCACGTCGTTCACGGCCGCGCAGGAACACAACAGAAACACACCGGCATCCTTTTCGGCCTGGCTCAATACATAATCATGCGCGTGGACTTTCTTGATTTCACCCGAGACCAGGCGCGCCCGGCACTCGCCGCAATTTCCGTTGTTGCATCCGTAGTTGAGCGACACCCCGGCGCGCAGCGCGGCCTCCAAAAGCGTGTCATTGCCTTCGACAAAGAACTCGTGGCCGCTGGGTTTGATGGTGACATGAGCCGACATGATTTTAAGTATCCTTTCCTGGGCGATCATCGCCTGAACTTTTTCGGCATCGGGTGGGATCTCGGCCAAATGACGTACGATGAATGCGCGCAACGCATGCAGCGCATGGCGTGTTTCTGCGCTTTGATCTTCCTCGAGCTCGTCGATCTTTTCATCCAGCCACGACAGTACCTGGCTGTAATGCATCAGCAACGCTTTGGTGGCGGCATATTCATTGCCCAGCTCGTACAAACGCGCAGCCAGCACTTCCTTGTCCGGCAAGGCACGTTCGAACACACGCTTTCCGAAAGCCTTTTCCTTGATCTCGGTGACACGGCAAATTTCCGTATCGTCATCCCATTTCGCATCCGGAAAGGCGCGCAGCAGTTCGTTCATCTCGACCATGCCGTCAAAGGTGTCCAGAGTGCCGCTGCGTATCAGTTCCTGAAGCTCATGCCGCGAGATTCCCACCAGCCTGGTGACGCGCGAAAGAGGAAGGAAATGTTTCATGGACGCATCTTAACGTCAGTGCAGATTTTGTGAAACTGCACAATGCGCCCATCTTTCGGCATCGGGATACGCCGTCAAAGTGATTTGGCAGACGATGCGGGGTAAAATGCACTTTTGATCCGCAACCCATCCGACATGTCTATTCAATGGTTTCCCGGCCACATGAACTCGGCGCGCAAAAAAGCCGCCGAGACGATGGAGTTCATCGATGTCGTCATCGAAGTGCTGGACGCGCGCTTGCCCGAGGCCAGCAGCAATCCGCTGATCAGTGAACTGCGTCTGTTGCGCCAGCGTCCATGCCTGAAGATACTCAACAAGGCCGATCTGGCCGATCCGGAAGCCACAAAGGCCTGGCTGGACTTTTACAACAGACAGGCGGGCGTCAAGGCGGTGGCGCTGACCTGCAAAAACGCGAGTGATGCCGCCAAGGTTCCCGGACTGTGCCAGCCGCTCGCGCCGCATCGCAACAGCACCCACAAGCCGCTGCGCATGATGATCATGGGCATCCCCAACGTGGGCAAATCCACGCTGCTGAACATGCTGCTCAAACGCCGTGTCGCCCATGTCGGTGACGAACCCGCCGTGACCAAAATGCAGCAGTGCCACAAACTCAATGACCGCATGACGCTTACCGATTCACCCGGCCTGCTGTGGCCCAGAATCGAAAACCCCGAGGACGGACTCAAGCTCGCTGCCATACACGCGATCGGCCGCAACGCTGTCATCGAGGAAGAAGTCGCAGAATTCCTTGCCGCAACTTTGCTTGAGCGTTATCCCGGATTGCTTGCTGCGCGCTACGCGATAAACGAGCAGAAGACGGATGGCGTGGATGTGATAGCGGCGATCGCGCGGCAGCACGGTTGCCTGCTCAAGGGCCGGGGCGGCGCGCCGGATCTGGAAAAAGCGGCCATGATCCTGCTGACGGATTATCGCGGCGGAAAACTGGGCCGTGTCAGCCTGGAAACTCCGGAGACGAGAGTCTCCATACCGGAACCTTCCGGCGTGCAGCCGGTCTCTCAGTGACTCAGACACATTATCCATCTTGCCAGTATTGCCTCACTACGCACGCGGCGGTCAACGTGATAAAGTTCGATTATCTGGACAAAACCCGAATTCCGGGAAAGGATGGATGTATGAAAAGAACCGTTAGTTACCTGGCTGTTGTCGCCGGCATTGTGATCAGCGCCGGCTTGGCCTACGCCGAAGACGATCACTGCGATGAAAATATGCACGGCCTAACTCACACCAAATCTGCCGGGGCGGGCGATGGCAGTTTGTTCAGCCGACTGGACGCAAACGGCGATGGCGTGATTTCAAAGGCCGAGTTCGATGCATTCAACGCCGCGCATTTCAAGAATCTGGATACCAACCAGGACGGCAATATCTCACCGGATGAATTACGGGCTGCCATGAACCAGGTCCCGCCGAATCAAGGAATGCACAGCGATGGCGCGACCCATCTTGATCAGCGCTTCTATGCGGCCGACCTCAACCATGACGGCGGTTTGGATCGTGCAGAGGCGGTAAATATGCCGATGTTGTCCAAATATTTTGACGAAGTCGATGCCAACAAGGATGGGAAAGTGACCCGCCAGGAATACTTTGACGCGATGCCCTTGCTGCACGGCGTAAAGAAGATGGATGTCACACAAAAAGCACAAACGATGTAGTACTGCGGGCAGTGACAAACGAAAAGGCCAGCGTTAAGCTGGCCTTGTCATATCTGCAATACAACAATAATAGTGGCCGACCCGGGTTGTTCCGGGATTCATAAATCAAGAGGCAACATGACTTCCATCCAAAGCGTGCTGGCCGCATTTTCCATCATCCTGATCGATCTCCTTGGCAGGGCGGGATTGGACAAGGTTTTGGCGCTGGCCGGCGGTCCTGTGATGGTCGCGTTGTGGGCGCAGCTCCAATCAGTGGTCGAATTGGTCGGTGCGGTCACGATAGCAGGGGTGTTGCAGGGGCTGACGGTGCTGATTGCGCAGGTGGACGTGATGCGCGACGAACGCAGTTTGCTGCGCGATGCGCTCAAACTGGGTTTGGGCACATCGCTGGCAGCGGCTCTGTGTGTGGTGCTGGCCGCACCCGAATTGGCTGCCTGGCTTACCCAGAAGAAGATCGGAACGGAGTTGTTCATGCTGGCCGCACTGGCCGGCTGCATCACTGTCGTCCCGGGCACACTCAATGCGTACTGGCTGGGCAAACACAAACAGCAGCGCATGCTGGGGCTGGCGTTGCTGACCAGCACGATATTGATGATCGTGGCCGCTTGCGCGTGGTTCGGATTTTCGCTGCGCGGATTGATGTGGGCGCAAAGTCTAATGCTGGTCATGATCTGCGTGGCCATTTGGTTCCATTTGCGCAAGCTGTCGTTACCGCGTGAAAAGAATGACAGGGACAAGGAATATTTCCGCAAGCTGGTCAGGTTCGTGCCGGTCGGCCTGACGATCGGCATCATGAGTCCGGTCTCGATGTTGCTGGTGCGAGGCATTCTGTCGGGGTCGCTTTCCTGGAGCGATGTGGGATTCCTGCAAGCGTTATGGCGCTCCACCGAGTGGGTAACGGCCTCGGCTTCGGGTGTGCTTTCGCTTATCTTCCTGCCGCGCTTCAGCGCAACTTACGGTTCGGTGCGATTCAAGTCCGAGATGAAAAGCGCCGGCTGGATGGTCCTTGTTCCGGCGGCTGGTTTGTTGCTGCTGATCTTTTACAACCAGCGCATCTTGCTTTCGGCGCTGTATGACGCGCGCTTCGTGGTGAGCGACCAGACTGCCGGGCTCATCATGTTTGGGTGCTGGGTACGCATCGCTTCCTGGGTGCTTCTGTTCGGGCTTTTTTCCGCACATCGCACCGGGCTGATCATGACGGGGGAATTGCTGTCGCTCCCCCTCTTTGCGTTGTTGTTGTGGCTGTTTGCCGACGGGATGACGCTGGAACGTACCGCTATGCTTTATTTGGCCAGCTATCTTGCTTATCTTGGTTTCAATGCCATCGCGTTGAAATACTCGATGCGCGATTTGGCGGCCGCTCATCCACAATCGCAATGATATGGAAAATGAACAAGAGTCTGGCTTGAAATGGTCGGGATAGAATTCGGCTGCTTTGATTTGTTTACTTCACCAGCAGCGTAGCCAGACCGAGCAGCAATCCCATGCTCACTACATCGGTGGCGGTGGTCAGGAAGATGCTCGACGCAGTCGCGGGATCGGTGCCGAAACGTTTGAGCGTCAGCGGTACAAGCGCGCCGGAAATACCACTGATGGTGCAGGCGCCGACCATCGCCAAAAATACCACCGCAGCAAGCAGCAGCGCATGCGGAGTATGTTGTGCGCTTGCCATCGCGAACATCGCGATTCCAGAGACCACGCCGATCGGCGCCCCGTTCATCGCGCCCAGCAACCCTTCCTTGGCGACCAGCTTGCGAGCGTCGCCATGCTTGATCTCACCCAGCGTGATGCCGCGCAGAGTGACGGCGAGCGCCTGGCAGCCGGTGTTTCCGGACTGGCCGGCCAGAACCGGAAGGAATACCGCAAGGATGACGAGCTGGTCTATCGTTCCCTGGAAAAGCGCCACCACGCCGCCCGCAAAAAACGCGGTCAACAGATTCAGCTGCAACCAGGGATGGCGGAAAATGAAACTTCGCAACATGGGTGTCGAGATTCGTTCTTCCTTGTCGACGCCGACCATGCTGCCCGGTTGTGCGGTGACTTCGAAGGCCTCCGCCTCGAAGATCACCTGGCCGCGAACCAGGCCAAGCAGCTTGTCCTGGTCGTCGCACACCGGATAGACCGGATAATGACGGCTGAGTGAAAGCTTCATGGCTTCGGTTAAGGACATGCCAGGTCGGAGCATGAACACATTGCGCAGCATGATGTCGCCGAGCCGTGCCTCGCGCTTGGCAAGCAGAAGGTCGCGCATCGTGACCAGGCCAACGAGCTTGCAATCGGGATCAGTCACATAACCATAGGTGATGAAAGCGACCTTGACCAGTTGATGCAGTTTTTCGATCGCTTCATCCACTGTGGTTTCCGGGCGAAACATCGCATAGGTCGGTTCCATGAAACTGCCGAGCGTTCCCGGCTCGAAAGTACTGTTGCGTTCCCATTGGTGCGCAAGTTCGGGTGAGGCACTGGCGATGATTGCCCGGCGTCGCTCGTCCGGCAACTCGCGCAGGATGTTTTGTGTGAATGAAGGGTTGAGATCGGTGAGCGCTTCGAAGACCAGGGGAGCATCGATCTTTGCCAGCAACTTGGCGGCCTGGTTCGGCGAACAAGTCTTGAGCCTGGCGACCAGTTTGCGTCGCGGATCATTGTTATTCGATTGAGTTTCAGGTGAGACCTTGTTCAGCATTGCCGCCCCCTTGATTGTTTGCCGCTGCACCCAGAGTTCGTATCAGACAAGCGGGTGAAGGTTAACCCGCGCAGGATAGATGGCGCAATAGCCGCGCAGAATACCAGCCAATAGCGAATCGGCCGCATAATTGTGTACAATCTCCCCGGATATGAAATTTCGGCTTTTGCCCGGGAAGCATATTGCCGACGGAACGGCAAACCTGATTGGAATTCGGCGAAATGGACGACAAGGAGTAAGCGATGGCAAAAGTCATGCAAATGGTATGTGCGGTATCGATAGGGGCCATGATTGCCGTACTGGCCGGCTGCGATAACAGCGAGAAAGCCCCGTCCCCGCCCCCGCCCAAGCCGACTTCTTTCGCCATAGGCGGTTCGGTCTCCGGACTTCCCGGCAGCGGACTGGTGCTCCAACTCAACGGAGCCAACGATCTGCCCGTCAGCACCAATGGCAGGTTCAGTTTTCCGAAACCTTTACCCAAGGGCAGCGCCTATTCTGTCACGGTCAAGTCTTCCCCGTCCGTACCGGTCAAACAGACCTGTACGGTAGGCCAGGGCAGCGGCAATGTCGCCGGAGCGGCCATCAACAACGTCACCGTCACTTGTGTTGCCAACAGCTATGCCGTCGGAGGCACGGTGGCGGGACTTTCCGGGAAGGGGCTTGTGCTCCAGCTCAACGGGTCGAACGAACTCGCGATCGCGGGCAACGGCAAGTTTGTCTTCACCGGTGTACGCCTGCCAGATGGGAGCGACTACAGTGTTGCGATCAAGACCACGCCGGCCAGGCAGAAATGCATCATCAAACCGATCAATGCCGCGTTTGACAGGGATACCCTTAACATCGTTTCGGTCACATGCTCAAAAAAGGGCCGCCGCAGATAACCCGCGCGAGGGCTTTGCATCTACCGTGACGGTCTAGTCCTGCGAAGTTGAATTGGTTGCGGCGACTGGAAATAATTCAGATTCGGAACGACCCCCGATTACGCTTCCCTATCAAATAGCCGTACAATAGCACTTTGCGAATTCACTGCTGTGGGGCGGAAGCCTTGAGTAACCGATGAAATTTCCCCTGCCGGAAGAGGACCTGATTCTGGATTGGAAGCGCCGCCTCGTATTCTGGAGCGGTGCGATCAGCGTGGGATTAGTCGCCATCCTGTTTGCCGTTGCTTGCGAACGGGCGAACGGCGTGTTTCACAAGATGCTTTCGATATCGCCTTTTCTGCCTTTGCTGGTCACCCCGCTCGGGCTTGCGCTGATCGTCTACATCACCCGCAAATATTTTCCCGGTTCCCAGGGCAGCGGTATTCCTCAAACCATTGCTTCGCTGGATCCCAAGGAAAGCAGCAAGGTCCGCGAACAGGTTCTATCCTTGCGCGTGACCATGGGGAAAATCGTGCTCACCGTGGTTGGGCTGATGTGCGGAACCTCGGTGGGACGCGAGGGCCCCACGGTGCAGATCGGCGCGTCCATCATGCACAAACTCGGAAGTCTCGCGCGCTTTCCCAAACACGATCTGGAAAAAGGATTGATCCTTGCCGGTGCCGCGGCCGGAGTCGCCGCCGCATTCAATACGCCGCTGGCGGGCATCGTGTTCGCGATCGAGGAAATGAGCCGCTCCTTCGAAGAACACAACAGCACGACCATACTCATGACGGTCATCATTGCGGGGATCGCCTCGCTGGCCCTGCTCGGTAACTATTCCTATTTCGGCCACACCTCGGAAACGCTGGAATGGGGCAGGGAATGGGATGTGGTCGTCATTTGCGGAATCGTCGGAGGGCTGCTGGGCGGAGCGTTCAGCCGCGTGCTGATCGAAGTCAACAAAGGTCTCATCGGGCGATGGGGAGACTGGATACGGGCGAAACCGATCGCATTCGCGGCCGCCTGCGGTCTGGCCCTGGCCCTGGTGGGACTGGCTTCGGGCAACAATACCTACGGCAGCGGATACAGCGAAGCAAAAACGCTGCTCGATGGGAATTCGTCATTGCCGGAAAGTTATGGTTTCCTGAAAATGACGGCCACCATCGTTTCCTATATCAGCGGCATACCCGGCGGAATCATGGCACCCACTCTTTCAGCGGGCGCGGGATTCGGCGCCAATATCGCGCACTTCTTCACTTCCGTGCCGGAAGGCGCGGCCATCATCCTCGGCATGGTCGCCTATTTCTCCGGCGTCACCCAGGCCCCGATCACCGCTTTCGTCATCGTCATGGAAATGACGGACAACCACGAAATGATATTGCCGCTGATGGCCGCGGCATTCATTGCCAAGATATGTTCTCGCGCAGTGTGCCCGACGCCGATATTCCATACGATGGCTCAAAACTTCATCTACAAATTTCCACCGCCCAAGAAGGATATTGGAAGCCAGACTGCGTTCATCAATCGCGAAACCGACTAGGAAAGCGGCAATCAAGTCTGTTCGTGGTGGGTATTTTCCGTTCGTCCCTTCGATGCAACGCGCTGTGCGCGGCACTCAGGGCGAACGTAAAATGTATCGAACCATAACTGGGAATTGATCGGCGCTTCGCCAGGAATGAAGTTGTCCGGATTCCCGGAGTCGATCCGTCTCACCCCATTTACCCGGAAGCCGAACTTCGTTCCGGACGGTTCATCGGATTGGTGCACGACATCGGCAGGAAGAGTATTATTTCAGCCCGAGAAAAATTCCAAGACCTAACATATGGCCTTACCGTGTCCATATCACCAAAGGAGAACATCGTGACCAGAACCAATAATCAAACCACAACCCTGGGCGGAACACCCGTAAAACTGTATGGCGATTTTCCGCAGGTGGGCAAACCCGCGCCATCCTTCTCGCTGGTAAACAAGGACCTTGAGGACATCACGCTGGGCAGTTACGGTAACAAGCGCAAGGTGCTGAACATCGTGCCCAGCCTGGATACGCCGACCTGCCAGAAATCCGCGCGCCGGTTTAACCAGGAAGCCGCCAGTCTGGCCAACACAGTGGTGATCAATATCTCCGCAGACCTGCCATTCGCGATGGCGCGCTTCTGCAGCAGCGAAGGGTTGAACAACGTGGACAATCTGTCCGTGATGCGCGGCCGCGAATTCATGCGCGACTATGGCGTCAAGATCGCGGATGGCCCGTTGGCCGGGTTGACCGCGCGGGCAGTGGTCGTACTGGACGGCAACAACGTGGTGCGCTACACGGAAATGGTCGGTGACATCAAGCAGGAACCGAATTACGAAGCAGCGCTGGCGGCTTTGAAAACCATCTGAACTCTGTTTGAATTGGCGCGATCGGTCGGCCGGATGCAGGAATCGACGTTACTGCGGGTGCGCAAATCTGCAGGATGGCAATCATTTGTAGGAATGGTATGAATGGCTAGAAAATTGCATATCGGCGGAAAGGTCAGTTCCGCCGGATGGGAAGTGCTGAATGTGAATCCGGCGCCTTATGTTGACCATGTGTGCAATGCCAACGATCTTTCGCGGTTCGCCGAAAATACCTTTGCCGAAATCTATGCGTCCCACATCGTCGAGCACCTCGACTATGTCGGCAAGCCGAAAGAGGCTTCCGCCAGGCAGGGGCCGTGGGCATTCGGGCAGCCCGTTCCAAGCGAACTGGAAAATACCCTCATGGAATGGAATCGCGTCCTGGAACCCGGCGGGAAATTATACATCGGTGTTCCGGACCTGGACGTTCTTGCGAAATTGATCATTGATCGGGACAGGCTGACGGTCGACGAACGGTTCTTCATCATGCGCATGATATTCGGAGGTCACCGGGATCAGTTTGATTACCACGTTGTCGGCTTGAACAAAGACTTTCTCACCAAATATTTGAAGACTTCTGGGTTTACAAATATACAAAAGGTGCAAGGGTTCGGCCTTTTTGATGACACGAGTGCATCTTTATTCAAGGGTGTGCCGATCAGTCTGAACATGATCGCAGAAAAACCCGGAATCGCCGGATGAACGATCGGCAGAGTCAATTGTATTTGTTGATGAACAAAGTCTGTGTCGGGTATGCCATTTCGATGTTTTCCCGTTCAAAGGTTTCAAAGATCTCCAGATTGATCGCCTGCTGGACATCCATGTATTTGGCGTAGTCGGCGCCGGTCACGTAGTAAACGAATTCGAAATCCAGGCTGGAATCGCCGAAGGCTGCAAAATGCCCGCGGTCGAAAGTTGCGTCTGGTTGTTTCTGGATGATGGATTTGACGATCTGCGGGATGGTTTTCAATTTATCAGCAGGGGTTTGATAGATCACGCCCAGCTTGAATACCACCCTGCGCCTTTGCATCTTCTTGAAATTATGGACCCGCGAATCGGTCAGATCCTTGTTCGAAAATACCAGTTGTTCGCCGCCGATCGCGCGCAGTCGGGTGGTCTTGATCCCGATCATTTCCACCTCGCCCATTTTGTCGCCGACGATGATGAAATCGCCGATCTGGAATGGCTTGTCGAAAAATATCACGAAGTAACTGAACAGATCGCCTAGTATGGCCTGGGCGGCCAGTGCAACCGCGACACCGCCGATCCCGAGACCGGCAACGACAGCCGAGATCTTGACGCCAAGATTGTCCAGCAAAAACACCAGCGCGATGGCCCAGATCACGAAGTTGAGCAATACGCGAATTCCCTTGAGCTGTTTTTCCCCCCGCTCCAGATTGTCGGTTCTCTTCAGATAGGACCGAAGCCCGAAATGGACCGCGGAAGTGGCCGCCCTTACGGCAAGCACCGTGAACAGGAGGATCGCGGCGATCCTCAGGCTGCTTTTGAATTCCGCCGAGAGGGTAAGCGTGTGCAGCGCGGTGTAAAATGCCGCAGCATAAAGAATCGGAACCAGGAATTTATCAATTGAGTTGACGAGCAGATCGTCGATTGAAGTGGCCGTTGATTCAGCCCATTCCTTCATGCGCCTTAATACGTATTGCTTCAATACGAAGATAACGATCATTCCACCGATAAACAGCGCAAGCGCGGTCAGATAACTCAGTACCGTGTTGCCAAATATGGATTGATCGAATATTTCCTGCATGATTATTTTCATCTCCCAAGAATGCGAATTGCGGCCTTATGATCGCGTGAGGCCCGGCAAGCTGAATATCTGATTGGCAATGACTGCCGGAGAAATCCGTGGCAGCCTGGAGCAATTGTACTCGCCGGGCCGCATTGAATCGAGCCCGCGGTTCGAATTTGAAAGCGTTGAATCTCTGCCGCCTAATCCATCTGGCCGGTATCCGAGTATCTGCAATAGGTCTCGCGGATGAACAGCGTCGCGACTAGTCCCATGAGGGTGAATCCTGCCAGGATGGCGATCCCGGCGCGGTAATCGCCCATCTCCAGCGATGTATCGGCGTGACTCGCATGTGCGCGGTCGATGGCCCATCCCACCAGTGGCTGCATGATCGCAGCGCCGAGGAAGCCGCCGATATTCACCACACTGGTTGCCATGCCGGAAAGCGCGTGCGGATTCACTTCCTTGGCGCAAGCCCAGGTCAAGACAAAACTCGGCGCGGACAGTCCCATCGCAAGGAACAATCCGTAACTCATGATGCTGCTCATCGCCATACCGGACAGCATCGGCAACCAGCACAGGGTATATGCCAGCGCCCCGGCCATCATCACCGGCTTGCGCAGTCCGATGTGATCGGAAAGCTTTCCGATGAAGAAGGCACCGACCGCAAACCCGGCCAGCAGCAAGGTGGTGTGATTGGCGGCGGCAGCTCTGTCCATCCCATACCCGTCGCGCAGAAACGGCACCGCCCACAAACCGGCGAACGTGAACAGCGTGCCCGACAATCCCATGTTCACCCAGAAACCCGGCCAGGTGGCGTGATTTTTCAGGATGACCATCAGCCCGCCATACCAATGTCCGCTGTGCGGCGGATGGGCGGCTTTTCCCTCGATCTCGCGCAAGCTGGGCAGGCCGGCCTTGCCGGGATGATCGCGCACCAGCCACCAGGTCAGTGCCGCCAGAAACAAGGAGAAGCCGCCCACCGCGACGAACGCGGTGTGCCACGAGACATAGCCCAGCACCCATGCCAGCGGTGCCGCGGCAAGCATCGAACCGGCATTGCCGATCAGGATCGTGGCGCCCGTCATCGTGGCGAAATGACGGTCGTGGAACCACGCTGCGTTGAGTTTGAGCATCGAGATGAACATGACCGACACGCCCAGCCCGACCAACACACGGCCGGCCGATGCGGCGGAGATGACGTCGGCCGTGCCGAACAGCAGCGAACCGATGCCCGCGATCACGCCGCCCATCGCGACCACGCGGCGCGGACCCAATGTGTCGACCAGTATGCCGGTGGGAATCTGCATCACCATGTACACATAGAAATACGTCGCCGCCAGCCCGCCCAGTTCCGCGGCACTGGCATGAAACGTCTGTTGCAGATCGGATGAGATCGCCGCGGGAGCAAAGCGGTGGAAGAAGGACAGCACATATGCCAGCCCGACGACGACAAAGGCGGTCCATCGATAACGAAAGAGCTGGTTTGCCTGGTGCTTGTTCAGCATTGATATTTCCCGTGCTTCGCAGGTGCGGCGAAGCATCTCATGGTGATCGCGATACTGGAACCAAAATGCTGCCTAGCCTTTTGATCCGGAAATGCAACCGGTACCGGATTATTGCAGATTTCCGGTTCGTTCATTAAATTGAAACAGTCCCCGGCTAAAGTTCAAGCGTTTTACGCATCGGTAAAACACGCAGGCTGATTCTTCCAACCGACACCATCTACCAAGGAGCAATTCATGAAAGCACTTTTCCTGACCATGGCGCTGGTCGCAGCAGCGACATCCGCCATTGCCGAAGATCGAAACGATTCCGACCGGCCACTCACCGTCGCAGTCTTTGGCGACTGGCCATACAACCAGAACCTGCTGGACAATGCGCCGCTGCTGATCGACTCGGTCAATTCCGACCGCGATGTCAGCCTCGTGATACACGTGGGCGACATTCATTCCGGCAGCATGGCCTGCACCAGTGCCGCCACACTGCCACCGATATCGACCTCGAATCCGGGCTGGAACCAGGGCATCTATTATCAATTCCAGCAATTCAAGGATCCGGTGGTCTATACGCCGGGCGACAATGAATGGACCGACTGTCACAAGAGCAAGGAGAAGAGCAGCGGCTATCCGCTGCAGGAACTGGCAAGCGTACGCAGCCTGTTCTTCGCCAGGCCCGGCCATACCTTGGGTCGGAACGAAAAGATCGTTTCGACTCAGGCCAAAGACTTCGACCCCAGCTATCCGTCCGACGCGCAGTTTGTCGAAAACGTGATGTGGGACGATTCCAGGATCGTGTTCGTCACCATGAACATTCCGGGTTCCAACAACGATACCCTGCCCTGGACGGGTGCCTTCGCAAACCCCGGCGCACAGATGCAGGAAGTTTCCGAACGCAATGCCGCGAACATGCGCTGGTTGAATGCTGCATTCGACCAGGCGAAGAAGGATCACGCACGGGCGGTGGTCATCGCCATTCAGGCTGACATGTGGGATCCGTCCGCACTCCAGCCCGGCGGAGACGGACTGGACCAGTACACTCCCTTCGTGCAGAAGCTGGCCGATCTGAGCGTACAGTTCGGCCGCCCGGTGCTGATATTGAACGGCGATTCGCATGTCTACGGAGCCGATCATCCTCTGGCGGACCCGGCCAGCGCCACCGGCATGATCCACGGCACGCAGGCAGTGCCCAACCTGACGCGCATCACCGTACAGGGTTCCACCAATGCCCCGGCCGAATGGCTCAAGCTGACCATCGACCCGCGCAAGCACGACGTATTCAGCTGGGTGAACATCCCCTATTGCATCGATCCCCTATCCAGCTGCCAGTAAGCGAATCAAGCTGCCGGGGCAGTCCGGATCCGTGAATGGAAAAGGACTGCCGCGGCTGCTATCCGGCCGAACTCCAGGACTTCCTGTTCCCTGTTGCCACATTCATTTGGTGATTGTCAAGGCACGACTGACTATGCATGACGGACAGCAAACCTGAAATATCTAAAACAGGTAAGATGGCTCGCTTTTTGATCAGTCTGGCAGGCCGATATCGACCCCTGCCGGATGCGGCGTTTCGAAACCAAATCCATAGGGGCCAATGATGAAAGTACAGGCAAAACTCAGTGAAATTGTGATGCTGTTCGTCGTTATCGCTTTGAGTATCGCGGCGAATCTGTCGGATCGCTTTGGCCTCGAAGATTTCATCAGCCGGAGAATGCTGCTGATCTTGCTCACCGCTACCATTTTCATCGCATTGTTCCACTATTTGCGCTTGATGCTGTTCATCGCGATCCTCACCCTTGCGATCGGTGCAAATCTGCCCGACGAGATCGCGAGAACCTTGGGCATCAGCCCGTTTGTGATGCTGGTTTCGCTGGGACTGCTCGTTGCCGTATCCGTGGTGAGTTATCTGTTCAAGCTGTTGCCGACAGGAATCGAACAACCCAAGATCAATACCGAGGAATCGCGCAAGTCCGTGCTGACCGCGGTAAACAAGGGCGATCTGGTAAACCTGCACCGTTTGCTCAAATTCAACACGGAAATCAACTTCACCCAGGATGGCACGATGCCGGTATTCATCGCCGCGGAAAACGGCTACACCGATGTGATGCAGATACTCGTGCATAACGGCGCGAATTTCAACGTAACGAACGCCGAAGGAAAGACTCCCAAGGATATAGCGCTCGCCAAAGGTTACACTCGCATCGCGGAAATCATCAATCACGCCAGCGAATTCGGCGTCCCGAAAAAATTATAACGGTCTTGTGCATAACAAGGCAGGGTTCAGCCCGATCCGCTCTTCGTGATTGCGCCTGCCCGCCGTTTCACAAGCCCATCAGCAGCAGCCACAGCGGCAACGTCAGCGCGGACAGCAGCGTGCTCAGCATCACCTGCGCGGCGATCGTGTCGCCGTCGCCGCCCATGCGCTTCGCCAGCACGTACGCCATCGTGGACACCGGCAACGCCGCCATCAATACCGGAGTGTGGAAATACACGCCGCTCAACCCGAACGCGGTTCCCAAACCCCATGCGATGGCCGGCAACACCAGCAACTTCACCGATACGCCGTACCACAGCGTGCCGGGATGGCTGTGCAGTCCCTGCATGCGCAGTCCCGCGCCGACCGCGATCAGGCCCATCGGCAGGGATGATTGCGACAACAATCCGAGTGTGGTGTTGAACATGGCTGGCAGCGGAATAGCGGCAAGGCTGAAGGCGATGCCGCCGCCCGTGGCGATGATCAGCGGGTTGAGGAGGATCTCCCTGAGCCAGTGGCTCTCGCTGTGGCGCGCCAGCATCAATACCGAGGCCACGTTGGCGAGCGGCACCATGAAACCCATCAACAATCCGATCGCGGCCAGTCCCTCCTGTCCGTGCAATCCCCCGGCGATCGCGAGCCCGACGTAACTGTTGAACCGGAATGACGATTGGAAGGTGGCCGAGTACACCTTGGACGACGCATGGAGCAGGTATTTCGCGGCGAAGCCCAGCGCCATGCCTGCGCACATGAACAGTGTGGCGACCATCAGCATCGGCGTCGCAGCGCCGAAATCGATCTTGAAATGCGCGAGCGTGTTGAACAGCAGCGCGGGATAGAACAAGTTGTAGATCAGCCGGTCCAGCTGCGGCCAGAAGTCCTCGCGCAGTCCGAACCATTGGCGCATCGCCATGCCCAGCAATATCAGCAGGAAGATCGGGATGATGGTTTGCGCAATAGACATGGTCGTTCAGCACCCGGTTATGAAATTCGCAAGATTGATGCCGACCCCATTGGCGGACAATTCTGCCCGGATCGCTTCAATTATTCCATATCGGCTATGAAAACGCTGTACGGAGGAATAGAATGAAGCCGATTCTTGACGTGCGCCCCGGCTGTTTGTGTATTTTCCGATGTATCGCAGGAGGGCTGGATGGAATTGACCTGGTCGAAGCAGATGAGTGTCGGTAATCAAACGATCGATTCCGAGCACAAGCGGATACTCGATCTCGTCAATCAGGTGGATCGCGTCATCGGCTCGAAAGATATTGTGCTTTTTGCCCGGGCATTTGATCTACTCGAAGCAGCCGCTCGCGCACATTTTAAAAATGAGGAAAAGATCGCGCGAGCGATCGATTACCCGTTCGAAGAACACGATTTGGAACACAAGTATATTCTGGACGAGTTTCAGGCCATCAAGGCATTATTGGCCGCCCATCCGGGCGGGTGGTCCGAAAGTGTCGCCGAATACTACTTCGAGTTTAGAAGCACATGGGCGATCGATCACGTCATGGAAGATGACATGAAGATGAAGAAATACCTGGAAACCTATCCGTACGATTTCAAGCCGGATGATTTGACCGGTTGAAACAGGTGTGATGAAGCGGGGAACGGTCTGGGCTTCGTACCCATGACATCCGCTAAGCTGTTTTCGATGCTGGCTCTGTTGAATCAACAATAAAGGAGGAATAATCATGAATACGAAAATCCACGTCGGCCTTGCCGTTTTGGCGACGGCGTTCTTTACCAGCGGTTGCGTCAGCACCGGCACGTTTGAAAAGATGCAGGCGGACAAGGATCAGCAGATCAAGACGCTGCAGCAGCAGAAGACCTCGCTGGAGCAGGATAACGCAGCGTTGAAGCAACAGAACGCGGCTCAGGCGCAGCAGAGCGCACAGCAAGTCGGATCCCTTGAACAGGAGAAGGCCGCATTGCTCGCAGCCAGTCAGCAGCGGCAGCAGCAGTATGATGCGCTGGTGAAGGATCTGTCGAAGGAAGTCGAGAAGGGTCAGCTCCAGGTCAAGCAGTACCAGAACATGCTGACAGTGGATCTGGCAGAACAGATCTTTTTCGACTCCGGACGGGCGTCTCTGAAGGCGGGCGGCAAGGACGTGCTGAAAAAGGTCGCCGATGCACTGAAAGGGTATGAGAACAAGATCATCCGGGTCGTGGGTTATACCGACAACGTGCCGGTTGCCAAGTCCCTGCAGGCTACCTACCCGACCAACTGGGAACTATCGGTCGCGCGGGCGACCAACGTGGTGCGCTTTCTTCAGGATTCCGGGGTGCCGCCCGAGCGTATGGTGGCAGCCGGCAGGGGTGAATACGATCCCGTGGCATCGAACGATACGCCGGAAGGACGCCAGAAGAACCGCCGCATCGAGATCATGCTGATCGACCAGAGCCTGGCGAATGAAATGGCCAAGCCGGCCAACTGACGGACACAACAGCAGCAGCATCGAAGCGACCGGGGTCTGAGCCCCGGTCACCTGCATTCCCAGGTTCCGGGTTCGATTTTCCCGGCGCCACATCAGAACATCGTCTTTCCAGACTTGCCTGATGCGATGGCAAGTTCCCTTTTCGGCTAGGATTTCGCCAGCGCGCGCAATATTTCTTTTAGCAATTGCCAGCAGCGCACAACCGACTCGATCTCCACGCTTTCGCCGGGTGCGTGCGCGCCGCGTATGTCGGGGCCGAACGAGATCATGTCCAGATGCGGATGGCTGGCGGCGAGCAGGCCGCATTCGAGTCCGGCATGGATCACCTGCAAGCTTGCGGGCTGTCCGAACTGTTCGTTATAGACTTGCTGGCAAAGCGCGAGCAGATCCGAGCCCGGGTCCGGCGTCCAGCCAGGGTATGCTCCATCCTTCCATGCTTTCAATTCGTAGCCGCTTGCGTGGGACACCAGCTTGTCGGCCAGCGCATCCGCGCGCGCATCCTGCAGCGAGCGCACCTTGAACGTCGCGCGGAAAATCCCCCGCTCAAGTGCAACCACGCCGAGATTCGACGAGGTGTCGGTCACGCCGGGAAAATCATCGCTGATGAGCGAAACGCCATTCGCGACACTGTCGAGAAAAGCAAGCAAACTTTTCTGCTCGACCGGCGATATGGATGAGCCGGGCCGGGAATCGTGGTGCCTGCACGTGAAGGATACGTTCGCGTCCGCCTCGGCAAACCGGGCTTGCCACGCCCGATTCCGGTGCCGCACCCACTCATCGATGCTCGCGGCTATGGCAACAGGCAGTGCGCAGACGGCGAACGCTTCGCGCGGGATCGCGTTCCGCGCGGTACCGCCCTTCATCTCGATCAGGCGCACATCGGTGTGCGCGGATAGATCGCGCAGCGCTTCAGCCAGCAGCTTGATCGCGTTGCCGCGCCCGAGATGGATATCGATGCCGGAGTGGCCGCCGCGCAGACCGGACACTTCAAAGCGCACCAGCGCATGGCCCGGCGGCACATTTTGCAGTTCGCAATCGTGGCGTACTTCAACGTCCACGCCGCCCGCGCAACCCAGATAGAAATGGCCCCACTCCTCGGTGTCCAGATTGATCAGCGTCCTGCCCTGCAAGGTGCCGGCAGCCAGTCCGCGCGCGCCGTCCATGCCGCATTCCTCGTTGACAGTGAGCAACACTTCCAGCGGCGGATGGGCCAGGCCCGGTTCTTCCAGCGCGGCGAGCGCCAACGCAACACCGATGCCGTTGTCTGCGCCCAAGGTCGTTTCCTCGGCCAATACCCAACCATCGCGCACGGCAACGCGTATCGGGTCGCGTTCGAAATCGTGCCGTGTTCCGGTATTGGCCTGGCATACCATATCGAGATGGCCTTGAATGATCACGCCGGGTGCTGCCTCGCAACCCGGACTCGCGGATTTTTTCAGGATAAGATTGCCTGCGCCATCGGTAATTGCAGTGATGCCGCGTTCCCGCGCCCATCCGCTCAGATGTTCGCGCAGCGCCGCTTCGTGCAGCGACGGACGCGGGATTTCACAAAGTCTCGCGAAGTGGGACCAGACGGATCGGGGTTGTAGGTTCTTCAAGGAAGCGGAATGGTGAGTGGTGTAGTCACGATAGACGGGCTGCTCTATCGTGTTTATTCAGACACGAGCGAAATAGCGGTCGCGGCAGTTTCCTTGTCGATTTCCAAGATCACTTCGCAATACTCGCTGTTTTCACTGACGGGCGTGGGATCGTCCGCGCAACTGCAGCCGCCCATCACGCTCTGATAATATAACCCCGCCTTGATGCAGATGGAACCTTCTGTCTCGGCAACCCTGTTGATCGACACCGTGATCGGGTCATCGGTCACGTAATTTCCGTAGGACAATCCCTGCTGCAGCGGCAAGATATCCGCGTTATTCTCGAGCTCCAGTTTGAGAGCGGCCGCGAACTCCGGCGTTCCCCATGCACGCAAGGCCTTGTCAAAACGGATCATCAATACGCCGCCTGTCCCCGAAATTCCTGTCAGACCTTGGTCGCCCGTATCAGCGGGTATTCGTGCCGCACGATGGATACATCACCCCATAGCACCGGTGAGACAATCCCCGGCGGCGGCACATATTTTGCGTTCAGGCTGAACATACGTCCAATCAACTGTTCGCCGGGCCAGGCGGCGAATGCGATGGTATCCCGGGTTTGAGCACGCGCAGCATCTCGCTGACCGCGACATCGTGCCGTGGCGCGAACGTGTGCCCGAACTGGGTCAACACGACATCGAAGCATGCGTCCGGAAAAGGAAGCGCCCCGGCATCGCCTTCATGCCAGGCAATATCGTCCAGCCCCGCCACCGCGGCGCTTTCCCTGGCCTGCGCGAGCAGCGCGGGTGTCAGGTCCAGGCCGGTCACCTTCGCGCCCAGTAACCGCGCCGTTATCGCCACCACGCCGGTACCCGTCCCCACATCCAGCACCCCCTGGCCGCCCGTCACCATGGCAAAGCGCACCAGATGTCCGGCCACGGGCGTCGTGAACACGGCCATTTCGCCGAAGTTTCCCATGGTCCAGGTTTCACGCCGTTTGGTTTTGAATTGCTCGACCGGATCAGTGCTCATATATCCTTCCGTTGAAGAAATGATTGCAACATCCTGCTCAGGGTTTACGGAATAGATCATCGAGAGGATTCTTTCCGGTGTTGGCGACTCCCGGGACGCGCTTGGCGGCGAACTCTTCCTCGATGTTGTCGCGATAGAAACTCCAGGCCGACCCCGAGCTGCTGAAGCGGCGCCAAGTATCGTCGTCGATGCCGCTATATTGCAGCGTGCTGCCGTCCTCGAGCTGGACCTGCAGAAGCCGGGCGCGCGCATCGTAGCCGATCGCGCGCAGCTTGCCCGAATTGATCTTCTTCATTTCCATCGCGGCATTCCGGATTATTTCGAGTTTGGCTCCGTTGGTTGAGAGCTGCACAACCTATTGGTTTCGTCGAAAGCGTTTTTCAGCTTCTCTGCATCGTCCGCTGATTTGACAATGAGAAGTATCCTGATCTTGTCTGTTACGGCGTTGCCAATTCCGAAATCTGCTTGCTTTGACCCGGAATCCCTGACATATCCGTATTCGTCCGCGATCCACAGATCGCTGCGGGGCGTACTCCAGTAAGCAGACGGCCCATGGGTTGCGTATTTTGTATAGTTTCCGTCCTTGAGGTTGAGCACCGATATGGAGATGTTGTTGCCGTCCTTATTCCTGGGTTCTTCGATATAGACCGCGGTTCCCTTCAGGTCGCCCCCTTTGGAAGCGATTTCACCCAAAATCCCAAACTCGTTTCGATTGATTTTCTGGAAATCGATGGCGGAATGGACCTTGAAATCTTTCCACACGGAATAGAAATTTCCATACTGGATATGCAGGTTCTCGTCGACAACCAGCCGGCAGCCTTCGAACTTCGCGGTCCTTTCTATGCCTTCCGGGTTCCTGTTCATCGGGGTAGTGTATTCGACGGTCTTGCCCAACAAATCAACGATCGCCTTCTGCGACTCTGCGAGCGGAGAGTTTGCCGGAGGAGGGGGCGCGGCAGCACCGGTATCTGCGGGTGCAGTTTCCGGCGCCGGAGCCGCCGCTTCGCTTGCCGGCGCTCCCCCCTCCAGCTTGCATGCCTCGGCGGTGAGTTGAACTACCGACCCGCCTTTGAGCTTGCAGTCGATCTTCATTTCCGCCGCGTGGACGAAGCCGTTCAGCGAAAGAGAAATAAAAATCGGGATGAAGGGCGGGAACTTGATGGTGAACATGCTCGATCTCCTAGAATTATTTAGGGGCCTTACCCTGTAGTTATATGCGTTCATCGTGGCTGATGGGATGAAACTGCCAGAAAGGATCTTCTTCATGCCAACGGATTGTACCTGGGTTATTCAGGGTAACAGGATTTGACCGTCTTGCCGTTCGCATCGGTTATATGGGTTATTTTCGAATGGTAGGTAAAACGCGCGCGCGTGGACAGCCACGTCTGGGTCGTCCAGGTGTGACAGCCATCATTGTTGATGCCGGAAACCGCGCGATAGTCATCGTAGCCGTCGCCGTTGAAGTCGCCGACTTGCCACATTGATGGATCAAGGAGGTTCGCATCGAAAGCTTCCATGCTGCTGACAAAGTGCTGGCGGCCGCGTTTTCTGGTCGGGTGAACCACCACTGTGATCGTATAGATATTCAGCATGGAATTCGTGGCGGGGAAAGGTTTCGATTCCTTCAGTTCCGCGTAAATATCAAACTGCTTTCCGCTGGCTACCTTGGTTCCCGCGGGGGCCAAAGGCGGCTTCTTCGCCTCGGCTGTTGACGCAAATGCGAGCAGGCTGAAGAAGACGGCAACAAATATCAGTTTATCGTTCATTCTCATCGCTCCTTGGCATCACACATCTTCACGAGTTGATCTAGTTCATTTCCGCAGTGGCATCGCGGATCTGTATCGGGATTTCCCCTTCAACCATTCCATCCTGCCCAGAATGCCGCATCCCGGTCGCTACCCTTCGGTTCGCCGCCTTTCCTGTAATGCCCTCGCGACAGGTTGCTGCGCAGCAGTGGAATGCGCAGCTACGCGGAACTTGGTCACAGGTTCCCTGTATTTTCGGCTTCCGGCATGTGACAATCGCGGCAGCAAGTCTTACTATTGTATCGAACTATGGATAATCTGATCGAAGTCGACGACCTTCATTTTTCCTACGGCCCGCGCAAGGTGCTGAAGGGCATCAATCTCGCCATCCCGCGCGGGAAGGTTGTCGGGATCATGGGCTCCAGCGGCTGCGGCAAATCCACGCTGCTGCGCCATTTCGGCGGTCAGTTGCGCCCGTCCCGCGGCAGCGTGAAATTCATGGGACAAGTGGTCCACGAACTCGGCAATGCAGAGTTATACAAGCTGCGCCTGAAGATGGGCATGATGTTCCAGGTCAGCGGCTTGTTCACCGATCTGTCGGTCTACGACAATATGGCCTTTCCGTTGCGGGAGAACACCGGTCTTCCGGACGAGATCATCCATGATCTGGTATTGATGAAATTGCACGCCGTCGGTTTGAGCAGTGCACACAAACTGATGCCCAAAGAACTGTCCGGCGGCATGGAACGCCGCGTGGCGCTGGCGCGTGCGACCGCCACCGACCCCGCGCTGATTATTTACGACGAACCGTTCGCCGGTCTCGACCCGATCTCGCTCAACATCATCGCCAATCTTATCCGCAAACTGAACGATGCCCTTGGCGTGACCTCCGTGGTGGTGACCTACGATCTGTCGGAGTCGCTCAAGATCGTCGATTACGTTTATTTCATCCACGACGGTGTCGTGGTTGCACAAGGCGAAGCCGGCGAAATGATGGATTCGCAAGACCCCTTTGTCCGGCAGTTTCTCCACGCACAGCCGGACGGCCCGATCGCCTTCCAATATCCCAGCAAATCGTATGCGGGAGACATGGGTTTCAAGGCTTGAACCGGTTCGACTTCAGGCTCAATGGCCCGGCCGCGGCCCGGCTACTCCCCTCTTGTTCCCAGTTGTTCCAGCTTGTCCAGCCACTTTCTTTCAGTCTTTGCATCCATGCTCCCAACCATGCCGATGATGGTATCTTTAACCGGATGGATACCGACGAAGCCGAGTATATTGCGTTCAAGCGACCTGATGCTATGCGCAAGAAAATACCAGCGATAAACCAAAGCCGGCATGCCCATCGTGACCACCACCCGTGCTGAACGCCCCTTTAGCGCCTTTTGCGCAAGCGGATTTCTTCCCTCGCGTGAAAATGCGAAACCGGGACGCGCCACTTGTTCGAGGAAACCTTTTAACAGTGCCGGCATGTCCCCAAGCCATAGCGGGAACAGGAACACGATATGTTCGGCCCATTTGATCGCCGCCTGGGGCTCGATCAAGGCGGTTGGCAACGGCCCGTTTTCCCATTCGCTCAGGCTGCGCAGGACCGGAAAATCCAAATTGGCGACATTGATGCGCTTGACTTCATGCCCGGACGCCATCGCCCCCCGGATATAGCCATCCTCCAGCGCATGACAAAAGTGCGGTTTGTTTGAATCCGGATGCCCCTGAATCAATAGAATGCGCTTGCCCATGGTGTGCTCCCTGATGCGCCCGATCCCATTTTAATCCCCGGCAAGGACAAGTTGGATACGGCGATGGTTCAGACCGGCAACCCGGCAAGCCAGAGTCTGAACCTCAACTCCAAGCCGGACGTCAGGCCCACTTCAACGAAGTGTATCTTCCCGCCCGTTCCGACGATGAAACTGGCGGGCACGGCATGCACGCCCCATGCGGCGGAGAGACGGCCATCGGCATCGTTCAGCACCGGAAAATTCAGGCCTTGCGCGGCGAGATGTTGGGCAACCGCCGCATCGTTGCCGCTGCGCCACGACACGGTGATGGTATTCGGATGATCCCGCGCGATCGCCGCGATGGAACCCTGTTCGGCACGGCACGGCAGGCACCAGGTCGCCCAGAAGTGCACCAGCACCGGTTGCGCAGGTTTTGCCGGCAGGGCGTACGTGCTGCCGTCGAGCTTCACGCCAGCCAGCGGCGGTGCCATGCCGCTTGCCATGTCGCGCTGTTGCCAGGCGCGGATGCCCGCAACCAACGCGATGAACAGGAAAATGCGAAAGGCGCGCTTGCACCAGATTTCCCGGTGAAAAGTTTTTTCAGCGGGCATGTTCAATGAAAGTCGGATCGGTTGATGCGGTGGTTTCACGTTGCGACGAGATCCCGCCGACAGATGCATTTATTGGGACTGTTCAAGTTCCGCGGCTTGCTTGAGCGCCTGTTCGGCCCCGGCCGAGTCGCCCTGCGCGACACGGGCATCTCCGATCGCGCGCCAGTTCAGCGCCTGCAAATGGCGATCCTGCCCCGCAAAGCTGTTCGATTTGCGGGCGAGAGAGATCGCCTGTTCGTACTGGCCCTGGACGAGGCGCAATTTCGCAAGCTCATGCCACAACCAGGGGTTGCGCGGTTCGATGCGCAACGCGCGTTCCAATGACGCATCTGCCGCGTCGCGCCTCCCCGCCTCGTTGTCGGTGTTTGCCAGATCCAGCAACGCGATCACGGCTTTGTTTTCCGACTTGACCGGCTCCGGTTGCGCCTGCGCGGCAGCGGATTCTGCAGATGGCTGCGTCGTCACGCCGGCACAGCCGGAGAACAACGCCAGTAATGCCGCGATTGAAAATATTAGACATCGATTCGTCAATTGAACAACCTCTGGAACCAGCTTTTGCTCGGATTCTGTTTGTCCCCGGGCCTTACTTTAGCACCTTCGGCCGCATTTTCTTTTGCTTGCGTGTCCTTGGACGGAAATGCGCAGGCCGAAATCACGTTCGGCGCGGAGCCCTTGATGAAGGGCATCATTTCGCCCGTCTTGCAGTCGTCGTCATAACGCAGCCCGGTGACCGGGTCGACATTGACCATTTCGATGTCATCCGGCATGACCGGCTGCAGCGGTTCCGGTTGCAGGTTCTTCATCATCTCGCCCCATACCGTCATCGCACCGGAGGAACCGGTCAATCCGGTGGGCTTGTTGTCATCCCGTCCGACCCACACCACCGCCACATGATCGCCGGTGTATCCGGCGAACCAGCTGTCGCGCAGATCGTCCGTCGTGCCGGTCTTGCCTGCAACATG
>DATKAK010000043.1:0-26989 GCA_035498295.1 Gallionella sp. | reverse complement strand
TGGCTTGGGCTTGCCGCATTTCTTATTATTACGCAAGCTCACAAGCGCGAACGACCTCCTAGCGACAGTTCATCTGGTGGCGGCCGAGCGGAGCATTTTATCGATGGTTCCGAACGGTGATCATGTTGCCGCCTAACCTTCCGGTCAACGACGTTCTCTGGTCGCCTGGGCCTGCCGCAAGCGGCTGGCCGGTACCCTTACGTTGAATGGCAGTTATCTGGAATTGTTAAAGTCTGAAAAGGGCACAAAGCAGCCTATTTAAAAATCACTATTCGGGATGAAGCGCTAGGAGCCGCACAGCGAATGACGAGACATACCTTGTGGGTAGGCGAGGAATGAGCGAGCACGCGACAACGCGAGCGAAAGGGTCGCTACGCAGTAGCGGGGCACCCGACGGCCTACCCCTTGCGGGTGAATTCGCCCGAACAATGGATTTTCCCCCGGCAATTTTTTTGATGGGCCCCACCGCCAGCGGCAAGACCGGCATCGCAGTGGAATTGGTGCGGCGACTGCCGGCCGAAATCATCAGTGTGGATTCGGCATTGGTCTTTCGCGGCATGGACATCGGTACCGCCAAGCCCGATGCCGCCACCCTGGCCCGTGCACCGCACCACCTGATCGACATCATAGCTCCCACCGAAGCCTACTCCGCCGCCGCCTTCCGACATGATGCGCTGCACCTGATGCACGACATCACTGCGAGAAAAAGAATCCCGCTGCTGGTCGGCGGGACGATGCTGTACTTCAAGGCGCTGCAGGAAGGCCTCAGCGATCTGCCGCAATCCGATCCCGCAGTGCGGGCCGCGCTCGATGCCGAGATCGCTCGTCACGGTATCGAGCATTTGCACAAGCAACTCGCCAAGGTGGATGCGGAAACCGCCGCGCGCCTGAAACCGACCGACACGCAGCGCATCCAGCGCGCGATGGAGATCTACCGCATCTCCGGGCAACCGATGTCCGCGCTGATTAACAGGCCTACTACCCCTCTCCGGGCCAACGGCCACCTTCCCCCGCAAGCGGGAGAGGGGCTGGGAGAGAGGGAGGTCAATTCGCTCCCCTACCGCATCATCCCCATCGCCCTCATCCCCTCCGACCGCTCGCAACTGCATGCGCGGATCGCCACGCGCTTCAAGTCCATGCTGGCACACGGCCTGGCGGATGAATTGCGCGCTCTGCGCGAAAAATATCCTTTGCATCGGGATATGACGTCGATGCGCTGTGTAGGCTACCGCCAAGCATGGCAATTCATCGAGGGCGAGATCGATGACACACAACTGCTGGAAACCGGCATTGCCGCAACAAGGCAACTTGCGAAGCGCCAGCTTACCTGGCTAAGGTCGATGCCGGATAATATCGAACTGGATTGTTTTGCGCCCGACCTGGCGAAGACGGTGCTCGATACGATAGAAGCGATCTCAAAAAGCATCCAGAGGGATGCCCATGCGTAAGCTCGACATCCCCGCGACATGACCACCCTGATCGCCATCCAGGGCGACATCACCCAATTGAACGTGGATGCCATCGTCAATGCGGCTAATTCATCGCTGCTGGACGGAAGCGGCGTAAACGGCGCGATCCATCGCGCAGCGGGACCGGAGTTGCTGGCGGAATGCCGCACGCTGGGCGGCTGCCCGGCCGGGCAGGCGCGGCTGACGCGCGGTTACCGGTTGCCCGCGATGTTCGTGATCCACACCGTGGGCCCGGTGTGGCATGGCGGGACACACAATGAGGCGAAGCTGCTGGCCTCGTGCTATCGCGAAAGCTTGTCCATCGCGTCTGCGCAACATCTTGCCAGCATCGCTTTCCCCTGCATCAGTACCGGCATCTTTGGCTATCCGCCGGAACAGGCCGTCGAGGTGGCGATCGCAGCGGTGCGCGAATTCATCCGCGCTTCATCCACCCTGGACGAGGTGATCTTCTGCTGCTATTCGCCAGATGATCTGGCGCGATATCGATCTCGCCTCCAACGCGAGGATGGCGGCTGACCTCTGTACGATTCTGCGGCATAATGCAAACCCCGTATTGAAAGCCAGTCATTATGAAGATCGCGATTGCCGGTACCGGTTACGTAGGCCTTTCCAACGCTGTCCTGCTGGCCCAACACAATGAGGTCGTAGCGATCGACATCGTTCCCGAAAAGGTCGACCTGCTCAACCGCAAGCATTCGACCATCGAAGATCCCGAGATCGAGGATTACCTGAAACACAAGGCGCTCAACCTGAAGGCCACCCTGGACAAGCGTGCAGCCTATACCGGCGCGGACTATGTCATCATCGCCACGCCGACCGACTACGACCCGGAGACCAACTACTTCAATACCGGCTCGATCGAATCGGTCATTCAGGATGTGATGAGCATCAACCCGCAGGCGGTAATGGTGATCAAATCCACCATACCCGTCGGATACACCGTCAAAGCCCGCGCCAAGTTCAATTGCAGCAACCTGATTTTCTCGCCGGAGTTCTTGCGCGAAGGCCGTGCGCTGTATGACAACCTGCATCCCTCGCGCATCGTCGTCGGCGAACGCTCCAAGCGCGCCGGGATCTTTGCCGATCTGCTCAAGCAGGGCGCGATCAAGCAGAACATCCCCACACTGTTTACCGACTCGACCGAGGCCGAGGCGGTCAAACTGTTCGCCAACACCTACCTCGCGATGCGCGTGGCTTTCTTCAACGAGCTCGACACTTATGCGGCCACCCACGGGCTTGATACCAAACAGATCATCCAGGGGGTATCCCTCGACCCGCGCATCGGCGATCACTACAACAACCCTTCATTCGGTTACGGCGGCTATTGCCTGCCCAAAGACACAAAACAACTGCTCGCCAACTATCAGGATGTCCCGCAAAACCTGATCCATGCCATCGTCGAATCGAACACCACGCGCAAGGATTTCATCGCATTCGACATCATCAAGCGCAACCCGAGGATAGTCGGGATTCACCGCCTGGTCATGAAAAGCGGGTCTGACAACTTCCGTTCCTCCAGCATCCAGGGCATCATGAAACGCATCAAGGCCAAGGGTATCGAGGTCATCGTCTATGAACCGGCACTCAAGGAGACGGAGTTTTTCCATTCCAGGGTGGTGAACGATCTGGCTCAATTCAAAAAGGAGTCCGATATAATCGTTGCCAACCGCATCACCGACGACATCCGCGACGTGTCGGACAAGATTTACAGCCGCGATCTGTTTGGCAAGGACTAGACGCTCTGGCGGATCAGCTGCGGTGTTCGCTGCCCATGATGGCGCCGCGGAGGCCCGGCCCTCAGCTCTTCCCGGCCTCCCGCCTGGCCCGGGATATTGCCGACCCGGCATGTGCGACAAGCTCTTCCCCGATTTTTCCGTGATCCGGATACAGGGCGAAACCGAAACAGGCAGAAGCACGCGTTTTTTGTCCGTTCACATCGAAACTCAGCTGCGCAACGGCTTCTTCGATGCGCTTCGCCAGCACGTGTAAGGCTTGCTCCGATGCATTGGGAACCAGGATCGCAAACTCGTCCTCGCTCAGCCGGCAAAATACCTCATTGCGCCTCACTTTCCTGGCGACTGCCTCGGCCATTCCTGCCAGTATCTTGTCAGCGGCGACGCTTCCGAAAGTGCCACGGACGCGGCTCAGATCATCCAAAGCAAATGCCAGCAAACCCACCCTGGTTCCGTACCGCGAAGCATGCGCAATCGAAAGCTCCAGCTCGCCGGAAAATCGCTGGCGATTGTACAGACCGGTGAGCGCATCGCGTTCGGCCAGATGCAGCCGCTGTTCGGGAGTGCGGCGCGTGTGCGTGACATCCTCATAAAGCCAAAGATTTCCCACCACCTGGGCTTCCACATCCCGCACGACATAGCTGGTCTGGATCACCACCCGCTTGTCCGCCAGGTAAAGGTCCGTGGTCTCGGGCGTCTCCAGTAGAGAACGGGAAGGCGTTTTATCATCCGCCAGCAGATGAGCCAGATATCCCGGGATCTCCGCGATGTCTTTGCCGACCAGTTCCGTTCCGGGCGGTATGAGCCACACCTGGAAGAAGGTCGGATTGGCATAGAGGATCTTGTTCTCGCGGCTGACGAACAGCACGCCGACATTCATCACCGCGAGCAAAGCCATCAGACGCGCCTGCTCCTCGCGTCCCAGCGTAAGATATTGCTGTTGAATATCCTCGGAAATGCGCAGCGATATCATCTGCTGCTGCAGCGTTCTTACCATGCGGTTGAACGTCGCGCTCAGCTTGCCGATCTCGTCGCCTCCGGTGACCTGCAACGGCGCCATCGTCCCGACATGGCGGGCCAGGTCTTCTTCCTTCTGCAAAGCGCTCATCGTCGTTTGCAGATCTTCCAGCGGGCGCGTGATGGTATGCGTGAACCGCCCGATCAGGAAAAACAGGATCAATTGCAGCGCTGCCTGCCCGCTCCACAACAACTCGCTGGTCTTCGCCAGGCTTGCATAGTCGCGCTCGAGATCGATCGTGATGCTCGCCGCGCCGTTCGCCGTGCCCGCTTGCACATGGTGGCATTCCAGGCAATTGGTGCCGCGGAAATCGGTGCTGACGATGAACGGCACGACCACGCGCAGTTCGGGCGCATTCCTGTCGTCGACGCGACGGACTGCTTCCCTGGCATTGGCGATCGCCTGCCGGTCCATGTCGTCCACGGGTTGCTCTTGCGGAAGCCCGGGGCCGAACTGATCCTGCACCTGCTTGGCGCGTATGATGCGCAGTTCCTTGACTCCCTCGGAGGCGCCCATTTTCCTGATATACAGTGCGCGGCTCTCGGGATCCTTGATGATTCCCTTGATCATCAGCATGTTCATGCCGTTGATCACGCCGTCGGCGGAAACCCGCGCGCGGCTCTCGGCCGCGTTCAGTATCTCTTCCTTGAAGTGCTGCTCGATCCAGAGTTGGGTCGGGATCAATACCGCGATCAGCACCAGCTGGATGATGATCTGCAGCTTGATCTGGATGCCCAGCGAATTCCACCATGTCTTCATATGATATGCCCACGTATTACATCCGGAGAAACCCTCGGCGCTTCAGGATCCTGAGCATTGTCCGGCAACAAGAACGGCAATATGGAAACTCTATCGGAAAGGATCAAGCGGTGGCGGGAAGCCGATCGTCATCCGCGACTGCCAGATTGCCAACCCGCCCCTCGATCTCGCGCATCACCACCTCCTGGCGCGGCAGCGTGGCCACATTCAGGCCTTGTAGATACTGCTGCATCGAGACGAGTTCGTAGCCCTGTGCCTGCCAACCCTTTAACAACTGCACGAATATCGGCAGCCAATTCCCTCCTTCGAGTTCGGCATGGAGCGTATATACATGTCCGGTGGGAGGCGATACCTCGGTCAGTCTCAGTATATGGTCGGCGACATTCTCCGGCGTGATGCCATCGCGGTTCATCAACTCGTCCAAAGTCGGCAACGTGGTGGGCAGTTGCGGGCAGGCGATGATCTCGGCATGCCAGGTCGGGATGAACGGATGCGTGCCGCGCGTGTCCGAGCTGTACTTGAAACCAAGCTGTTGCATCAGCCGCAACGCGTGGCGATTCATCTGCCATCCGGCCGCGGCATGGGCATGTGGAGCCTCGCCGAAGATATCGGCATAGCGGTCCACGGCCAGCTGCAACTGGTGCCGCGTCCACGCGGCATCCTTTTGTGCCACATGATCCTGCCAGAGGATATGGTCGTAACAATGGATGCCCGTTTCAAAACCGGCAACCTTCACCATGCGCATGATGCCCGCGCATTTCCTTCCGATGTCCGGCGCGGGCAGCAGCGTGCCATACAACAGCGTCTTGATGCCGTAGTGTTCCACCACCGAGGTGCGCGATACCTTGCCGATGAAGCCGGGACGGAACACGCGCTTGATCGCGCGCCCGGTGTGATCGGGTCCGAGCGAAAAGAAAAATGTGGCCTGGGCATTGAAGCGCTGCAATAATTCGACCAGACGCGGGACGCCCTCGCGGGTGCCGCGATAGGTGTCGATATCGATCTTGAGGGCGAGTTGTTTGCTCATTCGTCACCCCTCTCCCCAGCCCCTCTCCCGCTAGCGGGAGAGGAGTGCGCGTCAGCGCGGGAGAGGGCCTGTATCAATCTACCAGTCCGCGCGCTTCGGCCACCTGGCCCCGATACGCATCAAAGATGTTGCGCAATGTGTCGGCCATGTTGATGGTTGGCTTCCAGCCCAGCTCCTCGCGGGTGTTGGTGATCTTGGGCACGCGGTTCTGCACGTCCTGGTAACCCTTGCCGTAGTAAGCCGACGAAGTCGTCTCGACGATCTTTACCTTGGCGGCTGAATCGCGGTATTCGGCGTATTCCTTCGCCAGTTTCAGCATCATGTCGGCGAGGTCGCGGATCGCGAAGTTGTTGGTCGGGTTGCCGATGTTGTAGATCTTGCCGGTGGCGACGCCGTTCTTGTTCTCGATGATCTTCATCAGCGCGGCGATGCCGTCGTCGATGTAGGTGAACGCGCGTTTCTGGTGCCCGCCGTCCACCAGGCTGATGTTCTCGCCGCGCACGATGTGGCCGAGGAATTGCGTGACCACGCGAGAACTGCCTTCCTTCGGGGTATGGATGGAGTCCAGTCCCGCGCCTATCCAGTTGAACGGCCGGAACAGCGTGAAGTTCAATCCCTCCATGCCGTAACCCCAGATCACGCGGTCCATCAGCTGTTTGGAGCAGGAATAGATCCAGCGCGGCTTGTTGATCGGGCCACAGATCAGCTCGGATTCCTCCGGATCGAACTCCTCGTCGTGGCACATGCCGTACACTTCCGAAGTCGACGGGAACACCAGATGCTTGCCGTACTTCACCGACGCGCGCACGATGGGCAGGTTGGCCTCGAAGTCCAGCTCGAACACGCGCAGCGGCTGCTTTACATAGGTGGAGGGCGTGGCGATCGCGACCAGCGGCAGGATCACGTCGCACTTCTTGACGTGGTACTCGACCCATTCCCGGTTGATGGTGATGTCGCCCTCGAAGAAATGGAAACGCGACTTGCCGATCAGATCGCCGATGCGGTCTGTGCTCATGTCCATGCCGTACACTTCCCAGTCGGTCGTTTTCAGGATGCGGTTGGAAAGATGGTGGCCGATGAAGCCGTTCACGCCGAGTATCAGTACTTTTTTCATTTCTGTTTCCTTAACAATTAAATTCCGAAAACTAATTCCCGTTCGTGCTGAGTGTTTTTAGTTCATCCTTCGATACGCCGCGTGTAGCGCGGCACTCAGGACGAACGGAAAATGTATCGAAGCACATTACAGATTAAATTCGAATTCTCCCATACCGAACTTCGCCGCGAATTCCGCCGCGCTCAATTCCGCGCCATCCAGCTCGAACCGTACCACGCGCACCACGCCCTGCCCGCAGGTCGCAAAGGCCTTGCCTTCCTTGACATAGAACGCAGGCTCGCCACCGGCGCTGCCCGGATCCACCGGCGTCTGCCCAATTACCAATGTCTGCAATACGCGCATCGGCTTGCCCATCAATCGCGTCATCGCGCCCGGGTACGGCGGAGCCACCGCGCGCACCAGGTTGTGTATCTGCTGGGCGGACTGCGACCAGTCGATGATGCCGTCTTCCGGTTTGCGCCCGCCGAAGTATCCGCCCTTGCTCAAGTCCTGCTTTACCCTCGGCGCCTTGCCCGCACGCAGTGAGGGCAGCACATCGTTCAGCGCGATCTCCGCCGCGACGGTCACTTTCTCGAACACCTGCAGCGCCGTGTCATTCGGCAGGATAGGCACGGCCTGCTGCGCGACGATGTCGCCGTTGTCCGGTTTCTCCGTCATGTAATGCAGGGTCGCGCCGGTTTCGGTCTCGCCATGGATTATCGCCCAATTCACCGGCACCCGGCCGCGGTATTTCGGCAGCAGCGAACCGTGCATATTCAGCGCGCCGTGCTTCGGTATCTCCAGCAACTCGCGCTTGAGCATCTCGCGATAATAGAACGAAAAGAAAAAATCCGGATGCAAGTCGCGGACCTGTGCAACGATTTCCGGCGTATTCGGATTGTCCGGCGTGATGGTCGGGATGCCGTGCAAAGCGGCCAAATCGGCAACGCTGTCGAACCAGATGTTTTCTTTCGGATTGTCGCGATGCGTCACCACCAGTTTCACTTCCACGCCGTGGGCGAGCAGCACAGAAAGGCAACGGACGCCCACGTTATGGTATGCGAAAACCACGGCGCTACTCATATTCGAACTGCGGACTCCGTTTTCAACTTGTCTCTTGAATCTTGTTCCTTGTCCTGTTCGAGAATCGCCTCGACCAGGTAACGCGGCCGATGGCGCACCTGCTGGTAGATGCGGCCGATGTATTCGCCGAGCAGGCCGATGCCGAACAGCGTGATACCGATCAGCAGGAACGCGATCGCGAACAACGTGAACAGACCTTCCGCTTCCGGTCCCACGACGATCCGGCGGATGACCAGCAACACCACCAGGAAACCGGACAGCACCGAGATCGTGATGCCCAGCATCGAGAACAACTGCAGCGGGATCAGCGAAAAGCTGGTCATCAGATCGAAGTTGAGGCGGATCAGGCTGTAGATCGAATACTTCGATTCGCCGGCAACGCGCTCCTCATGTCCCACCACGACCTCGGCGGGATTGCGCGCAAAGGTATAGGCCAGTGCCGGGATGAAGGTGCTGACTTCCTTGCAACTGTTGATCGCGTCGATGATGCCGCGGTCATAGGCGCGGAACATGCAGCCCTGGTCGGTCATCTTGATGCGCGTGGTGCGCTCGCGCAATCCGTTCACCAAACGCGAAGCGATGTGACGCCATGCGCTGTCGCTGCGCTGCCGGCGGATCGAGCCGACGTAATCGTGGCCCTCGTCCATCTTCGCCAGCAACAAAGCCGTGTCCTCCGGCGGGTTCTGCAAGTCGGCATCCAGCGTGACGATGCGCTGCCCGCGGCAATGCTCGAAGGCCGCCATGATCGCCATGTGCTGGCCGTAATTGCCGTTGAACAGGATCACCCGCGTCACATCGGGACGCTTCTGGAACTGCTCGCGCAGTATCGCTGCGGAGTTGTCGCGGCTGCCGTCATTGACGAACAGGACCTCGTAACTGATGCCGAGTTCATCCAGCGCCGGATACAAGCGGTCGAACAGGGCTTGCAGGCCCTGCTCTTCGTTGTAGACGGGGATGACAACCGATAATTGGGGAGCGCTCATAAGGGCGGCATTTTACCGCATGGGGCGAGGATAACGAAATCAGGAATTGTTTTGGTAGGTTGGACGCGACGTAATGAGCATCCCGCTTGAGCAAATTTTTAGATTAGCCTTCCACAACAGTGTTTGTATTTTTTTCCACTCCCACATGTACAAGGTGAGTTTCTCCCCGGCTTCTCAGGTGCTATGTAAGGTTGCTTTTTTTCGATAGTTGGTGGTTGTTTTTGAGATTGTTGGATGGCCATCTCGACGGCTTCTTCTACCATTTTTTCTATTTCGGCATCGCTTGGGTTACTATTCTTGTTCACTGCTGCCGCAGCAATGAGAACACTGACAGCGGTTAATATAACAAGAATAAAATTATATAACTCTGAACGTGTTTTCGGTAGAGCATCCACTAAGGAACTTAATTCTGGAGCTTCTTCTTTAATCTTTTCAGCAATTCGATTTGGTTCTTCTTGAGTACGCCTAGCTTCTACAATAACCGCAACTAATCTCTTTAGTTGCTCTATTGTCTTTTGAGGCCCAGAAAGTAGGCGAAGTACATTTCCTGCTGCTGTATAAACACCGTCTGGAATAGTGCCCATGCCTCCACATACAGGACATGGTCCAGCCCTGCTACCTAAAAAGGCAGCTGTGCCCCCACCTATAACAATGCCAGAACGAAAAATCGCTCCAATCTATCACAAAAGGCTGGGATATCCGGCATTACATACTCTCCTTGCTAATCTAACGTAACTTAGACGAATCATCCAGCACCTCACGCATCGCCTTACAGGTACGTTCGACATCAGCCTCGTTCATCGCATAGAACATCGGCAGCGAAACGATCTGCCTGCCGACGCGCTCGGCGACCGGGAACATGCCCTCTTTGAAACCGCGCGCGCGATACAGCTTGAACAGATGGATCGGCGCATAGTGGAAGCCGACACCGATGTTGTGCTTCTCCTTCATTTTCGCCATGAAGTCGGCGCGGGTGATGCGATCCGGCAGCACGACCTGGAACAAATGCCAGTTGGTCGATTCGAAGTCCTGCGGCGGCAGCTGCGCGCCGGTCTGCTGCTCGAAATCCTCGCCCAGCGTCTTGAAATAGTGCTTGGCCAGTTTGCGCCGCTGCGCTGTGATTGCATCCAGTTTGGCGAACTGACCCAGGCCGATCGCGGCGGCGACGTCGGTCATGTTGAACTTGCCGCCCAGCACGTCCACTTCGATGCCGTCCCAGCCGCTGCGCGTGACGCCCTGCAGCCTATACTTCTCCGCCAACGTCGCCTCGATCTCGTCGTTCAACACCAGGCAGCCGCCCTCCGAAGTGGTGACGTTCTTGTTGGCCTGGAAACTGAAAGAGACGAAATCGCCGAACGAGCCTATGGGTTTCTCTTTCCATGTCGAGCCGATCGCCTGCGCGGCATCCTCGATCACGCGCAGATTGTTTTTGTTGGCGATCGCATACAGCCGGTCCATGTCCACCGGCTTGCCCGCCAGGTACACCGGGATGATCGCCTTGGTGCGCTTGGTGATCGCCACCTCGACCTTGTCCAGATCGATGTTGCGCGTGACCGGGTCGATGTCGGCGAACACCGGCGTCGCGCCGACTTCGAGTATCACGTTCGCGGTCGCCACCCACGAGATCGGCGTGGTGATGACTTCGTCGCCGGGGCCGATGCCGGCGATGCGCAGCGCGATCTCCATCGTGCAGGTACCGGAATTGAAGGTACGCACTGGGCGCCCGCCGAAATAGGCGGAAAGCTGTTTCTCGAATTCCTGCACCTTGGGTCCGCTGGTGATCCAACCGGAACGCAGCACCTCGCCGACGGCGGCGATGGTGGCTTCGTCTATCGAGGGTTTGGAGAAGGGAAGAAATTTGTCGTTCACGATGATATGCGTCTCAAAAGATACAACGATGTTATATGTGCTTGATCATGGTCATTATAGAGCAGGCCGAATCAAATTTCTGATAGGAAGGAGCACAAGGCGGCGAGGATGAGGCGACGAAGGCAGTACAAATGCCGCCCTGACACGGTGAGCGAAGCTTCGGTGCGGGAAGGGCGGCAAAGCAACGGCTCCCGCAAGCGGCTGGCTATGCCAGTAACGTGTCGCCGTTGCGCGACAAGGAGCCAAAGACGAAGCCAACACTGTGATCGTTTCTATCAGGGATTTGAAGATGGGCAATCCGGGGCCTTGCGGTACAGCCACCACTGTCCCGCCTGTGCAACCAACTCGACCTTGCACGGGGCCGAATTGAACAAATAGTCGTGTGCATTCACGGAAGCGCGGACGATGAAGTAATCGTAATTTCGTCCGTCGAATCTTTTCCATTCGAACCATTCGGGGTTCCATTCAAAACCCTCGAATTTCGCCTTGGGGATGTATTCGTGTTTATAGCTTACCGGTTGCACGAAGGTGACCGCAAAACTGGGATCGGTGACACCGGACTTCAGCGCGGCATACCAGGCCGGGAAATGCAGAAATTCAGGCGCGATCGAGTTGCTGTCGTCGCGTTTGAAGATCAGCGAGAGTGTACGCTTTCCGGGTTCGGTCTTGGCCAGGATCGTATCGAAGCCTTGCATATCCTTGTTGAATTGAAGGGCATGCATGGAAATGTAGCCTATCCATCCAAACGCGATCGCGGGCGCCAGCATACGCAGATTTCCTTTTATCCGGCCGGTCCTGGCCGGTGTGTCTATCATGATCAGGAAAAGCGGCATGAACAGATAAGTGAAACGCTGGAACGTGTACATGTTGCCAAACATCAGGGTGGGCAGCAGCAGCAATACCATCGTGATGGCAATCGATGGAATGAAACGCTCGCGTGATCTGCTGATGCGGCCGCCCGAAATGAACGGAAGCGCAAATATCAAGATACCCAGCAGGGTGAAAAACAGCTGTGGCCGCACGCCGAGCAGGCGCGGGATGAATCCGTTGATGCGCCCCCAGCCCGGGTCGTTCGGGTCTGCCCAGGTGGCGAAGTTGGAGTAGTAATAGTCGCCGGTCGTGAACCAGGACAAATCCCATCCGATCGGAAAGTTGCTCAACGGGTGATGGCTGGCCTGGACCAACCAGTTGATGATCAGTGGAGCTATGGCGGCCAAAGGCCAGGCACATTTGATGAAGTCCCGCACACTTCGAGCGGAAATCAGCCAGTAGGTCAAAGCGATCAGGCTGAAAAAACCAAGGATCAGCGCATGACTGAAAAATAATGCGAATAACAGCAGTGCCAACAGCAGGGAGGAACGCAGGTCGGGCTGGGCTTTCATGCGCCATACCAGCGCAAGAAACGCCAACCCGATCGGGGCCGCGATCAAAAAGATCAACAATCCCCATTGATAGGTGAAGCCGTAAAGCACCGGGAAAACAAGCCAGGCCCAATATGGATCGGCGCCCGTTTCGCGCAGAAGAAAGCGGGTCGAAATCGCAAAGGCCGCCAGCGCAAGCCAGATGATCAGTTTGCAAGCGGCAACGATACCCAGCACGGGTGTGAACGCGGCGATCAGCCCGTAACCGAGCAGGTAGGGCGTGAACAGGTTGAGGTGAAACAGATCGGAAAACGGGAACCCGGGCTTGCCCAAGTTCAGCAGCAAGGCAACCTGAGCCGCGTGCTGCGGCAGATCGACCATGGGCGGAAAATCAGGAAGCCATACCGGCAAGCCGCACAACAGGCACGCCAGCAGGAACAGATATCTTTCGGCCGGGTTGGTCTGTGGCGCGCCCATGGCCATCAGGCGCGCGAGATGATGATGACGCCCAGAATGATCACACCCATGCCGACCAGTTTGGTCGGATTGAAGGCTTCACCCAGCAGATACCATGCGGCGATCGCATTCACCACATACGCCATCGACAGCATCGGGAAAGCGATGCTGACCGGCACGCGCGACAGCGCGAGTATCCAGATCACCACGCTCAGCGCATAGCAGCACAGCGCGACGGCGATGTGCCACTCTGTAGCCAGCTTCCAGCCTATCGGCACGATGTTCTCCATGCTGAACTCGAAATGGCCCACCGCATTGGTGCCCGCCTTCATCAATATCTGCGCGGCGGCGTTGAGCATCACGCCGGTAAGGATCAGTCCAAAGCTGACCAGGTTCATAAACAACTCCCGAGGATCTTCGTGCGCATAATAAAAATCAGTACCGGCTCACAACAATATATTGCGGATCTTCATAGATGATCTTCATGGGAAAATCCAGTTGCCCTAGCCGCTTGTAAGTATCCACCGGCATGATCGCCAGCGCTTCCGGCTGCGCCTGCCAGACCTTCGCGAAGCTGGCGTAGTCCGGGATATAGCGCTGTGGTTCCTGCATGATACCGAATGCCATCTCATCCTGAAACTGCACCAGCGTGAAGGTGCGTTTCAGGTAGAACGGCAGCGTCTGTTCATACATGTCCACAGAATAGAACGGTTCCCCCACCTTGTCATAGGGACGTATCGCTTCGGCGATGTAGTAGGCGGAACGCTCCCTGGCGATGGTGTTGTAACCGGACGCGCCGAGCTGCGCGGCCAGCAAGGTGCTGAACGCCAGCACCAGCACCGCGGCAAACTTGCGGTCCCGGTCCCTGACGTCAAGTGGGGCCGCATTCGGGCGGCGCAGCAGGATCAGGGCAGCGATCACGCCCAGCGACCAGGTCAGCGCTGCGGCGAACAGCCACCAGGCGTACGCGCTGTATCCCTGCAACTGCAGCGGCGTGTCGGCCAGCCGCGCGGTGAACGGCGCAAAACCTACTCCCAGCAATGTGAGCGGCAGGACCGGCGCGGTCAGCCAGAACAATCTGCGCGCGCCGGTATCGACCAGCTGTCTGCCCATCAGCAATGCCAGCGCCGGAAACATCGGCAGCAGATAGGACGGCAGCTTGGAACCGGAAACCGTGAAGAACAGGTAGATGAACACCGACCAGACCAGCAAGAAACGCCCCGCATTGAACATCTTGTCCGGCGACCTGCTGGCGCGCCACGCGCGCAGCAGCGTGTCGAACATCAGTACGGTCCATGGCAACATGCCCAGCAGCAGGATAGGCACAAAGTAATACCAGGGCTGGTAACGCCCGAGTTCCTTGGTGGTGAAACGCGTGTAATGTTCGTAGATGAAAAATTTCTGGAAGAATTCCGGATTGGCCTTCATCACCAGGTAGAACCACGGCACGGTGATCAGCAGGAACACCGCCAGGCCGGGCGCCCAGTGCATGCGCTTGAGCACGGAAAAATCGCGTTGCACGATCATGTAAATGAACAGTGCGGCGCCCGGCAGCACCAGCCCCATCAGGCCTTTGCTTAAAACGGCAAATGCCAGACCGGCCCAGGCCGTTATCATCCATGCGCGCTGCTTCTTCCGGTCAGTCTCGGCCTGCCCCAGCAGCAAACCGGCGATACCCAGCGTAATAAAGAATGTGACGCCCATGTCCAGCGTGTTGATGTGCGCCATCAGCACATACAGCGTGCTGCTGCCCAACAGGATCGCGGCGTAGTTTGCCGCCTCGCGGCCGAACAAACGCAATCCGGCAAACCACACCAGCAGGATGCCTGCGAAGCCGGTCAGCGCGGTCCACAGACGCGAAGTCCACTGGTGCTCGCCGAAAACTTCGTAGGCGACCGCTGTCGTCCAATATTGCAGCGGCGGTTTCTCGAAATATTTGAGGCCGTTCAGGCGCGGCGTGACCCAGTCGCCGCTGGCCACCATCTCGCGCGGGATCTCCGCATAGCGGCCCTCGTCCGGCTTGATCAGCTTCCGGTATTCGAGATTGGAAAACCAGATCACCGCGACGGCTAAAACGATGCCCCATAACTGCTTGTTGGAGAGCGGGCCGGACATCGCGGTTATTGTTCTGCCCATCCGGCACGCAACTCGGATGCCGTAGTGAATATCTCGTCGAGCCCGGCCGTATCGCGTTTATCCAGCGCCTCATACAGGACGTATAGTTCGTCGGCGTACTGCTTCAGTTCGCGCAACAGCGCCTCGCGGTTCGCCAGACAGATGTCGCGCCACATCTCGGGAGAACTGGCGGCGATGCGGGTGAAGTCGCGAAAACCGCCGGCGGCGAAGGACAGCAACAGATCGCGGTTGGCGCGCTGGGCGATGTCATGCACCAGCGCGTAGGAAAGCAGATGGGGCAAATGACTTACCGCGGCAAACAAGGCGTCATGTTCGGCGTGGGTGAGCTTGTGGATGACCGCACCGCAGGCTTGCCAGGCTGCTTGCGCGCGCGCGACCGTATGCGCTGAATTTTCCGGCAACGGGGTCAAGATCACTTTTTTCCCGGTATACAGGTCCGGCCCCGCCGCGGCCGCGCCGCTTAACTCGGCGCCGGCGACCGGATGCGCGGGCACGAACTGCGCCACCTTGTCGCCAAGTTTGGCGTAGGCGTCGCGCACCACATCGCTCTTGGTGCTGCCGCCGTCGGTAACCAGCGTGTGTATCCCGATATGCGGCGCGATGCGCGCCATCAATTCCGCCATCTGCCCCACCGGGGTCGCCAGTAGCACCAGATCCGCATCGGCGACTTCCGAAACTTCCTGCCCGATGCGATCGATGATGCCAAGGTCCAGCGCTTGTCTCAGGTTGGAAGCGCTGCGCCCGAAACCCACCACTTCGCCGACCGCATCCGCCTTGCGCAATGCCAGCGCGAACGAGCCGCCGATCAGCCCGACACCGAACACGACGATCTTTTGGAATAGCCTTTTGGTCACGATTCGCTCCGGTGTATCAGTTGTCCCGCGGCATCCAGGACCCGTACACTCACCGGGATGCCCTTGCGCACGCTGTCGGTCACCACGCAGAATTCCTCGAACTGCTCGGCGCAGTGCGCAAGGCGCTCCACTTTTTGCTCGAGGCGTATTTCCACGGACAGGCCGCCCACGCGCAAACGTCCCTGTTCGTTGCGCACCATCTCGCCCTTCACCTTCGCGGTAACCCCGTGCGGGTCCTGCTTGAACTTGCCCAGGCAAAACAGCAGGCTGGCGGAAAGGCAATTTGCGACTGCGGCTGCCAGTATCCGCGAAGCGTTCGGACCCGCGCCCGTTCCCAGCGGAGCCGGTTCATCCAGCAAAAGATCGGGCACGCCGGCAAGATCGAACTGCACATTGAACCGGTAATCCTGTTGCCTGTTGAGCGATAGCGTGAATTCCATGTCCGGCATGGTGCGCTCCTTTAAAGCGTGCGGCCGATCGCCCTGGCGATGCCGCCCAGCGTTCCCATCAGCTCTTTCAGCTCCTGCGGCGTCAACGCCTGATCGGCATCGCACCAGGCCTCGCAGGGATTCGGGTGCATCTCGACCAGCAGTCCGTCCGCGCCGGCGGCGATCGCGGCCTGCGACAACGCAGGCACCATCCACGCCTTGCCGCCCGCGTGCGAGGGATCGACGATGACCGGCAGGTGCGTTTCCTTTTTCAGCACCGGGACCGCGGTCACGTCCAGCACGTTGCGGTAGTAGGTCTCGAAGGTGCGGATGCCGCGCTCGCAGAAGATGATGTTGTGGTTGCCGCCCGCCGCGATGTATTCCGCCGCCATCAGCCATTCGTTGATCGTCGCCGACATGCCGCGCTTGAGGATCACCGGCTTGTTGACGCGCCCCACCTCTTTCAGCAGGTCGAAGTTCTGCATGTTGCGCGTGCCGATCTGGATCACATCCACGTCATTTTCCATGAAAGTGTCCAGCATGCGGATATCCATCAGTTCGGTCACGATGGGCAGCTTGAATTTGTCCGCCGCCTTGCGGAAGATGTCCAGCCCTTCCTTGCCCTTGCCCTGGAAAGTATAGGGGCTGGTGCGCGGCTTGAACGCGCCGCCGCGCATCAGCCGGCAACCCGCCTCGTGCACGAACTTCGCCGACAGGTCCATCTGTTCCTGTGTCTCCACCGAACAGGGCCCCGCGATGATCTGGATCTGCTTGCCGCCCAGCTTGATGCCGCCGATGTCGATGACGGTATCCTGCTTGTGCGATTCGCGCGAAACGATCTTGTATTGCTTGGCGATGTGCATCGCCGATTCGACGCCGGGAAGCGGCGTGAACATTTCCTCGGTCAGCGGCCGTTCATCGCCGATCGCTCCGATCACGGTGCGCTCCACTCCGCGCGAGATATTGGCCTTCAACCCCGCCGCTTCCAGCCTGTTTACCACTGCGCCGATCTGTTCGTCGGTCACGTCCCTTGCCATCACGATGATCATTTTGTTTCCCTTTTCCCTCTCCTCGGCCCCTCGCTACGTTCTCCCCCTGCGAAACCCCCTCTCTCCAACTCTCCCGCAAGCGGTAGAAAGGACAAACGAGAAAGGCAATCTTAACTCCCCGGGAGAGGAAGCGAACAAATCGCTACGCGCGCTTTTCTGTTAACGCCTGCTGCAACGCAGACAAGAATTTTTCGTTCTGTGATTCCAGCCCGATGGTGACGCGCAGATAATCCGGCATCGCATAACTGGCGACCGGACGCACGATCACGCCCAGTTCCAGCAGACGCCGGTAAATGCGTTCCGCATCACCGACCTTGAAACTGACGAAATTGCCGTATGAAGGGATGTGCTCCAATCCCAGCACGGTCAAACCGTCGATGATCCGTTTCATGCCGCGCAGGTTCAGCTCGAAGGTCTGCCGGACGAAATCGGCATCCTTCAATGCCGCCACTGCGGCGGCTTGTGCCACGCTGTTGACGTTGAACGGCTGGCGCACCCGGTTCATCATGTCGGCCACCTGCGCATCACAGAATGCATATCCGACGCGCAGGCCGGCCAGCCCGTAGGCCTTGGAGAAGGTTCGCGAGATGATCAGGTTGGGGAACTCCTTCAGCCACGCGACCGAATCATAGCGGCACCCTTCCGGCAGGTATTCGTTGTACGCCTCGTCCAGCACCACCAGTACCTGCGGCGGCAATCCCCGCATGAATTCCAGCAACGCAGCCGCTGCCAGGAAGGTGCCGGTCGGATTGTTCGGGTTGGCAACGAACACCAGCTTGGCCTTTTGCTTGATGGCGGCCTTCAGCATCGCTTTCAGGTCGTGGCCGTAGTTGATCGCGGGAACGGAAACGCCGGTCGCGCCGACCGCCTGCGTGGCCAGCGGATACACCGCGAAGGCGTGATCCGAATAAACCGCCTTGTCGCCCACCGTGAGGAAGGCGCGCGCGGCCAGTTCGAGCATGTCGTTGGAACCGTTTCCCAGCACGATCTGTTCGGGAGATACGCCGTAACGCTTGACCAGCGCGTCTTTCAGCGCGAATCCGTTGCCGTCGGGATACAGCGCGATGGTCTTGATCGCCTCTTGCATCGCCGCGGTGGCGCGCGGGCTGCAGCCAAGCGGATTCTCGTTCGACGCCAGCTTGACGACATTGCTGATGCCCAGCTCGCGCTCCAGCTCGGAGATCGGCTTGCCGGGCTGGTAAGGCGCGATGGCGCGGATATAGGCCGGGGCCAGTTCGGAATAATTCATTCGGATGCCTTCATAAATTCATTTCTCGGGCGCATTGCGTTGTCGCGTGCTCGCTCACGCCTCGCCTATCCATTTCGATATGTGGCTCCGACGTAACCTGAAGGTAAGTCTTCGCCGAAACTCGCTTTGCTCGTTTTCTCGTTGTTCGCTGCGCGGCTCCTGGCACCGCATCCCGAAATTCTGAATTTCTGAAGCATCCTTGGCATCAATACACAACTCTCAAACCGCGACTGGATAAGAACCGAGAATTTTGACGAACGCGGCGACCTGTTTCAGTTCAGCCAGCGCGGCGGCCACTTTGGCGTCGGCCTGGTGGCCTTCTATATCCACGTAGAACACATATTCCCACAGGCCGGAACGCGCCGGGCGCGATTCCAGCTTGGTCATGCTCACCCCGTGCCTGGCCAGCGGCAACAGCAGATCATGCACCGCGCCGGGACGGTTCGCAGTGGACATCACCAGCGATGTCTTGTCCTTGCCGGATGGCGCGACCTGCTGATTGCCCAGCACCAAAAAACGCGTGGTATTGCTTGCATCGTCCTCGATGTTCTCAGCCAATATCATCAAACCGAACAACGCCGCCGCCTGGCTGCCCGCGATCGCCGCACTGTGCGGATTTTCCGAAGCCAGGCGCGCCGCTTCGGCATTGCTGGCCACGGGTATGCGCGCAGCATGGTGCAGATTGTTATTCAACCATCCCTGGCATTGACCGAAAGATTGGGGATGCGAATAAACCGACTTGATCGAACTCAGTTCCCTGTGCTGGCCGGGCGGGCACAGGCCGAGCAGACATTGATGCACCGGCAGGTTCACTTCGCCGCAGATTTGCAGCGTGCTTTGCATCAACAGATCCAGCGTGCGCCCGACCGCGCCTTCGGATGAATTCTCCACCGGCACCATGCCGTAATGGGCTGCGCCGCTCGCAACCGCACGGAACACTTCATCGATGGTCGCGCATGATTGCTCCTGTATCGCGCGGCCGAAACGTTTGAGCGCGGCCGCTTCGGTGAAGGTCCCTTCCGGGCCGAGATAGGCGACCGTCAGCGGAGCTTCCAGCGCGCGGCATTGCGACATCACTTCGGTGAACAGTTGCGCAACGGCGGTATCGCTCAACGGACCGCTGTTCTGTTTCTGCATGCGCTGCAGCACCTGCGTTTCGCGTTCCGGGCGCAGCACCACGCCGTCTTCCTTGAGATGGCCGATCTGTTGCGCCAGCGCGGCTCTCTGATTGGCGAGCTTCAACAACTCGTCATCCAGCCTGTCGATCTGTTCGCGGAGCTGTTTCAGTTTCTCGCTCATGTTCGTTTATGGCTTCAAGGTAACGTTCACATCTCTTTCAACAAAGGCAGATCGCGCACCATCAGCACACCCGGGATGGCGGCGATCTGCGCGTACAGTTTAGCCGGAATCGCGCTGTCTGTATCCACCAGCGTGTACGCCATCTCTCCGCGCGACTTGTTGATCATGTTGTGGATGTTGATGCCGGCCGCGGCCAGTGTCGTGGAGATCTGTCCCAGCATGTTCGGCACGTTGCTGTTGGCGATCGCCAGACGGAACGCAGATTCGCGCGGCATGCTGACATTGGGGAAATTCACCGTGTTCACCACGTTGCCGTGCTCCAGATAATCGCGCAGCTGTTCCGCAACCATCACCGCGCAATTGTCCTCGGCCTCCTGTGTGGATGCGCCCAGGTGGGGCAGCGCGATCACGCCGGGATTCTTCTGTGTCTTGCTGGACGGAAAATCGCAAACGTAATAGCGCACATGCTTGCCGGCCAGCCCGGCCAGTATCGCATCCTCGTCGACGATGGCGTCGCGCGAAAAATTCAGCAGCACGCTGCCGGCCTTCATCGCCGCGACACGCTTCTCGTTGATCAGGTTGCGCGTGGCATCCAGCAGCGGCACATGCAGCGTGACGAAATCGCTGTGCCTGAGCAGGTCTTCCACGCTGTTCGCCTTCTTCACCTGTGAAGGCAGGCTCCACGCCGCATCCACGGTGATCTCGGGATCGAACCCGATCGCATTCATGCCGAGGCCGAGCGCGGCATCGGCCACCAGGCGGCCGATCGCGCCGAGGCCGACAATACCCAGCGTGCGCCCGCGCAGCTCGGTGCCGGCAAAGTGCTTCTTGCCGTCCTCGACCAGCTTGTGCAGCGTCGCATCGTCGCCGTGCAGGCTCTCGGTGAAATGCAGCGCGGGCACGATATTGCGCGAGGCCAGCAGCATTCCCGTGATCACCAGTTCTTTCACCGCATTGGCATTCGCGCCCGGTGCATTGAACACCGGCACGCCGCGTTCGTTCATCTTCTTCACCGGCACGTTGTTGGTGCCCGCCCCTGCGCGCGCGATGGCCAGCACCGTCTTGGGAATGTGCATCTCCAGCATGTTATGCGAGCGCACCAGGATCGCATCCGGTTCGGCGATCTCGTTGCCGGTGACATAACGCGCGGCGGGAAAACGGCTCAGACCGACCGGGGAGATCTTGTTCAGTGTCAGTATCCGGAAAGTCCTAGGCATGCCCGACACCTTTATAAATCCATTTTTCGAGCGCATCCCCCCGCAAGGAGTAGGCCGGCGGGTGCCCCGCCGCTGCATAGCGACCCTCTCGCCCGCGGCGTCGTGCCCCATCACGAGAACATGAATTTCTAAAGGTATCCATTGTCATCCCTTGCTCTTTGCAAACTCATTCATGAAGTCGACCAGCGCCTGCACGCCATCCAGCGGCAACGCGTTGTAGATCGAGGCGCGCATGCCGCCGACCGAACGGTGGCCCTTGAGCTGCAGCAACCCGCGCGCGTCGGCCTGCTTGAGGAAATCGCCGTCCAGATTGGCGTCCTTCAAAGTGAACGGAACATTCATGCGCGAACGGTCGGCTGCTGCCACCGGACACTGGTAGAAACCTTCGCTGGCATCGATCGCGGCATACAGCAACTTGGCCTTGGCGATGTTGGTCTTTTCCATCTCGGCGATGCCGCCCTTGCGCTTCAGCATCTGGAACACCAGGCCGGCGATGTAGATACCGAAAGTGGGCGGCGTGTTGTACATCGAGTCGTTTTCGGCATAGGTCTTGTAATCCAGCAGGGCCGGCAAGCGCGGATCGGCATGGCCGACCAGGTCATCGCGCACGATCACGATGGTGAGCCCGGCCGGACCGATGTTCTTCTGCGCGCCTGCATAGATCAAACCGAATCTGGATACTTCGACCGGGCGCGACAGGATGTTGGAGGACATGTCCGCCACCAGCGGCACATTGCCGACATCCGGCACCCAGTTGAACTCTACGCCGCCTATGGTCTCGTTCGGCGTGTAATGCACATAGGCCGCATCCTTGTCCAGATCCCATGTGCCGAACGCGGGCACGTAGGTGCAATTCCGGTCGGCGTTGCTGGCCGCCACGTTCACATAGCTGAACTTCTTCGCTTCATTGATCGCCTTCTTCGACCACTCGCCGGTATTCACATAATCCGCGGAGAGTTTGCCGCGCAACAGGTTCAACGGAACCATGGAGAATTGCAGGCTGGCGCCGCCCTGCAGGAACAGCACCTTGTAATTCACCGGGATGCCCATCAGCTCGCGCAGATCGGCCTCGGCCTGGGCCTGGATGCCCATGTATTCCTTGCCTCGGTGCGACATCTCCATCACCGACATGCCGCTGCCGTGCCAGTCGAGCAATTCCGCCTGCGCCTGCTGCAACACTTCCTTGGGCAATACCGCCGGGCCGGCGCTGAAGTTGTAAATCGTCATCGTGCAACACTCCAAAGTTTTAAAAATCAGGCACAAGATACAAGAGCAAAGGTTCAAGAAGAACCGTTGCGCCGCTTATCGATCGATTCTTGCCTCTTGTACCTTGTACCTTATATCTAGTTTTCTTCTTCCGGCTCGGCGATGCGGCTCAATCCGGCAAGCTTCTCACCCTCTTCCACGTTCATCAGCGTGACGCCCTGCGTGGCGCGGCCCATCTCGCGTATCTCCTTGACGCGGGTTCGTATCAATATCCCGCTGGTGCCGATCAGCATGATCTCGTCTTCCTTGCTCACCAGCGTTGCCGCAACCACCTTGCCGTTGCGCGCCGAGGTCTGTATCGCGATCATGCCCTGAGTACCGCGTCCATGGCGGGTGTATTCGGTAATCGGTGTGCGCTTGCCATAGCCGTTCTCGGTCGCGGTCAGCACGCTCTGCTGCTCGTTTTCGGCAACCAGCAGCGAGATCACCTGCTGCCCCTTCGCCAGCTTCATTCCGCGCACGCCGCGCGCCGCGCGCCCCATGGCGCGCACGTCGTTCTCGTCGAAGCGCACCGCCTTGCCCCCGTTCGAGAACAACATCACATCGTGCTTGCCGTCGGTCAGCGCCACACCGATCAGATAGTCCCCTTCGTCCAGGTTGATCGCGATGATGCCGGCCTTGCGCGGGTTGGCGTAGTCTGAAAGAGCGGTCTTCTTTGCCGTGCCATCCGAAGTGGCAAAGAAGACGAACTTGTCATCGCTGAATTCCTTGACCGGCAGTACGGCATTGATCTTTTCGTTCGCCTCCAGCGGCAGCAGGTTGACGATCGGCTTGCCGCGCGAGATACGGCTGCCCTGCGGCACTTCGTAAACCTTGAGCCAGTAAACGCGGCCCCGATTGGAGAAGCACAGGATGTAATCGTGCGTATTGGCGATGAACAGGTTGTCGATGAAATCGTCTTCCTTGGTCGCGGTGGCCTGCTTTCCGCGGCCGCCGCGCCTCTGCGCGCGGTACTCGTCGAGCGGCTGAGCCTTCATGTAACCGCCATGCGACAGCGTGACCACAACGTCTTCCGGCGCGATCAAATCTTCCATGCTCATGTCCTGGGTATGCGTGATGATCTCGCTGCGGCGCTTGTCGCCGAACTGCGATTTCATCGCGACCAGCTCGTCATGGATGATCTGCGTGACGCGCTCGGGCCTGGCCAGGATGTCCAGCAGGTCGGTGATCTTGTCCATGACTTCGCGGTATTCGCTGACGATCTTGTCCTGCTCCAGCCCGGTCAACCGCTGCAAACGCAGTTCCAGTATCGCCTGCGCCTGGGCGTCGGACAAATGATAACCGGCCGTCTTGCCCGTGCCGACCAGGCCGAACTCGGGCAGCAGGCCTTCCGGGCGCGACGCATCGCTGACGCGGGCCAGCATGTCTTCCACCAGCGACGAACGCCAGCTGCGCGCCATCAGTTCGCGCTTGGCATCGGCAGGCGTTGCCGCGGCCTTGATCAGCGCGATGATCTCGTCCACGTTGGACAACGCCACCGCCAGTCCCTCGAGGATATGGCCGCGTTCGCGCGCCTTGCGCAATTCGAATATGGTGCGGCGCGTGACGACTTCGCGGCGATGGCGCAGGAACGCATCGATCACCTGTTTGAGATTCAACAGCCTGGGTTGGCCGTCGACGATGGCGACCATGTTGATGCCGAAGCTGTCCTGCAACTGGGTGTCCTTGTACAGCTTGTTCAGGATCACGTCCGCGTTCTCGCCGCGCTTCAGCTCGATCACCGCGCGCATCCCGGATTTGTCCGATTCGTCGCGGATCTCGGAAATGCCTTCCAGTTTTTTCTCGCGCACCATTTCGCCGATCTTGATCAGCAGGTTGGACTTGTTCACCTGGTAGGGCAGCTCGTCGATGATGATGGCCTGGCGTTCGCCCTTGCCGATATCCTCGAAATGGGTGCGCGCGCGCATGATCACGCGGCCGCGCCCGGTGCGGTAGCCTTCTTTCACCCCGGAAAGACCGTAGATGAATCCCGCGGTCGGGAAATCCGGCGCGGGGATGTAATCGATCAGTTGCTCGACATCCAGATCGGAATCCTTCAGCAGCGCGATACACGCGTCCGCCACTTCGCCCAGATTGTGCGGCGGGATGTTGGTCGCCATGCCCACCGCAATGCCGGAAGAACCGTTCACCAGCAGATTGGGGAAGCGCGCAGGAAGAACCAGAGGCTCGTTTTCCGAGCCGTCATAGTTCGGCCCGTAGTCCACGGTTTCCTTGTCCAGGTCGGCGAGCAGTTCGTGGGCGATCTTCGCCATGCGGATCTCTGTGTAACGCATCGCCGCGGCGTTGTCGCCGTCCACCGAACCGAAGTTGCCCTGCCCGTCCACCAGCGGATAGCGCAGCGAAAAATCCTGCGCCATGCGCACGATGGTGTCATATACCGCCGTGTCGCCGTGCGGGTGGTATTTACCGATCACATCGCCGACAATACGCGCCGATTTCTTGTACGCCTTGTTCCAGTCGTTGGACAGTTCATGCATCGCGAACAGCACGCGCCTGTGCACCGGTTTCAGGCCGTCGCGCACGTCCGGGAGGGCGCGTCCGACGATGACGCTCATCGCATAATCCAGGTAGGATTTGCGCATCTCCTCTTCAAGACTGACGGGGTGTGTTTCTTTGGCGAATTGTTGTTCCATGGGTGTGATCAGACCTGGCGCAAGTGGCGTGTGACAAAGCGCGCATTTTAGCACAGCGATGCAACCCTTAGGAACCTCTGCGTAAGCTCCGTTCGCGGTGAGCGTTTCCCGTTCCTTCCTTGGATACACCGCATAAAACGCGGCACTGATGAAGCTACTAGCCATTCCACTAAATTGCCAAAAGACGGCAATCAAGTGGCTGGTTATCAGGACGAACGGAAAACGAGCGTAGCGAAGTTTCGAGGCACGGCCAAATGTATCGAACCGCATTCTTGAACCCTGGCGGAGGTTCCCTAAAGCCATGAGTTTTGTTAGAGTCGGCACCTTGCCAACCAATGGATCACAGCCGTAAATCATGGCCAACGCCGACCCCGTCGAACTGGAAAAATTCTCGCAGCTGGCCCACAAGTGGTGGGACCCGAACAGCGAATTCAAGCCGTTGCACGATATCAATCCGTTGCGCCTCGGTTATATCGACCGCCACGCGGGCCTTGCGGGAAAGACCGTGCTGGATGTCGGCTGCGGCGGGGGAATATTGTCGGAAAGCATGGTTGGCGTGGGTGCAAATGTCACCGGCATCGACCTTGCGGACAAGTCGCTGCAAGTCGCCAGGTTGCATCTGCTGGAAAGCGGCAAACAGGTCGATTACCGCAAGGTTGCCGTGGAAGAATTGGCGGTGGAAAAGCCCGCCCACTTCGATGTGGTCACCTGCCTGGAAATGCTCGAGCACGTGCCCGATCCGCAAAGCGTGATCACGGCTTGCGCCAAGCTGGTCAAGCCGGGCGGATGGGTGTTCTTTTCCACGCTGAACCGCAATCCGAAATCCTATCTGTTCGCCGTGATCGGCGCCGAATACGTGCTGAACCTGTTGCCGCGCGGCACGCACGACTACGCCAAATTCATCAAGCCCTCCGAACTGGCGCAGTCCTGCCGCAATGCGGGGCTGAACCTCGTCGACCTGACCGGCATGAGCTACAACCCGCTGAGCAAAGTCTATTCATTGGGCAGGGATACGGATGTGAACTACATGATTGCCTGCCGTCGTGATTAGCGCCCTCTCCCCCAGCCCCTCTCCCGCTCGCGGGAGAGGGGAGCGCGCCAGCGCGGGAGAGGGTGTAATCAAAGCCGTCCTGTTCGACCTGGACGGCACTTTCGCCGATACCGCCCCCGACCTTGCCGCCGCGCTCAATCATGCGCGTGCCACCCGCAAACTGCCGCCACTGCCCGTAGCAGTGTTGCGCCCCCAGGCTTCGCACGGATCGCGCGGCCTGCTCAGGATAGGCCTGGGCATCGAGCCGCAACAGCCCGGCTACGAGGAGATACGCGACATCTTTCTCGACTACTACGCAAGGAACATCTGCGTGCACACCAAGCTGTTCGACGACACCGCCGATCTTGTCGACTCGCTGGAACAGCGCGGCATCAAGTGGGGCATCGTCACCAACAAACCGCACCGCTACACCGTGCCGCTGATGCAGGCACTGGGTTATGCCGAACGCGCCGCATGCCTGGTCAGCGGCGACACCTATGCGCACGCCAAGCCCCATCCGGAACCGCTGCTCAAGGCCAGCCAAATGTTGGGCGTCGCCGCGGCGGAATGCATCTATCTGGGCGACGACCTGCGCGACATGCAGGCAGCCAACTCCGCCGGCATGCGCGGCATCATAGCCAAATACGGCTATATCAGCCACGACGCCTCCGCCGAGAATTGGAATGCGCACGCCAGCATCGACAAACCGATGGAACTTCTGGGTTTATTGGCCCTCTGAGTCTGCTACAATCTGCTTCGCTCGCAACGGGGAAATGCTATTAGAACCGTTACGAGCAAGCCAAGATGCAAGGAGCCGCGCAGCGAAGACTGAGGCATATCTAAATCGATAGACGAAGTCTGAGCGAGCACGCGACAAAGCAGATTGGCTGCACAGTAGGTTATAAAGCATTTCGAACCGGGGGCGACTTGGCTTCGACGTGGGTTACAAAGCAGCGCAGGGCATACCGAGGACCCGC
>DATKAK010000042.1:0-21890 GCA_035498295.1 Gallionella sp. | reverse complement strand
GTCGCGAAGAAGCTCAAGCCCTTGCCGATCGAGGCGATCGTGCGCGGCTATCTGGTCGGTTCCGGATGGAAGGATTACCAGAAGACCGGCAAGGTATGCGGCATCGCGTTGCCTGCCGGGCTGCGCGAGGCGGAAAAGCTGCCGGAGCCGCTGTTCACCCCGTCCACCAAGGCCGCGGTGGGGGAGCACGATGAGAACATCTCGTATGCGCAGGCGGTCGAACTGCTTGGCGAAACGCGCGCCAAGCAGGTGCGCGATGCCACGCTGGCGCTCTATATCGAGGCGGCGAATTATGCAGCGACCAAAGGGATCATCATCGCGGATACCAAATTTGAATTCGGCGTTGACGATGCCGGCAAACTCTATCTGATCGACGAGGCGCTCACGCCGGATTCCTCGCGCTTCTGGCCGGCAGATCAATACCGCGTGGGCAGCAACCCGCCCAGTTTCGACAAGCAATTCGTGCGCGACTGGCTGGAAGCCTCTGGCTGGAACAAGAAACCTCCCGCACCGCGCATCCCTTCTGACGTGTTGCAAAAAACCGCCGACAAGTACCGCGAGGCGCTGGTCAGGCTGTCCGGTGCATGAGTTCTCTGGAACAGCTCATCGCGGGATTTCAGCGCTTTCGCGAGCGCAACCTCACCGGCGGCAATGCGCAGTTTCGCGAGTTGGTCGAGTTCGGTCAAATGCCCTCCACGCTCGTAGTGGGTTGCTGCGATTCTCGCGTCGATCCGGCCTTGATTCTGGATTGCGCGCCGGGCGACCTTTTTGTGATACGCAATGTTGCCAATCTGGTGCCACCCTCGGAAAACCAGGGCCATTATCACGGCACCAGCGCGGCACTCGAGTTTGGCGTGTGCAATCTGGCGGTGCAGCACATCATCGTGCTGGGACACGCTCAGTGCGGCGGCATTCATGCGCTGCTGGAAGGCGGTGTAACGTCGGAGGATTCTTTCATTGCCGAGTGGATGAGCATCGCCTCGGCCGCGCGCCAGCGCATCGAGCGGGAACTTGCAGGCGCCGGCAGCAAGGAGCGCCACCGTGCCTGCGAACAACAGGCGATCCTGGTGTCCCTGGACAATCTGATGACGTTTTCCTGGATACGCGAGCGTGTCGAACAGGGCAGGCTCGCTTTGCACGGATGGTATTTTGACATCGAACGCGGAGAGCTGCTGGGATACAACGCAGCCAGTAGCCGGTTTGAAACCCTGTAGTAGGACTCGATAGCCAATTAATCCCGGTTTAGGGACTATTTCTTGCCGGTCAATTCCATGTAGCGCGCCCTGTCGGCCGCGAAGCGAGCTTCCAGGGCCGCCTTGTCCGCGTTGGGCTTTTCCATATCCTTTTGCAGCTGGTCCAAACGTTCCTGGGCGTTCTTCAAATCGTCCAGCAATGAATTCGGGATCGGTTTGTTCGCCTGGGTATATCTGTCCGCCTCATTCTGCAATGAGAGATAGTTATTATTGGCTGACTTGAGATAGGAATCGAGCATGTTGATGCGCGCGTCGACTTGCTGCAAACTGCGGGCGCGCGCCAGATCGATTTCGTGGACGTTGCTGTAAGTGCTGAGCAGAGTCCTGTCATGGCGTTGTTGTTCAAGCGCGGCATCGGCATCTTCGCGTTTCTTCTTATCCTCCAGCTCCTTGGCGCGTCTTCTCTCGGGAGTCATCGCCTCTTCGCTTTTTATCACGCGGCCCTCCTTGTTCAGCTCCACGCGATCCTTGTCGGCATATTCCGGAGGGATGGTTTCGCCATAATGCGTGACGCCGTCGTTGTCCACCCATTTGTACAGCTTCGCCGCGGCGGGGAAGCTGAGGGAGAGGCCGGCAATGAGCGCAGCGAACAGTTTAAGTTTGGTCATGTGATACTCCATAACGCTTGCGATACGATTGAACCGCGGCAAGATTTTGCACCATCTCGGCGTCGGCCCGCAAATAGCCCAGCAAATCGTCCAGCGTGGCGATGGATATTACCGGGATATCAAAGTTGCGCTGAACTTCTTGCGCGGCGGAAAGTACGCCGTTGCCCCGCTCCATTCGATCGAGCGCGATCACGACCCCGCAGGGTTGCGCTCCGGCAGAGTGTATCAATTCGACGGATTCGCGCACCGAAGTTCCCGCGGAGATCACGTCATCGACGATCAATACCCGGCCCTGCAGTCTGGCGCCCACTGTAGTTCCCCCTTCACCGTGGTCCTTGGCTTCCTTGCGATTGTAGCAATACGGCACGTTGCGGCCCTGCTCGGCGAGAGCGATCGCCGTACCGGCAACCAGCGGGATGCCTTTGTAGGCAGGGCCGAACAGCATGTCGAATGGTACTTCGGAAGCCAGGATGGTCTGGGCATAAAATTGTGAAAGATTCCTCAATGCAGCGCCGTCGCTGAACAGGCCGGCATTGAAAAAATAGGGAGACAGGCGACCTGCCTTGGTTTGAAACTCGCCGAAACACAACACGTTTTGCTGGATCGCGAAGCGGATGAAATCCTGTCTGAAATTGGACATGGAGTTTGCAATGGGTAAGATGATGGTTGTTATTATAATGGCACGCCGGATTCCTCCCGAGATATTTGATGCGCATCATTTCAGTGAACTTGAACGGCATTCGATCCGCCGCCAGCAAAGGTTTCTACGATTGGCTAGCGCAACAAGACGCCGACGTCGTGTGCCTGCAGGAACTCAAGTGCCAAGCGCAGGACATGACCGGGGAAATGCTGATGCCCAAGGGATATCACGGCTATTTCCACTATGCGGAAAAGAAGGGTTATAGCGGCGTGGGGATGTATTGTCGCGTACAGCCGCAGCAGATTGTGGCCGGTTTGGGCAACAAAGAGTTTGATGCGGAAGGACGCTATCTGTGCGCGGATTTCGACGACTTCAGCGTGGTTTCGCTCTACCTGCCGTCAGGGTCCAGCGGGGAGGAGCGTCAGGCGGTGAAATTCAAATTCATGGAGGCATTCCTGCCGCATCTTCGCGACTTGCGCGCCAGCGGACGCGAAGTGGTGATATGCGGCGACTGGAACATCGCGCACAAGGAAATCGATCTGAAGAACTGGCGCGGGAACAGGAAGAATTCCGGATTCCTGCCGGAAGAACGCGCCTGGCTGACATTGCTGTTCGATGAAATCGGTTTTGTTGATGTGTTTCGCCGCCTGCACCCGGAGTTGGAGGCCTATACCTGGTGGTCGAACCGCGGCCAGGCGTGGGCCAAGAATGTCGGTTGGCGCATTGACTATCAGGTCGCCACACCCGGGATTGCCGCCAAGTCCCAATCGGCGAGCATCTACAAGGCACAGCGATTTTCCGATCATGCGCCGCTGATTATCGATTATCGGGATTAACTCTGTTCCCAAGGAAGTCCCGCAACACGCCAGCCCCCGATCGTGTTGCGGTGTTTGCTCGGGTCCGGATCGCCTTCAAAGCCTTCCAGCATGTTGTAGCAGTCACTGTAGCCGGCTCTTGTCGCCGCCGCTGCGGCGTGGTGCGATCGCACACCGCTACGGCAAAAGAAGATCACCAGTGCCTCCTTGTCGATTTGTTGTTCCAGCTGAACGATGAAATTCGGGTTGGTTTTCATTCCCGGGTAGCTTGCCCATTCGATCAGTGTGGCTCCGGGTATGCCACCGACCCAGTCCAGCTCCGCTCGACTGCGGACATCCACCAGTTTGGATCCGGGTGCGGACTGGCGGATTTCATAGGCTTCGGCCGGATACAGCGCGCCTTCATACGGCAGATTCAGATCTCTGGCGCGTTGTTGGGCGGCTTGCAGAATTTCGCGGATCTTTCCCATGACGACCCTTCTTCCATCACAAAGTTTAACGCGGTTGGTGCAAATTTTATGCTATATAGTATAGATGCATAACAATGCAGCCGATATGAAAAATCACAGCAAGCCCCATCTTTCCAAGACCGATATCGGGTCGTTCGATCCGGTCCATCCGGAGCGTTTTGCGGCTGCACAGAAGAGCACTTGGGTAAGCATCGGCATCAATGTCCTGCTGACGTCGCTTCAGATGGTAGGCGGCTTTTTTGCGCACTCGCAGGCATTGATGGCGGACGGATTGCATTCCATGTCCGATCTGCTTTCCGATGTGCTGGTGTTGTATGCGAACCGGCATGGCAACCGGCATGCCGACGCGGAACATCCCTACGGACATGCGCGTATCGAGACGGCAGCGACGCTGATTCTCGGGGCATTTCTCGCGGGACTCGGCGTGGTATTGCTGGTCGCCGCTGCCGTGCGTCTGCAGCATCCCGAGGCGGTGCGGGCAGTCAGCCCGCCGGCACTCGCAATCGCGATCCTAGCTTTGGTCGCCAAGGAGGGACTTTTCCGCTACATGCTGGCGGTCGCCAAGAAGGTGCGTTCGCAGATGCTGGTGGCCAACGCATGGCATGCGCGTTCCGACGCCGCGTCCTCGTTGGTGGTGATCGTCGGTGTAACCGGCAATCTGCTGGGTTACACCTTCCTCGATCTGGTTGCAGCCGCGGTGGTGGGCGTGATGATCGCGCACATGGGGGCGAAGCTGGCTCTGAAAGCGATGTCGGAACTCGTCGATACCGGGCTTGATGCAGAGGAAGTCGAGGCGATACGCCAGACGTTGCTGAATGTTCACGGGGTACGCGGCTTGCACGAACTTCGCACGCGCAAGATGGCGGACAATGCACTGGTCGATGCGCATATCATGGTGGATCCGAAGATCAGCGTATCGGAGGGGCATTACATCGCGGAATCGGCACGGCACGCCGTGCTAAAGAATCATCATGTGTTGGATGTCATGGTGCACATCGATCCGGAAGACGACATGCAAGCCAAACCCAATGCGCATTTGCCCAACCGCCCCGATCTGATGGCGCATCTTGCGAAAAGACTGGGAGCCCCGGATCTGCGGGATATGCGCGTGGTATTCCACTATCTGGATGGCAAGGTCGAAGCCGAGATCTATGTTGCCGGCCAGCAATCCGCGGGGACCGATACCCTGCAGGCGCGCTGCAATGACTTGGTGCGCGATGATGACATATTCCGCACCATACATGTACACCACAGGAGCGCACAGAAATAGTGCATGCACGGATAAACTGTGCCCGTTATGGGTGCAAATTGTTGGTGCGATAAATGTCGCGGTTATGGCACAATGGCGTTCTGCTATGCGGACTGAATTGGCACGCTTTCTGCATTATAGAGATCCGGGTTGTTTCCAATTAACGATTAATTTGATGTTTGGGAGAAAGTTATGTCGATGTCGGCAAATGACGTATTAAAGATGATCAAGGACCGCGAAGTCAAATTCGTAGATTTCCGTTTTACCGATACTCGCGGCAAAGAACAGCACGTGGGAGTTCCCGTCAAGTGCATGGGTATGGAGAAGTTTGAAGAGGGACATGCTTTCGACGGCTCTTCAATTGCCGGCTGGAAAGGGATTCAAGCTTCGGACATGTTGTTGATGCCGGATCCCGAGACGGCGTTTATCGATCCCTTCATGGATGAAAATACCCTGGTGATAACCTGCGATGTGGTCGAACCCTCCGACGGAAAAGGCTATGACCGTGATCCGCGGTCCATCGCGAAGCGTGCTGAGGCGTATCTGAAGTCCAGCGGGATAGGCGATACCGCCTACTTCGGTCCGGAACCTGAATTCTTCGTTTTTGATTCGGTGAATTGGCAGGTCGACATGTCCGGCAGCTTCTGCAAGGTGAATTCCGAAGAAGCCGCCTGGGCTTCCGCGGAAAAGTTCGATAGCGGCAATACCGGCCATCGTCCAACGGTCAAGGGAGGTTACTTCCCGGTTCCGCCGGTCGACAGTCTTAACGACATCCGCGCCGCGATGTGCCTGGCCCTGGAAGAAGTCGGTGTCGAAGTCGAAGTGCACCATCATGAAGTGGCGACCGCCGGCCAATGCGAGATCGGCACCAAGTTCAATTCGCTGGTGCGCCGCGCCGACTGGACCCAGGTTTTAAAATATGTAGTGCACAACGTCGCGCATCAGTATGGCAAGACAGCGACCTTCATGCCCAAGCCTATCGTGGGTGACAACGGTTCCGGTATGCACGTGCACCAGTCGCTCTGGAAAGGCGGCAAGAATCTGTTTGCCGGCAACGGATATGCCGGACTGTCCGAACTTGCGCTGTATTACATCGGCGGCGTCATCAAGCATGCACGTTCATTGAACGCGATCACCAATCCGCTGACGAATTCATACAAGCGCCTGGTACCCGGCTTTGAGGCGCCGGTGAAACTGGCTTACTCGGCCCGCAATCGCTCCGCCTCGATCCGCGTGCCCTACGTGCAATCCGACAAGGCGCGCCGCATCGAGGTGCGTTTCCCCGATCCCGGCACGAATCCCTATCTGGGCTTCACTGCGATGATGATGGCCGGGCTGGACGGCATCCAAAACAAGATCCATCCCGGTGATCCAGCCGACAAGAACCTGTACGATTTGCCGCCGGAAGAAGATGCAAAGATCCCGACCGTGTGCTCCAGCCTGGACCAGGCGCTGGATTACCTTGACAAGGATCGCGAGTTTCTGACACGTGGCGGTGTATTCTCCAACGACTTTATCGACGCGTATATCGCATTGAAGATGGATGAAGTCACACGCTTCCGCATGACTACGCACCCGGTCGAATACGATATGTATTACAGTATCTGATACAAGGGTAGACGCAGAACTGAAAACGGGGCTTCTTGCCCCGTTTTGTTTTGACCTGGAAATGTTTGTCTGCGCCCGACGCATGTCCTATACTTGCCGCATTATTTTCAGGAATACGAACATGAAGCTTGGGCTCTTGCTTGCCGTGCTGTGTGCCTGTCCTATGTTGGTGCATGCCGACATCTATAAAGGCGTCGATGAGAACGGGCATGTCACCTATTCCAGCGAGCCCATCAAGGGGGGCAAGAAGCTGAATTTGGTACCTCTGCCGACCATGGTGCCGCCTGCAAACGCGCAGTCTCCGGAAGGTTTTCCCAAGGTGGATAGCGAAACACAAAAGGGGCGGGATGACACCCGGCGCAGGATATTGCAGGACGAGCTGGACGCCGAGCAGAAGCTGCTTGATCAAGCCACGCAGAACCTGAAGGATGGTGAAGCGAACCCGGAAGTCTTCCAGGGACAAGACGGACGCACTTATCGCAACGTCGCAAAGTATGACGAGAAGATCAAAGCGCTGCAGGAACAGGTTGATCTGCACAAGAACAATGTTGATGCACTGAAGACCGAGCTGTCCAAGCTATCAGAATAATCCCTTAGATATCTGGCATGCTTTCTGCTCAGTAGCCCGTATGCCTGACGTTCCCTTCCTATCCCCTGAGCACCTGGCGACTGCGGTCATCCTGCTGGATGAAGAGTCGCGCATCGTCTATATCAATCCAGCGGCTGAGAACCTTTTCGAATTGAACGACAAAATCCTGCATGGGCTTCCGCTGCAGCAGGTATTCACCCACACCGAACATCTGGCCAAGGCGATGCAACAAGCGGTGCATAACAATGCCACTTACATCGAGCACGATTTGATGCTGGGAACGAATGGTCACGCCAAGTTGCATTTGCATTGTGCAGCCTCACCGCTGCAATTGGCCAGACGATATCTATTGCTTGAATTTCACGCGATGGACAGGCCGTTCAAGCTGGCGCGGGAAGAACAGATGCTGGATCAGACTCAGGCCAACCGCTTGTTGCTGCGTAACCTCGCACATGAGATCAAGAATCCACTGGGCGGGATCCGCGGCGCTGCGCAGTTGCTCGAACAGGAACTGGAAAAGCCCGCACTGCGTGAATACACGCAAGTGATCGTGCAGGAAGCGGATCGATTGCGTTCCCTGATGGAGAAATTGCTGGCCCCGCAAAATGCCTCGCATTACAGCGCGCTCAATATCCATGAAGTTCTGGAGCGCGTGCGCAGTGTGGTGCTGGCGGAAATGCCCGAAGGTCTGAAGATAAGACGCGACTATGATATCAGCCTGCCCGCGCTGGTCGGCGACAAAGAGCAGTTGATACAAGTCATGCTCAATATCGTGCGCAACGCAGCTCAGGCAATGAACGGGCAAGGGCTGATCGTGTTGCGCACCCGCGTCGCTCGCCAGGTGACGCTGATCAAGCACCGCCATCGCTTGGCGGTGATGGTGCAGATCATCGATAATGGGCCGGGGATTCCGCAGGAATTGAAGGACAAGATTTTCTATCCCCTGGTTTCGGGACATGCGGACGGGCATGGGTTGGGACTGACCATTGCCCAGGATTTCGTCAGCCAGCATCACGGCTCGATAGAATTTGACAGCGAACCCGGGCGCACCTGCTTTACTGTGCTGCTTCCGGTTCCATCACAAGATTATTAGGCGACCGTAATGATGAAACCTGTCTGGATTATTGACGATGACCGCTCGATACGCTGGGTACTCGAAAAATCGCTGACACGGGAGGACATCGAGTACAAAAGTTTCGCCACGGCCGATGACGCCATGCGGGCTTTGAACAATGACATTCCTCAAGTTGTCGTCAGTGATATTCGAATGCCGGGCAGTTCCGGGCTGGATTTCTTGCAGTCGTTGCACCAGCAATATCCTTTCGTTCCGGTAATCATCATGACGGCATATTCCGATCTGGAAAGTGCCGTATCGGCCTTTCAAGGCGGGGCGTTTGAATACCTGCCCAAACCTTTTGACATCAACCATGCAGTGGAGCTGATACGGCGCGCGCTTGAGCAAAGTCATCACAAGACGGAAGAAACGGAACCGGTTGAGGTGGCCGCCGACATCCTCGGCCAGGCTCCCGCCATGCAGGAAGTGTTTCGTGCCATCGGCAGGCTGTCGCAATCCCATGCGACTGTGTTGATCAATGGCGAATCGGGTACCGGCAAAGAGCTGGTTGCGAGGGCGCTGCACCGGCATAGCCCGCGTTTCGACAAACCTTTCATTGCCATCAACACCGCCGCGATCCCCAAGGATTTGCTCGAGTCGGAACTGTTTGGACATGAGCGGGGCGCGTTTACCGGCGCGGCTGCGAGCCGGCGCGGACGGTTTGAACAGGCGGAGGGCGGGACGCTGTTCCTTGATGAAATCGGGGATATGCCGGCCGATTTGCAAACCCGACTGCTGCGCGTGCTGTCCGACGGGAATTTTTATCGGGTCGGCGGACACCAGCCGATCAAGGCCAACGTGCGCATCATCACCGCAACCCATCAAAATCTGGACGAACGTGTCAAACAGGGCTTGTTCCGGGAAGACCTGTTTCACCGTTTGAACGTGATCAGGCTGCGTCTGCCGCCGTTGCGCGAACGGCGCGAAGACATCCCGCTGCTGGCAAAGTACTTTCTGCAAAAAAGCGCGCGGGACCTGGCCGTCGACCAGAAGCAATTCAGCGACGCGACGCTGCAACATCTCAGTGCGCAGGATTTTCCGGGCAACGTGCGTCAACTGGAAAATCTTTGCCACTGGTTGACCGTGATGACGCCCTCGCAGATCGTCGAGATCGCCGATCTGCCGCCGGAGTGGCGCGCGGGACATGACGAAAGCGAGGCGGGCGCGAGCGATTGGAGCACCGCATTGGCGCATCAGGCTGCGCTGGCCCTGCAGAGGGGCGACGAGCGCATCATGGACAAGCTTACGGCACAGTTTGAACGTACCCTGATCTCGCAAGCTTTGCAGCACACCAATGGGAGACGCATCGAAGCCGCCACCCTGCTTGGAATCGGCCGCAATACCCTGACTCGCAAAATCCAGGAGCTGGGTCTGGACGATGCGCCGGACTGATCTATTTCTTCAACAGATTGAGCAGCTTCTCGTGTATTCCGCCGAAGCCGCCGTTGCTCATCACCAGAATGTGGTCGCCGGCTCGCGCGGCGGACGCGATCTTGTCGATCAACGCGCCAAGATCTTTCTCGACAACCGCCTTGCTGCCCAACGGTGCCAGCGCACCGCGCGCGTCCCAATCCAGGTTGCCGGCATAGCAGAAAACCAGGTCGGCATCCTTCAGGCTGCCGGGTAGCGCTTCCTTCATCACGCCGAGCTTCATCGTGTTGGAGCGCGGTTCCAGCACGGCCAGTATCCGTGCGCCGTTGATCTTGTGGCGCAACCCCTCGACAGTCGTTGCGATGGCGGTGGGGTGATGCGCGAAATCATCATAAACGGTTATCCCGTTTATTACGCCACGCACTTCCATGCGCCTTTTGACATTCCTGAATTCACCAAGCGCTGCCAGGCCCTGGGCAACCGGGACGCCGGCATGGCGCGCGGCGGCCAGCGCGGCAAGCGCATTTTGGCGGTTGTGTTCGCCGAGCAGCTCCCAATTCAGCATGCCCTGCAAGTTACCGCCCCGCGATACGCGGTTGCCCGCATCGATACGCCACCCGTCTTCAGTGCCAAAGCGTTCCACAGGAGTCCAGCAACCGCGCTGCAATACCCGGTCTAGCGCGGGCTCGCGGCCATTGCTGACGATCAGGCCGTTGCCGGGTATGGTGCGCACCAGATGATGAAACTGTGTTTCGATCGCGGCGAGGTCGTCAAAAATATCGGCATGATCGAACTCGAGATTATTGAGTATTGCGGTGCGCGGGTGGTAGTGCACAAATTTGGAACGCTTGTCGAAAAATGCGGTGTCGTACTCATCCGCTTCGATGACAAAGAAAGGCGATTCGGTCAGGCGCGCGGATAGACCGAAATTCTGCGGCACGCCGCCGATCAGGAATCCGGGAGCGAGCCCTCCGTATTCAAGTATCCAAGCCAGCATCGCGCTGGTGGTGGTCTTGCCGTGTGTGCCTGCAACCCCCAACACCCATTTGTCGCGCAAGATGGTCTGCGCCAGCCACTGGGGACCGGAAATGTAGGGCAGGTTGCGGTTGAGGATTTCTTCCACCAGCGGATTGCCGCGTGAAACCACATTTCCTATCACGAATAAATCCGGCTTCAGATCGAGTTGTTCCACGCCGTAGCCCTCGATCAGTTCGATGCCCTGCGATTCGAGCTGCGAGCTCATCGGCGGATAAACGTTGGAATCGCATCCGCTGACACGATATCCCGCCTGCTGGGCGAGCACGGCAATGCCGCCCATGAACGTGCCGCATATCCCGAGAATGTGTATTGCCGGTAATCTTTCCGCATTCATATCGTTCAACTTTGACCGCGTATCCACCTGGAATGAAGGGTGGATCGCGAGTACCACAACAATGCGGCCGCTACCAGGGTGCCGACGACCAGCGTCACCCAGGGATATTCGCTCATGTCGTAGCCGATGAAGGGCAGGAACAAAAGCGGGATCCACATCATGATCCAGATCAGCGCGATCACCATCCCCACCCAGCCGACAAACACACCAACGGTCGTGCGCTCGCTTACCTTGAAGGCACCGCATTTTTCACAAACGGAGGCTTCGGATTCGAGCTCGGAAGAACAGAAGGGACATTGCATGATTTCTTTCTAGATTAGTTGTAGTGAAAGTATTTTTTAGGCACCGCGAAACATAAAGTACACCGCACCCGCAATGCACAACGCAGCATAAACATAATCCCACTTCAGCGGCTGGTTCATGTAGATCACCGCAAAGGGAACGAACACAGACAGCGTGATGATCTCCTGAAGAATCTTCAATTGCCCCAAACTGAGTTCGGTATAACCGATGCGGTTGGCGGGGACCTGGATCAGATACTCGAACAACGCGATACCCCAGCTGATCAGCGCGGCAACATACCAGGGCGACGATGACAGGTTCTTCAAATGCCCGTACCACGCGAATGTCATGAACAGGTTGGATACGGCTAGCATCAGCGCCGTGACCAGCAACGGGTGGGAGATCAGGTTCATCCGCGTTTCTTTCAGCCTGTCATTGCACAGCGCGTCGATAAGTCGGCAAGAACAAATACACTTGTGCTATTGGACACCTAGCAACTCTACATCAAACACGAGCGTCGCGTTGGGCGGTATTACTCCCCCGGCTCCACGGGCGCCATAACCAAGATTTGCCGGAATGACCAGCGTGCGTTGCCCGCCCACTTTCATGCCAGCAACGCCCTGATCCCAGCCGGCGATGACACGGCCTGCACCGAGCGGGAATACGAAAGGCTCGTTGCGATCCCGCGAACTGTCGAATTTCCTGCCGTGATGGTCGGGCGCCGCAGCGTCGTACAACCAGCCGGTATATTGAACCGTGACATTTTTCCCGGGTTCGGCCAAAGTACCCTGCCCCAGTTTTACATCGGTCTTGATCAGTTCTGTCATGTTGCCAGTCTCCGTTTTAGGCGCGCTCTGCTCCGAGCGCGCGGTGGTTGAAAAAATGCCGGTGGCCAGCAGCAGTGCCAGCGAAAAATAGGTCGTTCGTTTCATCCTGTCTATCTCCGTTCGATTAATATCCCAGTATCGGTGCAAGCCACCGTTCGGCTTCCTCCAGCGTCCAGTCTTTGCGCTTTGCATAGTCCTCGACCTGATCCTTGTCCACCTTGCCGGTCGCGAAGTACCGCGACTGCGGATGCGAAAGGTAGAAGCCGCTGACGGCCGCGGTCGGCAACATCGCATAGCTCTCGGTCAGCGTGATGCCCGCATTAGCTGGTGCCTGCAACAGTTCGAACAGCGGCTCCTTCTCGGTGTGCTCCGGGCAGGCAGGATAGCCGGGCGCCGGGCGGATGCCGCGATATTCTTCGGCGATCAGCGCATCGTTACCCAGCGCTTCGTCGGGCGCGTAGCCCCAGAACTCGCGGCGCACACGCAGGTGCAGGTGTTCGGCGAACGCTTCTGCCAGCCTGTCTGCGAGCGCTTTCAGCAGGATCGCATTATAGTCGTCGTGATGCCTTTCGAACTCCGCAACCCGCGCATCGATGCCGATACCGGCGGTGACTGCGAACGCACCGATGTAATCTTCGATGCCGCTTTCCTTCGGTGCGACGAAATCAGCCAGACAATAGTTCGGGATGTCGGCCGGCTTCTTCGTCTGCTGGCGCAGGTTGTGCCAGGTCATCGCCACACGCTTGCGTGACCCGTCGGCATAGATCTCGATGTCGTCGGAGTTGACACTGTTGGCCGGGAACAGTCCGAACACTGCGTTGGCGGTCAGCCATTTTTCTTTCACGATCATTTTCAGCATCGCCTGTGCGTCGGCGAACAGCTTGCGTGCTTCCTCGCCCACCACTTCGTCCTGCAAAATCTTCGGGTAGCGTCCGGACAATTCCCATGTCTGGAAGAACGGCGTCCAGTCGATGAAATCCACCAGGATATCGAGCGGGTAGTTTTCGAGTCTATGCACGCCGGGCAACCGGGGTTTGGGCGGAGTATATTTGTTCCAGTCGGTCTTCACGCCATGCGCGCGTGCATCTTGTAGCGACACATACACCGCCTTGACCTTTTTGCCTTCGTGCTGCTCACGCGCCGTCGCGTAGGCTGACTTGATCTCCGCCACATAATCGTCGCGCAGCGTGCTGCTCAACAGGTTGCTGCACACGCCGACCGCGCGCGAGGCATCGGCGACATACACCGTTGCACCGCTCGGGTAGTTGGGCTCGATCTTCACCGCGGTGTGCATGCGCGACGTGGTTGCGCCGCCGATCAGCAGCGGGATCTTGAAGCCCTGGCGCTCCATCTCCTTTGCCACATATGCCATCTCCTCCAGCGAGGGCGTGATCAGGCCGGACAGGCCGATGATGTCGGCGTTGTGTTGGAGCGCGGTGTCGAGGATCTGCTGGCACGGCACCATCACGCCCATGTTCACAACTTCGAAATTGTTGCATTGCAGCACCACGGCGACGATGTTCTTGCCGATGTCGTGCACGTCGCCTTTCACCGTGGCCATCACGATCTTGCCCTTGGGCTTTGCATCGCCGGAGCGGACTTTTTCCGCCTCGATGAAAGGTACCAGATGCGCCACCGCCTGTTTCATCACGCGCGCGGATTTCACCACTTGGGGCAGGAACATCTTGCCCGCGCCGAACAGGTCGCCGACCACGTTCATGCCGGCCATCAACGGTCCTTCGATCACCTCGACTGGAAATCCCGCCTGCAACCTTGCCTCCTCGGTATCCTCGACGATGAAAGTGGTGATGCCGCGCACCAGTGCGTGGGTCAGGCGTTCCTGCACCGTGCCTTCGCGCCACGCCAGATCTTCGACCTGCTGCTTGCCGCCGCCTTTGACCGTCTCGGCCATCTTGATCAGCTTCTCGCCCGCGCTTTCTTCCTGCCCATGGGGACTGCGGTTCAGCACCACGTCCTCCACCGCATCGCGCAGGTCTTTTGGGATTTCCTCGTACACGCCGAGCTGCCCGGCATTGACGATGCCCATCGTCAGCCCGGCCCGGATCGCGTGGTACAGGAACACGGTGTGGATCGCCTCGCGTACCGCGTCATTGCCGCGGAAGCTGAATGAGACATTCGACACGCCTCCGCTGACCTTGGCATGCGGCAGGTGCTGTTTGACCCAGCGGGTGGCCTCGATGTAGTCCACCGCGTAGTTGTTGTGTTCCTCGATACCGGTCGCAATCGCAAATATATTGGGGTCGAAGATGATGTCTTCCGGCGGGAAACCGGCCTGATTCACCAGGATGTCATAGCTGCGCCGGCAGATATCGGTCTTGCGCTGGAAGGTATCAGCCTGCCCCTGCTCGTCGAACGCCATTACGACCGTTGCCGCGCCATAGCGCCGAACCCGTTTGGCATGTTCGATGAACGCGGCCTCGCCTTCCTTGAGACTGATGGAATTGACGATCGCTTTCCCCTGCACGCATTTCAGCCCGGCTTCGATCACCTCCCATTTGGACGAGTCGATCATCAGCGGCACGCGCGAGATGTCCGGCTCCGAGGCGAGCAGGTTAACGAACCGGGTCATCGCGGCCTGCGAATCCAGCATCGCTTCGTCCATGTTGATGTCGATGATCTGGGCGCCGTTCTCGACCTGCTGGCGCGCCACGCTGACCGCCTCGGCGTAATCGCCATTCAGGATCAGCCGCGCGAACATCTTCGAGCCGGTGACGTTGGTGCGTTCGCCCACGTTGACGAACAGCGTGTCGCCGCCGATGTTGAACGGCTCCAACCCGGACAGCCGCAAGCGCTTTTCGATGGTTGGAACGATACGCGGCGGCGCATCCTTGATCGCTTCCGCGATCGCCTTGATATGCGCTGGCGTGGTACCGCAACAGCCGCCCGCGATATTGAGGAAGCCGCTGGTGGCGAACTCCTTAATCAGCCGGGCGGTCTTTTCCGGCTGTTCGTCATAACCCGTTTCGGACAATGGATTGGGCAAGCCGGCGTTGGGGTGCGCGCTGACAAAACACGTGGCCACGCGCGACAATTCCTCGATATAGGGCCGCATCAGTTCCGCGCCCAGCGCGCAGTTCAAGCCGACGGACAGCGGATTGGCGTGGCTTAGCGAATTCCAGAATGCCTCGGTGGTCTGTCCTGAAAGCGTTCTTCCGGATGCATCCGTTATCGTTCCCGAGATCATAATTGGGACGCTTACTGCGTGCGTTTCAAAATAATTATCGATCGCGAATAGCGCGGCCTTGGCGTTGAGCGTATCGAAGATGGTCTCGATCATCAGCAGGTCCGCGCCGCCGTCCAGCAGGCCGCGGGTCGCCTCGGTATAGCTCTCCACCAGTTCGTCAAAGGTCACGTTGCGCGCTCCGGGATCGTTCACGTCGGGAGAGATCGACGCGGTGCGCGTGGTCGGCCCCAGCACGCCGGCGACGAAGCGCGGCTTGTCCGGGGTGGAAAATTCGTCGCACAGGCCACGCGCCAGTTTCGCGCCCGCGACGTTCAGCTCGTATACCAGTTGCTGCATGCCGTAATCCGCCATCGAGACGGAATTGGAGTTAAAGGTGCACGTCTCGATGATGTCGGCGCCCGCTTCCAGATACTGGTGATGAATGCCGGCGATCACCTGCGGCTGGGTCAGCAGCAGCAGGTCATTGTTGCCTTTTACGTCAATCGGGTGATCGGCGAATGTTTTGCGCGCGCCGCTGTAGTCGCCAAACGAATCGACGCCGCGGTAATGCGCTTCCGTCAACTTGTAGCGCTGGATCATGGTGCCCATCGCGCCGTCCAGGATCAGGATGCGTTGCCGGATGAGCTGTTCGATCGGGTGTGGAGTGATGGTCATGGGGCGCCGCGAAAAAAATGAGCGCGGATTTTACCATGCATGCATTCAGCGGACGGACGAGTTTGCTGCTCAGAGATTCAGTCTCCGGTATTGCACCGCCTCGGCGATATGTTTGGTGCTGATGGCGGATTCGCCTTCCAGATCGGCGATGGTGCGCGCCACCTTGAGCACACGGTGATAGGCGCGTGCCGACAGGCTGAGGCGGCTGATCGCCTGTTGCAGCAGCGCAATGCCTTGTTCGTCCGGCGCGCATAGTTCATCGATCTCTGTCACCGAAAGCTGCGCGTTGGCCTTGTTTTGGCGGGCGATCTGGCGCTGCCGCGCGATCTCCACGCGCGCTTGCAATACGCCGCTGGCTTCACCCTCCGCCTTGTTGAGCAAGTCATCCTGCGGCACTGCAGGCACTTCGATCTGGATGTCGATGCGATCCAATAGCGGGCCGGAGATCTTGCTGCGGTAGCGTGAGATCTGGTCGGGCGTGCAGCGGCATTTTCCGTTGTAATGGCCGTGGTAACCGCATGGGCACGGGTTCATCGCCGCGATCAGCTGGAACCGGGCGGGGAAATCTGCTCTTCGTGCTGCGCGGGAAATGGTGATGCGCCCGGATTCCATCGGCTCGCGCAAAACCTCCAGCACGCTGCGATCGAATTCCGGCAACTCGTCGAGAAACAGCACGCCGTGCAACGCCATCGAGATTTCCCCTGGGCGCGGATTCCCCCCTCCTCCAACCAGCGCCACGCCCGATGCGGTGTGGTGCGGCGCCCGATAGGGTCGAGTCTTCCACTTCGCCACGTCGAAGCTGCCGTCCAGCGATTGCACTGCGGCGCTTTCTAATGCTTCGGCTTCCGACATCTGCGGAAGGATGCCGGGAAAACGCGCGGCCAGCATCGATTTTCCTGTACCCGGCGGCCCCATCATCAAAACGCTATGCCCGCCCGCGGCGGCTATTTCCAATGCACGCTTCGCCTGCGTTTGTCCCTTTACTTCGCGCATATCCGGGTAGAACGGCCTGACGGTTAGCGGTTTGCTTGCATAAGGTTCGATCGGTTCACGTCCCGCGAGATGCGCCGCCACATTCAACAACGACTGCGCGCCATACACGGTCGCATCCTCGACCAGTGCAGCTTCGGCGGCATTTTCCTGCGGCAGGATGAAGGCTCTTCCGCTGCCCGCGGCGCGGTAGGTCATCGCCAGCGCGCCGCGTATCCTGCGCAATTCACCGGTCAGCGCAAGTTCGCCGGCATATTCGTATTCGGCAAGCTTGTCCGAGGGAATTTGCCCGGTGGCCGCAAGTATGCCGAGCGCGATGGGCAGGTCGAACCGGCCGCTCTCCTTGGGTAAATCGGCGGGCGCGAGATTGACCGTGATGCGCCGCGCGGGAAAATCGAACCGGCAGTTTTGCAGTGCGGAGCGCACGCGGTCCTTGCTTTCCTTTACTTCGGTTTCGGGCAGGCCCACGATGGTGAAGTTGGGCAATCCGTTGGCGATATGCACCTCGACGGTGACCAGAGCCGCTTCCATTCCCGAAAGCGCGCGGCTGTATAGAACCGCGAGGCTCATCTTATGGATTGGTTTTGTTGCGTTGCGCTTCCAGTTCCGCGACCAGTTTTTCGAGTGCGGCCAGTTTTTCACGGGTGCGTGCCAGCACCTGGGTTTGCACGTCGAATTCCTCGCGCGTCACCAGGTCGAGTTTGGCAAAACCCTGAGTGAGCAAGGCGCGCATGTTCTTTTCGACATCCTTGGCTGGGCCGCTATTGGCCACGGCGCTTAACTTGCTTGAAATATCCTCGATGATCTTGGCGTTCAACATGGCGATACTCCTGAAGATTTGTAATGCCGGAATTTGGGATACCGGCCAGTGTAGCAAAATTCATTCAGCCCAGAGGCTTCAATGCGGTGACGACATCCCGCACCCTGGCGGTGCGCAAGTTTGCAGACATGCCTACAATTGGTGCGCATATTCTCTGTGTCAGCGGGTAACTATAGTTAATTATTTGTTTAATAAAGCCAAATGTTTTTGGCACGCATTCTGCTGTTAGTTGCGTGCGGAAATATTCATCCCCGCTTGTTAATTTAACCATAAAGGAAATCATCATGATGAAAAGCAAATTGTTGAACACAATGATCCTGGCTGCATTGGCAGTACCCGGGGTGGCAATGGCAGCGGATGCGCCGCCCGTCACCGGAAACGTCGCTTTGGTGACCGATTACCTGTACCGCGGCATTTCACAAACCGGCGGCAAGCCGGCCATCCAGGGCGGTTTCGATTACGCGCATCCGAGCGGCTTCTACATCGGCGCGTGGGGTTCCAACATAAGCTGGTTGCCGGCCAGCAGCGCCAGCCTGGAATTGGATACCTACCTGGGCTTCAAGAATTCTTTTGCCTCAGACTTCAACTACGACGTGGGCTTCCTGCGCTATAACTATCCTGGGTACTATGTTCCTGGAGCGACAAAGGGTGATACCAATGAGATCTACGGCTTGATCGGCTGGAAATGGGTAACGCTTAAATACTCCTACTCTTTGGGCGATACGTTCGGTATTGCTGCAGATAAAGGAAGCAGTTATGTCGACCTGAGCGCGAGCTACACCCTGGAAGGCTCGGGCGTCATACTGGGCGCGCACTATGGCAAGCAGACTTTTAAAGCTAAAGATAGCTCTAATTTGGTTACGTCGGGGTACGCCAGCGATGGCGCAGATTATTCAGACTACAACGTAAGTGTTGCCAAAGACTTCAGCGGCTTCGTGGTCGGGCTGAAATACAGCGATACTAACGCTAAAAAAGATGGATGGTACACCATCACCCAAGCAGACGGTTCTACTACCGATACGGGCAAGAGCACCGTTGTGTTGTCTGTGACTCACGCGATGTAATCAATTACCGGGCGGGAATCATCCCGCCCTTAACCAGGAGAATGCTATGAAGATGGTCGTCGCTATCATCAAGCCGTTCAAGCTCGACGAGGTGCGTGAGGCCCTTTCCGCGATAGGCGTGCAGGGCATCACCGTCACCGAGGTCAAGGGCTTCGGCCGGCAAAAGGGGCACACCGAGCTGTATCGGGGTGCCGAATATGTGGTGGATTTTCTGCCCAAAGTGAAACTGGAAGCTGCAATCAAGAGCGACATGCTCGATCGGGTGATCGAGACGATCGAAAAGGCGGCCAATACCGGCAAGATCGGCGACGGAAAGATATTTGTCTCCGACCTCGAACAAGTCATACGCATCCGCACCGGTGAATCCGGCGCGGAAGCGTTGTAAGGAGAAACACATGAAAAAATTAATAGCACTATTTGCCTTGATGGCGATGCTGTGTGGTTTGTCTGCTGCAAGTTATGCCGATGAGGCCGCCCCGCCAGCTGCTGCAACTGCTGCAACAGCTCCCGCTGCTGCACCGGCAGCTGCGCCGGCTGCGGATGCGCCGGCCGCGACGCCGAAATGCGGCGACAAGGGTTTTGACTGCAACAAGGGTGACGTTGCATGGATGATGACCTCAACCGCATTCGTGCTGCTGATGACCGTGCCCGGCCTGGCCCTGTTCTATGCAGGCATGGTGCGCAGAAAGAATGCGTTGTCTACCGTCATGCAGAGCTTCGCGATCTTCTGTGTAGTTGCAGTGCTCTGGGTGATCTACGGTTACAGCATGGCGTTCACTGCAGGTCACGAAGGCAGCGCTCTGGCACCGTTCATCGGGTCGCTCGACAAGTTGTTCATGTCTGGCGATGACCCGACCACCGCCGTGGCAGCCACGTTCAGCAAAGGCCAATACCTGCCTGATTTCGTGTACTGCATGTTCCAGCTGACTTTTGCGGCGATCACAGTCGCGCTGATCTCCGGCGGCTTTGCGGAGCGTTTCAAGTTCTCGGCGATGATCATCTTCAGCATCCTGTGGTTCACCTTCGCCTACCTCCCGATTTCGCACATGGTTTGGTACTGGGACGGTCCAGATGCATACACTACAGCCAAGGCGGCCGATATCGCTACCAGCCATGGCGGTTTCATATTCCAGAAAGGGGCGCTCGATTTTGCAGGTGGCACCGTGGTGCATATCAACTCCGGTATCGCGGCACTGGTTGCGGCTCTGATGCTGGGTCCACGCAAGGGCTACGGTAAAGTGCCGATGCCGCCGCACAGCCTGATGATGACCGCAATTGGTACGGGCATGCTGTGGATGGGCTGGTTCGGATTCAATGCGGGTTCTGCATTGGAAGCTTCTGGCTCAGCCGGCCTTGCATTCTTCAATACTTTGTTTGGTGTTGCTGTTGCCGGAGTTACATGGTCGATCGTCGAGTGGGTAGTCAAAGGTAAACCCAGCTTGCTGGGCATCTGTTCCGGCATCGTAGCAGGCTTGGTGGCTATCACTCCTGCTGCTGGTTTTGTCGGTGTGGGCGGGGCGATGGTCGTTTGTGCAGTGGCAGCCACGATCTGCTTCTTCGCTGTCACTGCGCTGAAGGCTTGGTTGAAATATGACGACTCGCTGGATACATTCGGTGTGCACTGTGTCGGTGGGATGATCGGTTCTCTCGGCACTGGCATATTCGTCAATCCGGCGCTTGGCGGCACTGGCGTCTGGGATTACGTTGCGGGCAAGGTTGGCGATTTTGACGCCAAGGCACAGATCATCTCTCAGCTATGGGATATCGGCATCACGCTGGTGTGGTCTGGTTTTGTAGCTTTCGTGATTCTATTGATCCTTAAACACACTATAGGTATCCGTGCAAGCGACGAAGCGCAGGAAACTGGTCTCGACCTGGCTGATCACGGCGAGAACGCTTACAACCTATAGAGCGGAACTCCTCGAAGCGCAATGCTTCAACTTAGGGCACCGTAAGGTGCCCATTTTTTTGCCCCTTGTATGTAGACAATAGGTTATTCATAAAAGTCAAACTTACGACTTCAATGCAATCGATAGATTATTCCGCGCTGAATACTTACAAAAACGACCGTCAATTATATGTAGCGACCGATGGTTTGCGAAAGGCGCGATGAAGATTTGGTTCTGGGATGTATCGTTGCAAATTACAAAAGGACGGGAATGTACTTTGCATCACTACGAACGCAGCGCTTGAGCCCGATATGGACAGATATGCACAACCAGGAAAGTCACAAACTACAGTATGTGAAAGCAGGCCAGTGACTGAACACCGGCCCGCCGATAGAGCAATTTATTTACCGGGGCGGTTCAGTGTGGCTTTCAATGAGGTGCCGGCTTTGAAAGCAGGAACCCTGGCAGGTTTGATCCTGATCGTTTCACCGGTTCTGGGATTGCGGCCGATACGTGCAGAACGCTCGCGAACTTCGAAGATACCAAACCCGTTCAAATTGATTTTGCCGCCTTCTTCCAGTGTTTTGCTGATGATCTCGATCAGCGCCAGGACCTGGCGATCCGCATCGGCTTTAGTGACGGATGTCTTGGCTGCCAATGCCGCAATAAGTTCTTTTCGGTTCATGTTCTACCTCATGTAAGCCTGCACTATACAGTTTAAATGTTTGATTTTCAGATTTCGATCTTGTTGTGGTGGCCGCCCGGTACAGGGACCGGAAAAATGCCTGCTCTACTTGATGCAAGGCGGGGAATTCCGGAAAATGGCGTTTATCAGTAACGGCCGTTCATGCGGAAAAAGTAATTGCTCAACTGCTGATTCTCGGCGCTCTTGCGTCTTGCGATCCCGTGCACGTGCTTTACCAGATTGCGCATCACCGTATATACAATTGATGGTTGGGACTTCAGCAAAGATTCCAGCCCGGTGCGCTGCAATAACAGGACAGTACTGCTCCTTTTGACTTTGATGGAGGCGCTGACGTTTGTCGGATTGCCACCCACGAAACTGATGA
>DATKAK010000041.1:0-5327 GCA_035498295.1 Gallionella sp. | reverse complement strand
GCCAAGCTTCTTATCCAATATCCGCCAATCGTGAACGCTACCATGTGGCCGGCTTGTCAAAGCGTCTTATCAGAGCTGAAATTCTAAAAGGAATGGATGCATACGTTGAATATAATGTCTGCTAAATAATGCAATTCAGACCTTCTAACACTTCTGACCGTGGGTCTGCTATGGCCGAGGAGCAAACGGTCACAGCGCTCTCCAAATTAAATGGACCAGCATCGCAATGCAATTGAAGACACTTCACCTGCCCAACAAAATCGCAACGATAACTGCCAGGATATCGGAAACGCCTTTCCAGAACAGCACCGGATTGCGTTCCGTCAGCGGGGGGCAGGTCTTGTTGAGGAAGGCCTTATTCGGATGACGCAGGTCGTACAGGACTCGGATAATTCTTCGCAGAGCTTGTATGGATTGGGATGCACGGCCTTGCTGATGACTTCATCGATCCAGACAGGGATCTCGCGCTCGTCATCAAGCAGGGATTAATACTTCATTTTGTTCTGTACGGCTGAAACTTGCGGCTGGCTTCACTATCCAAAGAATCTTGCGGATAGATTTAGAACGCCTATAGTTGTAACCATGGATCGCTTTTCCCTCATGCGTACTTTGTTGTGCGGCCTATTGCTGCTTGCCGGGATCGGGCTTGCCGCGGCTTCCGAACCTGTGGTGGTCGTGCTCAACGTCGACGGGGCGATCAGCCCGGGGACCGCGGACTATGTGGTGCGCGGCCTGAAAGCCGCCGCCGATGAACAGGCGAGCTTGGTCGTGCTGAAGATGGACACACCGGGCGGCCTGGATACGGCGATGCGCCAGATCATCAAGCAGATCATTGCCTCGCCGGTTCCCGTTGCCGCGTTCGTGGCGCCCGAAGGGGCGCGCGCCGCAAGTGCGGGCACCTATATCCTCTACGCCAGCCATATCGCGGCGATGGCGCCGGCCACCAATCTCGGTGCGGCCACGCCGATCAATATCGGCATCGGCGGAATCGGCGGCCAGCCCGGGCCGGGCGAGCAACCCAAACAAGGCGGGAAGGACAAGAAGGACGGCGATCAGGGGAAAGGCAAGGACACTGGCAGTGAACAGATTCCTTCCGGATCGGCATTGGAACACAAGCAGATCAATGATGCCGCCGCCTATATCCGCAGTCTGGCGCAGATGCGCGGACGCAATGTCGCATGGGCGGAGCAGGCGGTGCGCAAGGCCGTCAGCCTGTCGGCGGACGAAGCATTGAAACTCAAGGTCATCGATGTGGTCGCCCGCGATGTTCCCGATTTGCTCCAGAAACTCGACGGCCGCAAGGTGAATGTGCTGGGCCGGGACCAGAGCCTGGATCTGTCCGGCGCAAAAATAGCCACGGTGGAAGCGGACTGGCGCAGCCGGTTGCTGGCCGTGATCGCCGACCCGAGCATCGCGTACCTGCTGATGCTGGGAGGCATGTTCGGGCTGTTCTTCGAATTTTCCAATCCGGGATTCGTGCTGCCGGGCGTGGTCGGCGCGATCTCGCTGTTGCTCGCACTGTTCGCGTTCCAGATGTTGCCGGTGAATTATGCCGGACTGGGCCTGATCATACTGGGACTCGCATTCATGACCGCCGAGGTGTTCATTCCCAGCTTCGGGGTGCTCGGCATCGGCGGTGTGGTCGCGTTCGTGATCGGTTCCGTGATGCTGATCGATACCGACGTTCTGGGCTATGGTATTCCATGGAGCGTCATCGTGCCGGTCGCGCTTACCTGCGTCTTGTTCATCTTCTTCGTCGGCGGCATGGCGCTGAAAGCGCGGCAGCGGCCCGTGGTGAGCGGCAGCGAGGAATTGATCGGAAGCCGCGCAGAGGTGCTGGAAGATTTCGATGGCAAAAATGGCTCGGCGCGGGTGCATGGCGAAATTTGGCGCATCAGGAGCAAGCAGCCGTTGGCCAAGGGACAAAGGGTCAGAGTCATCAGCATGGACGGGTTGATTCTGGACGTAGAACCGGAAGAAGGGCGCAATGAATAAATAGCTTTGTTCGATGTCAATTTCGGCGTCAAAAAGAGAAAACGGAGGATGATATGTTTTGGAATCTTAGTTTTGCCAGTGTATTTTTTGTCGCGCTCGTCCTGCTGGCGTTTTCCAGTCTGCGAATCTTCCGCGAGTACGAGCGCGGCGTTGTATTCACGCTCGGGCGGTTCTGGAAGGTCAAGGGGCCGGGACTGGTGATCGTCTTCCCCGGAATCCAGCAATCGGTCCGGGTGGATCTTCGCACCGTGGTGCTGGAGGTGCCGACCCAGGATGTGATCTCGCGTGACAATGTATCCGTGAAAGTCAGTGCGGTGATTTATTTTCGCGTGGTAGATCCGCAAAAAGCGATCATCCAGGTCGAGAATTTCCTCAATGCCACCAGCCAATTGGCGCAAACCATGCTGCGCTCGGTGCTGGGCAAGCATCAATTGGATGAGATGCTGGCAGAACGGGAGAAACTGAACGCAGACATCCGCGAAGCGCTGGATACACAAACCGACGCATGGGGAATCAAGGTCGCCAACGTCGAGATCAAGCAGGTCGACTTGACCGAATCCATGATACGGGCCATCGCCCGCCAGGCCGAGGCGGAACGCGAGCGGCGCGCAAAAGTGATACACGCGGAGGGAGAGTTGCAGGCCTCGGAAAAATTATTCCAGGCTGCCAAGGTGCTGGCACAGGAACCGCAAGCGATTCAGCTTCGCTATCTGGAAACGCTGACCGTGATCGGCGCGGACAAGAACACGACCATCGTGTTCCCGATGCCCATCGATCTGATCAAAATGTTTGCCGAGAAATCCTTGGGCAAGCCGTCATAGGCAGAGTAGCAGAGCGCACCGCGCTCAAAGGAGTTGAGGTTTCGCGGCAACAGTGTCGCGGCAACCGGCGTTGATCCACCCCAGCCATTCCTCCATTCCTTGGCCGTTGCTGGCCGACACGCGGATCACTTGTATGCCGGGGTTGACGCGGCGCGCATTAGCCACGGCGAGATCGGCATCGAAATCCAGGTGCGGCAGCAGATCGCATTTGCTGAGCAGCATCAGGTCTGCGGCGCGGAACATGTCGGGATATTTGAGCGGCTTGTCTTCGCCTTCGGTGACGGAAAAGATCACCACCTTGTGCGCCTCGCCGAGATCGAATCCGGAAGGACACACCAGGTTGCCGACATTCTCGATCAACAGCAGGCTGTGGTCTTTCAGGGCCAGCCGTTGCATCGCCTGACCCACCATGTGCGCATCCAGATGGCAGCCCTTGCCGGTATTGATCTGCAGCGCGGGCGCGCCGGCGGCGCGGATGCGCGCGGCATCGTTGTCGGTCTGCTGGTCGCCCTCGATCACGGCTAAAGGAAGAGTTCCGTTCAACGCGGAGATGGTTTTCACCAGCAGCGTGGTCTTGCCCGAGCCGGGGCTGGAGACCAGGTTGAGTGCAAAGATTCCGTGCGCGGAAAAATAGCTGCGGTTCCGGCCGGCGTAGTCGTTGTTCTTCGCGAGGATGTCGCGCTCGATCTTCACCATGCGCGACTGGCTGATGCCGGGCGCATGCGTGCCCGCGGGCCCCGCGCCGAAATCGATCGTTGCGTTTGAGTGTACAGGGTGACGCGGAGCGTCGGCATGCCCGCCGGTTGCATCTGCTTCATGCACCCTAAAACGCAAAGCCTCGCCGGCTTTGCGTGTCCTCTGAAGCGGCCGGCCTTCGATCAGGGTCTGTCCCTTCCCGCATCCGCACGTCATGCACATCATTCCACCTCTAGCTCTTTGACTCTCATCTCTTCGCCGCCCGTCACTTCGATCTGTGCGCTGCCGCAAATTGGGCAGGGTTCATAACGGGCCGCCACCGTCACATTGCGTGCGCATACCATGCACCAACCCTGTCCGGCGGTCTCGATGATCTCCAGCCGCGCGTCCTCGGCAATGCTGTCGCGAGCCACTGCATCGAAGCAGAATCGCAAGGATTCTGTTTCCACCCCGGCCAACTTCCCGATCTCCAGCCACACCGTCCTGACCCTGGCGTAACCGTCGGTTCGCGCCTTGTCCTCGATGATCTGCAGCACGCTTTCGGCGATCGACATTTCATGCATGGCGAAACCATTCCCCGATTCCACGCCTTCCTGCAACGGCATCACACAAGTTATGTTGAACCTCTCGCCGGAAATTTGCAAATATCAAATTTCCACATCGGGAGAGTACAATGCTGCATAGAATAAAGATCAAACATCATGCCAAGAAAAATCATCCTGATACTGATCGCGGCTGTCGTGTTGGGCGCATCGGGCGCCGCGGTCTGGCGGTTCGGCAATCACGGCGAAGCCGGCAACAACAAGCTGACCCTGTACGGAAACGTCGATATCAGGCAGGTGCAACTGGCATTCAACGGCTCGGAACGCATCGCTTCGATGAAAGTCCGGGAAGGGGAGCAAGTCAAAAAAGGCCAGCTGCTCGCGACGCTGGATACCGTGCGGCTGGCAGGCAATGTCGATCTGCAGCAGGCGCAACTGGCCTCGCAGCGGCAGGTAGTCGCGCGCCTGGAGGCGGGCAGCCGCCCCGAGGAGATCAGCAAGGCGCAGGCCGATGTCGAGGCCGCGCGCATCGATGCCGAAAATGCCGAAAGCAATTACCAGCGGATGAAGAAGCTGGCGGAACAGCACTTCGTCTCCGCGCAACAGGCAGACGATGCCCGTGCGAAATCCGACGCGGCAAAGGCCAGGTATGCTTCGCTGCAGGAAACGCTGAAGCTCGTTCAACAGGGTCCGCGCAAGGAGGACATCGCGGCGGCCAGGGCGATGCTGAAGGCCGATCAGGCCGCGCTCGACGTCGCGCGCAAGGCGCTCGCCGATGCATCGCTGTATGCGCCGGAAAGCGGGATCATCCAGGAACGCATCCTCGAGCCGGGCGACATGGCCTCGCCGCAGCGCCCGGTGTACACGCTGGCGCTGACCGATCCGATCTGGGTGCGCGCCTATGTGCAGGAGAGCGATCTGGGCAAGCTCCAGCCGGGGATGCGCGCCGAGGTGAGCACCGACAGCTTCCCCGGCAAGAAATATCGCGCGTGGGTCGGCTATATCTCGCCCAGCGCGGAGTTCACGCCGAAGGCGGTGGAGACCACCGAAGTGCGCAGCAGCCTGGTGTACCAGGTGCGCATCTTCGTGTGCGATTCGCAGGGTGAATTGCGTCTCGGCATGCCTGCCACCGTGACGATCGCTGCCGGGCAGCCTCCCGTCGCGGGCGACGATCACTGCGCCCAGTCCTGAGGTTGGTATGGACGCAGCCGAGAACGAGACGGCGCTGATCGTCCGCCAGTTGTCCAAATCCTTTCGCGCCGGCGGGCGCGCC
>DATKAK010000040.1:0-5743 GCA_035498295.1 Gallionella sp. | reverse complement strand
ACGATCGTCGTCCTGTCTTTGCGGCCAACGAATGCGCCATAGGCCGCAGCTGCAACGAAAAACAGCGCGGATATCCTGCTGCCCGAAAAATAGGTCTTGACCAAATATCCCAGGTTGAGAAAGCTCAATTGCCCCACCCATAATCCGGACTTGCCCTGGCCGAATTTTGCGCTTGCGGTCGCCGGCAAGAGATCGCCATAGTAGAAATAATTGATTGCAAACGGCGCCAGGAACACCGCTGCGGCCACCGCCAGCATCTTTGCGTCCGGCAGTCTTCTGTTTCTCATCACGTAGCCGGTAACCATGGGCACGGCCAGGAACACGCCCTCGTACCGGGTGATCACCATGAGCGCCAGCGCCACCGGGAAGTATTTCGAATCGATTCTGTACAGATAGAGAGAAAGGCCGGTCAACATCAGAAACAGGGGTGTTTCCATTCCGAACGTCGAGTAGAAATAGCCAAATGATGCGATCGCCAGCCCCGTGAAAAATGCCTCCCATTTGCTTTCCGCAAAGACGAATCCTCCAAGCACGGCGGCGCATGCAAAAAACAGCGCCGAGACGACGATGGTGGCAATCTGCAAATTGCTGAAAATGAACGAGGCGGCCAGCGATACGTAGGTGAACAGCGGCGATGTCAGCCCGTTGAATTTTTCGCCAGGGTTGTAGACCAGCCCCAATCCGTCCTGAAAATTTCTTACATACCTCAAATAGATCAGGGCATCGTCCAGCTGGTAGTTTCTTGCGAGGAACGAGAAATAAGCTACGATGGCGGGAACGAAAGAAAAACCGAGCATACCGCGCAAGGAAATCCCGGTCGCCTGCAGTTGCATGCCTTGTGCTTTTTCGTTTATCAATTCCGTGAACCTTGCCGGGTGCATACCCGTGATGATGCGTAGCATTATGAAGCAAACCCTGCTTCGTGTGTGCAAGGTCGCCCGTCGGGAATTCTGATTTGCTCCTGCCCTGCGCGCCAAAATGCCGCGGCGGCGCGGCGAATGATTGGGAACGCTTTGCGTATTGGAATATACTTGGACTTCATCGTCGCCCGACCCGAACCTGATCAAACCATGTTTACGAGAATCCGCGCTCTTTCATTGCTGCTTCTGCTGTTACCCGTGGGCTGGCCCTCCCCGCTCCCGGCGATGCAGCTCGATCCTGCGCCGCTGGTGATCGAATCTTCGAGCTTTCTGCTGGTTGCCAGCAAGCAGATGACCGACCCGCGATTTCGCAGATCGGTCCTCGTGGTTACGAGCCACGGCAATACCGGACCCATCGGAGTCATCGTCAATCGCCCGCAGGACATCAAACTCGGCAAGATATTTCCCGATTATCCGGCAGCCAGGGACATGGATCTGTTTTATGGCGGGCCCGTCTATATCAGACAGGTCACCTATCTGGTGCGCGGGTCGAAAGCCGTCTCGGGAGCGCTGACGATCTCCAGCAACATCTATCTGGCCTATGACTTGCAGACACTCGACGAATTGCTGAGCGGGAAACGCGGCTACAAAGACTTGCGCGTGATGCACGGCATGGCGTCCTGGGCGCCCGGGCAATTGGAGTACGAAGTCAAGATCGGCAGCTGGTACGTCCTGCCGCTCGACGAAGAGATCATATTCAGCCATTCCCCTGCCGACATGTGGCAGGAACTATACAACCGCGCCACCAGCATTGTTCTTTAACGCAATGCAATATCGGATAACGCGATCACCCCTCTTGGCGCTATCATTCCAATCATGAGGTTCAGATAAGCAGCTTCTACAATTCAACTGCCGTAGCGGCTCGAACCCGGATGCCCGACAACGATGATTCTCACTCACGCACGTCTTCAACTCGGTTTCATTTTCATCAACTGGCCCATTTGACACGCAGTCCCGATTTTCCCGCCACCGTGGGTTATATCCTGCGCAGGCGTGCCGCTAGCCGGGAATGAGCAGGGAAGCCACGCCAGCCACAAATCAGCCCGCATATCCATGGGAGACGCACTGCGAATACAGGCGGGGATTCGCGCAACCGCGTTTCTTTGCTTTTGGATCCGGCGGGAATTCGTTTCCGGTTTACGAATCACGACCATTGTGCAATTCCAGATGATTCCAGATGTAGGAAACACAAAATTTGATTATTCCCAGATACAGGAAGTTACTTGCCAGCAAAATAATATGTATCTGTATAACAACGATATTATTTTTGGCGCGTTTAATGCTTGTACGACGATTGACGGTGGACCGAAACAATAGCTGTATTCGATAGAACGACTACAGATTGAACTCTTGCCTTCTTATGATTGATCAAGGCCGCAATCGTGAATCGCATTTCAATTGGCAATCCCTGTAGTGCAGGCCAATTCCTGATTGCAATGGCCGCCTGCGCCATATTGTCGCAACCCGCAAATGCTGGCCAAAGTGCCGCATCCGAAAAACGTGGCAACATCTCCAACATTAACCACAGCGAAACCATCCAAAGTTCGCCGGCATTGATGTTGAAAAAAAAGACCGGTGAACAGAACAACTATGCCGACATTTGCATTTTTTGCCATATTCCGAACACGACCAACCAAACGATGACCGCGCCGCAGTGGAATAACACAAACAAGGTCTATCCGGCTACCGTCCCAACGATCAACTCGGAGCGACCTCGCTGAGCAGTGCATGCGGATACAACCCCGCCACCCATTTGCTCTCCCTTCCGGCGCTCAACAGCTTTCCCGCCAGGCATCATACGCGATTCAACCGGGTCAATAACTGCCGGAAGCCAGATTGTCGAAGCGCGTGTACTCGCCGCGGAACGCCAACTCGACTTTGCCGATCGGGCCGTTGCGCTGTTTGCCGATGATGATCTCGGCTTTGCCCTGACTGGGAGAATCGCTGTTATAAACCTCATCGCGATAAATGAACAGGATCAGGTCGGCATCCTGCTCGATCGCTCCCGACTCGCGAAGATCCGACATCACCGGCCGTTTGTCGGTGCGCTGCTCCAAACTCCGGTTTAACTGCGACAATGCGACCACCGGCACGTGCAATTCCTTCGCAAGCGCCTTCAGGGAACGGGAGATTTCAGATATTTCGGTCGCGCGATTCTCGCTTGCCTTGCCCACGTTCGAACTCATCAGCTGCAGATAATCCACCACGATCAAACCCAGCCCGTTGTTCTGCCGATGCAGGCGGCGCGAGCGTGCTCGCAGGTCCAGCGAGGAAAGCGCGGCGCTTTCGTCGATATGGATCGGGGCATCATTCAGCTTGCCGAGCGCGTGCGTCAGCCTTCCCCAATCGTCGTCCTGCAATTTACCGGTGCGCAGATCCTGTTGATTGAGCTTGCCGACCGAGCCGATCATGCGTGTCGCCAACTGGCTCGCTCCCATTTCCATGCTGAAGATCGCTACCGGCAGTTTGCTGTCCAGCGCCACGTTCTCCGCGATATTGATCGCAAGCGCGGTCTTGCCCATGCTCGGACGGCCGGCGATTATGATCAGGTCGCCGGGATGGAAGCCGGAAGTCTTCCGGTCCAGATCGGTAAAACCGGTAGCAGTGCCGGTGATGTCGCTGGGATTGTCGCGCGCATACAATGTCTCGATGCGCTCCACCACCTGCGACAGCAGCGGCGGCATGGTAATGAAGCCCTGCTTGCCTTTCGTTCCCGCCTCGGCGATCTCGAACACCTTGCTTTCCGCCTCGTCGAGCAGTTGCGCGGCATCGCGTCCGGTTGGATTGTAGGCGCTGCTGGCGATATCGCTGCCGACTTCCGCCAGCTTGCGCATGATGGAACGCTCGCGCACGATCTCGCCATAACGGCGGATATTGGCGGCCGATGGCACGTTCTGGGCCAAGCCGCCCAGATAAGGCAGACCGCCGACCCTGTCCAGCTCCCCGGCGATCTCCAACGCTTCGGCGACGGTGATCACATCCACCGGTTTGGCCAGTTCGCTCAGCCTGACGATCTGGTTGAAGATCAAACGATGCTCTTGGCGGTAGAAATCATCGGCTGTCATCAGATCGGAAATCTTGTCCAGCGCGCTCGCTTCCAGCAACAAGCCGCCCAGAACCGATTGCTCGGCTTCCACCGAATGGGGTGGCAATTTGATCTGGCCGATCTGTGCATCGACGCTGGACAGGATTTGCATGGAGTTAAATTACCTGGTGTTTATGCGGATGGTATTTTACCCTGCTAACGGGCAAGCCTAAAAGCAAAAAGGACTGCTGCCAGTCCTTTTTGTATTGCGCTGATGCAACAAAGGCTTATTGTTCGCCGAGCACTGAAACGGTGATCCCCACCACCACATCGGTATGCAACGCGATGTCGAGCGGATGATCGCCAATCTGCTTGAGATGTCCTTCGGGCATGCGCACTTGTGATTTTTCGACCTCGAAGCCCTGGGCAGCCAGCGCTGCTACGATGTCTGCATTGGTGACTGAACCGAACAGTTTTCCATCCACGCCGGCCTTTTGCACGATCTGCAGGGTCAGGCCGGCCAGCTTTTCTCCGCGTGCTTGCGCATCGGCAAGTTTGGCCTTGTCGGCCGCCTCGAGCTCTGCACGGCGCACCTCGAATTCCGCCATGTTGGCGGGTGTCGCGCGCTTGGCTTTGCCTTGCGGGATCAGAAAATTGCGCGCAAAACCGTTCTTGACCTTGACCACTTCGCCCAATTGACCCACGTTGGTCACTTTTTCCATCAATATAACTTGCATGTCCTGGCTCCTTAATGCAGATCGGTGTAGGGCATCAAGGCCAGGAAACGCGCGCGTTTTACCGCGGTGCTCAATTGGCGCTGATAACGTGTCTTGGTGCCGGTGATGCGGGCAGGGATCAACTTGCCGTTTTCGGAGATGAATTCCTTGAGGATATTGATGTCCTTGTAATCCACTTCGGCGATCTTCTCGACCGTGAAGCGGCAGAACTTGCGCCGCTTGAACAGATTGTTGCGGGAAGAACGCTTGTTCTTGTCATCTTTCTTTTTGTCTGATAGACGGGCCATGATGTTTCCTTATTCCAAAATTATGTCGTTTATATGCAAAACCAGTTGCCGGCTGCGGATGCTCTTCCGGGCCAAAAACCCGCGCACCTTGACGTTCTGTCCTACCGCAAACCGGGTAACCTTGTCGGCCACTTCGGCAAAGGCCAGCGCATCCACTTCGCATTGCACCTGCCGCACACCGTTTGCTTCGGACTGCTGCGAGCGGTGATTCAATGTCAGCGCCACTCTCGCCACTCCGGCCGGGGTATAACGCAAATCATCCAGTGCGATTATTTCGCCGCTGAGGACAACCTGATTGCGCGCCAATTGCCGAATAGATCAAGCGGCGGCTGACGGGCCTTCTTCAGGCTGAACAGCGGCGCCCCCAAGGCCGCCATCCGTCGGCATCGCCCTGGATTTTTCTTCCTTCATCATCGCGGACGGCTCAACGACGGCAGCCTTGGTCTTGACGGTCAGATGGCGTAATACCGCATCATTGAAGCGGAACGCGTGTTCCAGTTCATCCAGCGTCGCCTGGTCGCATTCGATATTCATCAGCACGTAATGTGCCTTGTGGATCTTCTGGATCGGGTAAGCCAGCTGGCGGCGGCCCCAGTCTTCCAAACGGTGGATATGGCCGCCGTTGCCGGTGACCAGCGTGCGATAACGCTCGATCATCGCGGGCACCTGCTCGCTTTGATCGGGATGCACAATAAATACGATTTCGTAATGCCGCATTGCATCTCCTTATGGTAAAAGCCCCCCGCCATGCGTAGCGGTGGAGCAAGGTAAGTG
>DATKAK010000039.1:0-8040 GCA_035498295.1 Gallionella sp. | reverse complement strand
CGACACGGCATAGCCCCGGCGCGGGCGACGCTGCACGGATCCATTTCGCGCAAGGCCTATCTTGCGGCGCATGCCGAAGTGGACCTGATCCTGGACACCTTCCCGTATCCGGGGGGCACCACCACCTGCGAGGCGCTGTGGATGGGCGTGCCGACCCTTACCCTGGCGGGAGAGACTCTGCTGGCAAGGCAAGGTGCGAGCCTGCTCATGGCGGCGGGACTGGAAGAATGGGTGGCGACAAGCGAAGAAGAATATATTGCCAAAACGATCGCCTTCGCTTCCGACCTGCCCAGGCTGGCAAGCCTGCGCGCGGGACTGCGCGAGCGGGTACGCAACTCGCCGCTGTTCGACGCACAGCGCTTCGCCAAGAACTTCGAGGATGCGCTGTGGGGCATGTGGCAGGCGCAAAACAAACTCTCTTCGACTGCCCGGGTCGCCTGACGGAAACGGACACGCATGACACCAGACCAGCCCGTCCCCGAGCAACTCGCGCCACCCGCCGCCGAAGTGAAGGCGCTGATCGCGCTGTATAACGTGCAGCGGTTTGCGGAACTCGAAGCGCAGGCAAGGCAGTCGATCGAGCAATATCCCAATGCAGCGATGCTGTGGAAGCTGCTGGGGGCGTCCTTGCAGATGCAGGGCAAGGATGCAATGCCCGCTTTTCAGAAAGTGGTCGAACTGACACCCGGCGATGCGGAAGCGCACAATAATCTGGGGTCCATTTATCAGGAACGCGGACAGCTCGATGACGCGCTCGCAAGTTATCGCCATGCATTGAGGATCGACCCGCGATTCATCGAGGCGCATTACAACCTCGGCAATGCCCTGACTGATCAAGGCCGGCTCGAAGACGCTTTGGCCAGCTACCGAGCCGCGCTGAAACTAAAACCTGATTTTGCGCTGGCGCTCAGCAATATGGGCGCTGCGCTGCAGGAACTCGGCAGGGTTGACGAAGCGATCGCGAGTTCGCGGCGCGCGCTGCAAGTCGATCCCGGCATGCCGATCCTGCACAGCAACCTGCTCGGCATGCTGAACAGTACTGCCGTTTTGGATCCCCAATCGCTGCTGCAAGAGGCACGCCGATACGGAAAGCTGGCCGGCAGCAAAGTGACCGCGCGTTACCATTCCTGGCTGTGTACCGAACGCCCGCAACGCCTGCGCGTTGGGATTGTCTCCGCAGACTTGCACAACCACCCGGTGGGTTACTTTCTGGAAGGATTGATAGAGCATCTCGATCCCGCACGGATCGAGATGTTTGCATACCAGGTCATTCCCCATGAAGATGAACTGACCCTGCGCATAAAAAAATATTTTGCCGGCTGGAAAACGCTGGATGGTCTGGATGATGAGGCCGCCGCGCGCCTGATCCATGATGACGGCGTGCACATGCTGCTGGACCTGTCCGGCCACACCGAGCAGAACCGCCTGCCGGTCTTCGCATGGAAGCCGGCGCCTGTTCAGGTCAGCTGGCTGGGTTATTGGGCCACCACCGGAGTAGCTGAAATCGATTACCTGATCGCGGACGAAACCGGCGTGCCGCCGTCCGGGCGCAATAATTTCACCGAAACCATCTGGTATTTACCGGATACCCGGATGTGTTTCACACCGCCCGCGACCAGCTTGCCTGTGTCGCCGCTCCCTGCATTGCACAAGGGTCATGTTACGTTCGGTTCCTTCCAGAGACTGGACAAGCTCGGAAAGGATCTGATGCCGGCGTGGAGCAAAATTCTGTCTGCCATTCCGGATGCCCGCTTGCGTCTGGCACGTAGAGAACTCAGTGATCCGGCGGTTGCGGCACAATTTGTCGAACGCCTGAAATTGAGCGGTACCGACAGGTCTCGCGTGGACTTGCATGGCAGCTTGCTAAGGGAAGCGTACCTGGCTTCTTACGCCGAAATCGACATGGTGCTGGATACATTTCCGTATGCGGGGGGTACGACCACCTGCGAAGCCTTGTGGATGGGCGTGCCGACGATCACTCTGGCGGGAGAGACTCTGCTTGCAAGGCAGGGTGCGAGCCTGCTCACTGCGGCGGGACTGGAACAATGGGTGGCGGCAAGCGAAGAGGAATATGTCGCCAAGGCGATCGCCTTCGCCTCCGACCTGCCCAAACTGGCCGCATTGCGCGCGGGACTGCGCGAGCAGGTGAGGACTTCGCCGCTGTTCGATGCACCGCGCTTTGCCAAGAACTTCGAGGATGCGCTGTGGGGCATGTGGCAGGCGCGCGCGCAAGACAAACTCTCCGCGACCGCCAAACTAGCTGACCGCCCATGAAACCAAGTAAGCCCGCCGCGAAACAACTCCAACCTTCTGCAGCAGAAGCGAACGCGCTGCTCGCGCTGTACAACGCGCGCCGCTACGCGGAAGCGGAAAGCGGGGTGCGCACGATGCTGGGCAAATATCCCGGGTTCGGCTTCGGCTGGAAACTGCTGGGCGGCGTCCTGCAGATGCAGGGCAAGGACGCGCTGCCCGCGTTCAGGAAAGCAGCCGAACTCCTTCCCGGGGACGCGGAGGCGCATTTCAATCTGGGCAATACTCTTAAAGGCATCGGACAATACAAGGAAGCCATTGCCTGTTATCGACGGGCGCTCAAGATCAAACCGGATTTCGCCGAGGTGCACAGCAATCTGGGGTATGCGTTGAAACAGCTGGGCCAACTCGATGATGCGGTCGACAGTTGCAAGCGCGTGGTCGAACTGAAGCCGGAATTCGCCAACGCGCACAACAATCTGGGCATCGTGCTGCAAGAGTCCGGCCTGCTTGAAGCCGCGCTGGCCAGCTACCGTCGGGCCGCGCAGATCCGGCCCGACTTCGCGGAAGTGCACAGCAACATCGGCTTCGTGCTGGCGCAACTCGGCCGGTTCGAGGAGGCCGCCGAATCTTGCAGCAGGGCGATCGAACTCAATCCCGGTTTCGCCGCTGCGCACAACAATCTGGGGTATGCGTTCAAGGAACTGGGCCGGTTCGCGGATGCGCGGGCGAGCTACCAGCGCGCATTGCAGATCAGGCCGGACTTCGCAGAGGCGCACAACAATCTGGGCAATGTCCTGAAAGAGAGCGGGCAGCTCGATGCGGCACTGGAAAGTTTTCGCAAAGCCGTGGAATCCAATCCCGATTATGCAGAGGGACACAGCAACCTGGGTATCACCCTGAAAGATCTCGGGCGATATGAAGCCGCGCTGGCCAGTTATCGCAGGGCGCTGGAATTGAAACCCGATTACATCGAGGCTCAAACCAACCTCCTGTTCTTGCTGAACTCCACCTCCGGACATTCGGATTCCGATCGCCTCGAAGAAGCCCGGAAATTCGGCAGGATGGTTGGCCGGCAAGTCACCGCGCGCTATTCATCCTGGCGCTGCGAAGATCCTCCGCGGCGACTGCGAGTGGGGATCGTGTCCGGCGATCTGATCAATCATCCGGTCGGTTATGCGGTGAAGAGCCTGCTGGAATATCTCGATCCCGGGCGCGTGGAGTTGATCGCCTATCCAACCAACAACAAGGCCGATGAGTTCACCGCGCAGATCAAACCCCATTTCGCCGCGTGGAAACCCTTGCTTGGTCTCGGCGATGCCGTGGCCGCGCAGCTGATCCTTGCCGACGGCGTGCACGTGCTGCTGGATCTTGCAGGGCATACCGGGTACAACCGTCTCCCGGTGTTCGCGTGGAAACCTGCGCCGGTGCAGGCGACCTGGCTCGGATATTTCGCCACGACAGGTGTCGCGGAAATGGATTACCTGCTGACCTCCGCGGCAGCGGTACCCGCCGAACACTTCCGACAATACACGGAAACCATTTGGCATCTGCCCGATACCTGGTTGTGCTTCACTCCGCCCGATCTGGACCTGACGGTGTCATCCTTGCCCGCGCTGCATAACGGCTATATCATCTTTGGCTGTTTCCAGCGGCTGGACAAATTCGATGATGAAGTGCTGCCGGCATGGTCGAACATATTGGCCGCGCTGCCCGATGCGCGTTTGAACCTGGCGTGCAAACAGCTTGGCGAACCTGCGCTGGCGGCCGCATTCGCCGAAAGGTTGCAACAGCACGACATCGATCCCGCCCGGGTGACGATGCGCGGCCCCGCCCGGTCGCGCGAGGAGTATCTCGCCCGCTACAACGAAGTGGACGTGATGCTGGATTCGTTTCCTTATCCGGGCGTCACTACCACTTGCGAGGCGTTGTGGATGGGTGTGCCGACGATCACGCTTGCGGGGGACACCCTGTTGTCCAGACAGGGTGCAGGCGTGCTCATGGCCGCGGGGTTGGGCGACTGGATTGCCGGCAGCATCGCGGAATACATCAGCAAGGCGGTGGCACTCGCCAGCGACGTGGACAGGCTGGCGGCATTGCGTGCCGGACTGCGCGGGCAGGTGGGTGCGTCACCGCTGTTCGATGCAATGCGCTTTGCCAGAAATTTCGAGGATGCATTGTGGGGAATGTGGCAGGCGCGGGTCCGGCAGCCAAAAAAGAAATAATGATTCGCAGGGAATCTGCCGCATCGGTCAGACATGCGGAAGAAACAAATTATGATTTGGTACAGCTACAATGCAGTGATGACCAAGACCAGCCGATACGCATGAAGCAAAAAAAGTCCGTCTCGAAGCAATTGCCGCCGCCGCCGGCAGCCGAAGTGAACGCGCTGCTTGCGCTGTACAACGCGCGCCGTTACGCGGAAGCGGAATACAAGCTGCGCTCCCTGCTGGGGCTTTACCCGGATTTCGGCTTCGGCTGGAAATTGATGGGCGGCATATTGCAGATGCAGGGCAAGGATGCGCTGCACGCATATCAAAAGGCCGCACAATTTCTGCCCGACGATCCCAATGCGCATTACAACCTGGGCGTCGCGCTGAAAAGTGCGGGCCGGCTCGAAGATGCGGCGGCCTGCTACCGCAAGGCAGTTGCGCTCAAGCCGGATTTCGCCGAAGCGTACGGCAACCTGGGTTCTGTCTTCAAAGACTTGGGACGACTCGAAGACGCGGTATCCAGCTATCGCCGGGCGATAAAGATCAAGCCGGACTCGTCCGACACCTACATCAATCTGGGGATTGCGCTCAACGCGCTCGGCCAGCTCGAGGAAGCGGTGGCGAGCTACCGTAAGGCGGCGGAGATCAAACCCGATTCCGCTTTGGCGCACTTCAATCTGGGCAATGCGCTGAAGGACGCGGGAAGATTCGAGGAGGCAATGGCCAGCTACAAGCGGGCGATAGAGATCAAACCTGATTTTGCCGGGGTACACAATAATTTGGGCGGAGTGCTGAAAAACTTCGGCCAGCTGGATGCCGCTTTGGCCAGTTATCACAAGGCTCTGGAACTCAAACCCGATTTTGCAGAGGCATACAATAATGTGGGCGGTGTCCTTAAGGATCTGGGCCGGCTGGATGCCGCTTTGGACAGTTATCGAAGCGCTCTGAAATTCAAGCCGGATTTCGCGGAGGCATACAGCAACTTGCTGTTCCTCTATAGCTACAACGCTTTGATCGATCCCCAGGAATATTTGGCCATGGCACGCAACTGGGAACAGGCTTGTGTGCCCGCTCCGGAACGCCAAGCGGCGCGCCAAAGGATCTTCCAGCGCCGACCGCTTGCGGGCAGGCGGCTCAGGGTGGGCTACGTGTCGGGAGATTTTCGCCAGCACGCTGTGAGCTATTTCATCGAACAGCTTTTTGCCCACCATGATCGTGCGCGGATAGAAATCTTTGCCTATCCCACCCAGGGTGTCCGCGATGCCGTCACGGAACGCTTGCAGGGCATGGTCGATCACTGGGTTCCGGTTGCGGGGATCCCCGATGCTTCAATCCGGGATCGGATCGAAGCGGACGGCATCGATATCTTGATCGATCTGTCCGGTCACTCTTCGAACAACCGCCTCGGTGTTTTTGCTCGGCGCGCCGCTCCGGTACAGGCCTATTATCTGGGATATTTCGCCAGTACCGGGCTGACAGAAATGGATTACTGGATCGGCGACCCGATCTTGTCCCCTCCTGAAATGGACAGCCACTTCAGCGAACAGGTCTGGCGCTTGCCGCGCATCTCCTGGAGTTATGACGGCAAGGACGCGCCAGTTCCGGCTTGGCGGCCGGACCCGGATGGCAACGTATGGATTGGCAGCTTCAATAATCTGGGTAAACTGACCCCCGCGACGCTGGCGCTTTGGGCCAGGGTGCTTCATGCCCTTCCGGAAGGACGGCTGTTGCTGAAGGCCAAGGAACTGAATGATGCGGGGAACCGGCAGCGCATCCTGGAGGTGATGGGCGGTCATGGCATCCAGCCTGGGCAAATCGAACTTCAGGATCGCAGCGCAACGCCGAATTGGCACGGGCACATGGCCTATTACGACCGTCTGGATATCGCTCTCGATCCGGTCGGCGCGATGGGCGGGGTCACCACGACTTTCGATGCGCTATGGATGGCGGTGCCGGTCATCGCATTGCAGGGCGACCGCGTCGCATCGCGAGCCACTGCCGCAATAGTGGGAGCGCTCGGACACACCGAGTGGGCGGTTCGAAGCGAAGCTGAATATATCGACCGGGCGGTCTCCCTTGCCCGTGACGCGGAACAGCGCAAGTCGCTTCGATATGCGCAGCGCGAGCGGATGGCATCGAGTCCATTGTGCGATGCGAAAGGCTTGGCTGCGAGCATGGAGAATGCTTACGAAGAAATGTTCGAGCGCTGGTTGCAAAAGCAATAATGAAACACGGCCCGGGTTATGGTTTGGCCAGAAGCTGCTGGACTTTCCCCTGCTATCAATTCAAGCAAGCGAAAGACGAAACTAATGGGCATATGAATTACAGGTTGCGCAATTCAAAATGAACATCAACAACCTGCATAGATAATAGGTTGCGCGCGTGAGGAATAAATAATGAAAGTCGTATGGTTGGCGTCGTATCCTAAATCCGGTAATACTTTTGCTCGAATGCTTTTGCATACTTACCTTTATGGTAAGTCGCAAAATAGTGAGGAGATAGCGGGAAAGATTCCGGACATTCATCAGATATTGAAACAAAACAAATCTCTAGTACCTAATGAGGACAGTCGAGTGCTTGTCAAGACGCATTTCTGTCTGACTGCAGATCATCCGTATGCCGAAGTCACGACTGGATATATTTATATTCTGCGCAACCCTAGAGATGTTTTGTTAAGCAACGCGAGGTACCTTGGAGTGGATGGGAATCCGGATAGTTTGAGGAAGTTCGCATTGTCGTTTATTAACGACCTCGGCGTGCCTCGTTGGCGCCAAATGAAGATGGGAAGTTGGCCCGAACATTTGGCGAGTTGGTTGAATTCAGCGAATAGATTGCCCCATATATTTATCAAATATGAAGACTTGCGTATGGATACCGCTAATACATTGAAGCGTGTCATCAGCTTCCTTGGGGAGGAGCCTGAAGATTCCAGGATACAGATGGCTGTCAATAACTGCACGCTTGAAAAAGCTAAGAAATTCGAAGTAGAGGAAAAGAGACAGGGTAGAAAAAGGATATATGTAGATTTGCCGAATAATGCTTCATTCGTTGGAGAAGGAAGAATTGCCCAGTCGCTGGCTGGCATCGGTGAAGATGTGGAGTCACTATATCAAGAGAGGTTTGGAAGGCTTGTTTCAATTTTTGGCTATTGATACCAACCCAATACTGCTTTATCCACGGAGCCTGCATGACCGTGGAGCGGACCGATTTATAAGTGGAAGTAATTCCTTCAATCGCACAGGCCCTTCTTTATCTGGCGAGTTTCATAGTTGCAATGTCTATGGAACCTATGAGCGGAGTAATCCTGTTTTCCATCAGAAACGAATCCCGATCCGTGAAAAAGCCCGTTGCTAATCAAACCCAGCCGCACGCTGCTGACGTGAACGTTTTGCTTGCGCTATATAACACTCGCCGCTACGCGGAAGCGGAAAGCGGCGTGCGCAGCCTGCTGCAGCAATACCCGGGCTTTGGCTTCGGCTGGAAACTGCTGGGCGGCATCCTGCAGATGCAGGGCAAGGACGCATTGGCCGCATTCAAGAAGGCGGCCGAACTGATGCCCGAAGACGCGGAAGCGCAC
>DATKAK010000038.1:0-28504 GCA_035498295.1 Gallionella sp. | reverse complement strand
CGCCTCGCGCACGATCTTGTCCAGAGCCGGGGTGGGATCGGCCAGTTCGCGCACCATGATCCTGCATTGCGAGGACGGATTCTTTTCGTCCAGCAGCATCAGCATGAAATCACGCAGGAACAGGCGCAAACGTGTCTTCGGGCATGCGGAAGCCAGGGCATTGGCTTTCTGCAAAGCGGCGAGCGGCGCAAAGTTCAACGCTTCGGCAAGCAATCCATCCTTGCTGCCGAAATGATAATTCACCGCCGCAACGTTTGCATCCGCGAGACGGCAGATTTCCCTGACTGTCGCGCCATGAAAACTGTGTTGCGAAAACACCTCGCGCGCCGCATCGAGCAGTCGTTTGCGGGTTTGCTCGCTCGCGGTCTTGATTTCCATTTCGCTCATCATTTGTTGGTGCCCTCCTGCCTGGTGACTTCCCCTGAATCGTTGGCTTCGCCGGCCAATGCCTTGTACAGCTGCGTTGCCGCACTCAGCTCCAGACGCCGCACCTGTATTTCCCTATCCGAGGTGACAAAGGCTGCGCGTTGTGCATCCAGAACCTCAAGATGACTGACGACACCCGCCTGATAGCGCGCCTCTTCCAGGCGCAGCAGTTGTCTCTGGGCTTCGGCATTGGCTTGAATGGCGTCAAGTTGTGCCGCGAGTTTGTCGCGAGCGCTCAGCAGGTCCGCGACCTCGCGGAACGCCTGCTGTATGGTCTTTTCATACTCTGCAACGGCGACCACCTTGCGTGCATTGGCCAGATCCAGGTTGGCGGAATTTCGCCCTGCATCGAACAGCGGGAATATGATGGAGGGCTGATAACTCCATGCCCCATTGCCCGATTTAAACAGCCCGGACAAGCTGCCGCTGGCAGTACCCAAAGTGCCGGTCAACGAGATGTTCGGAAAAAATGCGGCCCGTGCGGCGCCGATATCGGCATTCGCCGCGATCAATTGCTGCTCGGCGGCAATCACGTCGGGGCGGCGTAGCAGCACCTCTGCGGGCAATCCTGCAAACTTGTCCGAGCTGATAATTTGTTCGCGGAGGCTGCGGCCAGCAGGCAAATCTTTGATCTCCGACATCGGTTTCCCCAACAGAAGGTTGAGGTAATTTTCAGCGGCGGCCCGCTGTTGTTGCAGATCCGCCAGCGCACCCAGCGCGCCCTGATACGCGCCTTCAGCCTGCAAATAGTCCGTATCGCTGGTCAAACCGACCTCCCGGCGGCGCAATAACAAATTTCTTGATTCGGCGCGTGTTTTGACGGTGTCGTCTGCAAGTTGGGTCCGTTCCTCCAATTCCAGCAGCGTCAGGTAGGCATTCGCCACATCGGCGATCAGAGACAACCGAAACGCCTGTTGCGCGGATTCTGTGGCGAAATAACTCGCCTTGGCGGACGCACTCAGGCTGCTGACGCGACCCCAGAAATCCAGTTCGTATGACACCAGGGTCAAGTTCGCGTCGAAACGCTGAACGTTCAGATCGGTCGTGGAGCCCAAAGCGCTGGCCGGCGTCTTTGAGGCAGTGTGCGAGCCTACCACATTGATATTGGGCAGGCGATCGGCGGACTGAATGCCGTATTGCGCGCGTGCTTCGGCGATGCGCGCGGTGGCGATGCGCAGATCCCGGTTGTCTTCCAGCGCGACAGCGATCAATGCCTGCAATCGCGGGTCGGTAAAATACTGCCGCCAGTCGGCGGGCATAAGCTCTGTCGAGGTTTTCAGCTTCACACTGTCCGGCCATTCAACCGGGACCGGCGGGCTTGGACGCTCGTATTTCGGCATCTGGGAACACCCTTCCAGCATGGCCAACAGAACCATCAGTACCGATAATTTGTATTGACTAATCATGGCGGCCCTCCCCATGCACCTCGGCAGTCCGCGCATGTCCCGGAAAGATGCGTCGTACCACCACGAAAAACACGGGCACCAGAAATACCGCCAGCAAGGTCACGGCCGTCATTCCGCCCATCACGCCGGTTCCGATCGCATGGCGGCTTTGCGCTCCCGCCCCGACAGAGAATGCCAATGGCGATACCCCCGCGATGAATGCGATCGACGTCATCAGGATCGGCCGGAAACGCAGTCGGCATGCTTCCAGCGTGGCTTCGATCGCACTCATGCCCCCATCCTGCAGTCTGCGCGCGAATTCGATGATCAGGATGGCGTTCTTGGATGACAAGCCGATGATCGCGATCAGGCCCACTTTAAAATAGACATCATCCGGCAGGCCGCGCATCGTGACTGCCAGCACCGAGCCGAATACGCCCAGTGGCACGACCAGCAGCACCGCAAACGGGATCGACCAGCTTTCATACAACGCAGCGAGGCACAGGAACACAATGATTAACGAAAGGGCGAACAACATGGGCGCTTGTGTTCCGGATTGCCGCTCTTCAAATGAAGTGCCCGACCATTCATAACCGATACCCTGCGGCAGTTTAAGCGCAATCTGCTCCATTGCTGCAGCGGCCTCTCCGCTGCTATGCCCCGGAGCCGGCCCGCCCGCGATCTTCATGGCGGACAATCCGTTGTACCGGTCCAGTTTGGGCGATCCCGCCGTCCAGTGCGCTTTTGCAAGTTCCGATAGCGGAACCATGTCGCCTTTGTCATTGCGTATCGACAGCCGCAGAATATCTCGGGGAGTGCGCCGTGTGCCGGGTTCTGCCTGCATTTGCACGCGCAGCGTGCGTCCCTGTCGCGTGAAATCGTTGATATAGGAAACCCCCAACGTGGATTGCAACGTGTCATTGAGATCCGCGATGGAAACACCCAGGGTTTCTGCCTTCAACCGGTCGATATCAAGCAGAAGTTGCGGGCTTGCTTCCTGGCCTTCGGGCCGCACTCCCGCCAGCACCGGGTTTTGCGCTGCCATGCCCAATGCCATATTGCGCGCTTCCAGTAACTTTTCACGGCCTACCCCGCCGCGGTCCTGCAGGCGAAAATCGAAGCCGCCCAGTGCCGCCAACTCCGGGATGGGCGGCGGATTGACGGCAAAGATCATCGCCTGCTTGATCATGAACAACGCCATGTTGGCTTTGCGCACCAGCGCGACCGAGGAACTGCCTTCCGCTTTTCGTTCATCCCAGGGTTTGAGGGTTACAAATACGATTCCTACATTCTGTCCGCGCCCCACGAATGAGAACCCCGCCACGCCGATCACATGTTCAACTTCCTTTTGCCCGAGGTAATAGTTTTCCACGCGCGACAACACGTCGAGAGTGCGCCCTTGCGTTGCACCCGGGGGAAGCTGGACGACGTTGATGAAATATCCCTGATCCTCTGCCGGCAAGAAGCTGCCGGGCAGTTTGCTGAACAACCATCCCATCGCGATAAATATTGCCGCATAGACCAGCAAATAGCGTGAGGCCTTCTTTACGATCCTGCCAACGGCGGATGTGTAATTCGTTGTGGTACGCGCAAAAACCCGGTTGAACCAGCCGAGCGGTCCTTTCGTCGGCAAGAGCGCCTTGCCGGGTGAGTGCTTGAGCAAGCTCGCGCAAAGTGCCGGTGTAAGCGTAAACGCCATCAACGCCGAGAACATCATGGTCAGCACCAGCGTAACGGCAAACTGGCGGTAGATCGCGCCCGTGGACCCCGGGAAGAACGCCATCGGTATAAACACCGCCATGAGCACCAGGGAGATCGCAATGATCGCGGCCACGAGCTGGTCCATCGCCTTGCGCGTAGCATCGCGCGGTGACAATCCTTCCGAGGTCATGATGCGCTCGACGTTTTCCACCACCACAATGGCATCGTCCACCACGATACCGATCGCCAATACCATCGCGAACAGTGTCAGCACATTGATCGAAAAACCGAGCAAATACAATCCGACCAATGCGCCGACCAGTGCGATCGGAATGACGATGGCCGGGATCAAAGTCGCGCGCCAATTCCCCAGGAACAGGTACATCACCAGCACCACCAGAAGCAATGCCTCGGTCAGGCTCTTCAAAATTTCCCTGATGGAAATATCGATGAACTTGGAAGTGTCGTAGGGCACTGCCCAGCTGATGCTCTTGGGGAAAAACCTGGACAGTTCCGTCATCTTGGCCTTGACGCTTTTTACCGTTTCCAGCGCATTTGCGCCGGGCGTCAAACGAATTGCGATCGCGGCGGTCGGTTGCCCGTCGATGCGTGCCGCCCTGTTGTAGTCCTGTGCGCCGAGTTCCACGCGCGCCACGTCTTTTACCCGAAGCGTGGAGCCGTCTGGATTTGTGCGCACGATGACGTTGCCGAATTCCTCTGGCGTGGACAATCTGCTTTTGGTGACGATGACTGCATTCAGTTGCTGGCCTGGCGCCGACGGCAATTGCCCGAGTTCGCCGGTGGCCAGTTCAGAATTTTGCGCACGCACTGCGTTGGCCACATCCGCCGGAGAAATACTGTAGCTGTGCAGCTTATCCATCTTCAGCCACAATCGCATCGAATATTCGGTACCGAACAGCAACGCTTCGCCGACCCCCGGCACACGCTGGATACTGTCAAGCACATTGGCGGTGGCAAAGCTGCCCAGCGCGACATCGTTGAGACTCTTGTCCGGAGAAAACAGAGCAACGAACATCACGTAATTGCGCGCCGATTTGGTCACGGTGATGCCCAGGCGGCGTACCTCGTCGGGCAAACGCACTTCCGCGCGCTTGACGCGATTCTGCGCTTCGACCGAGGCCAGATCAAGATTCGATCCCGCTTCAAACGTCAACGTGATGCTTCCGGTCCCCAGTTCTGATGACGATTCCATATAGAGCAAGTGTTCTATGCCGTTCATTTCCTGCTCCAGCAGCGCGATCGCCGTTTCTTCGACGACCTGTGCCGATGCTCCCGGATAATTGACGGTAATGGACAATGCGGGAGGCGCAACCGACGGGTATTGGGAAACCGGCAAATTTTTCAATGCCAAGGTGCCTCCCAGCAAAATGATCAGCGCGATAACCCAAGCGAAGATCGGACGGTCGATGAAGAATTTCGCAAACATGTGAAAGCCTTACGGTTTGGCGTTGGCGGATGCCGGGGACGATTTGTCCTCGGACAGCGGCAGCGGTTTTACTGCAGAACCGGGTCGCGCTTTTTGCAAACCGTTCACGATGACTCGCTCGCCTTCTTTGAGGCCTTCTTCAATGATAAAATCTTCGTTGGCCATGTCCCCGACTCTTACCGGTGTAGGAATGACCTTGTCCTCGGCACCCACCAACATTACAAACTGGCCCTGCGGTCCGATTTGTACCGCGCGCTGGGGGATGCGGATGACGTTTTCAGCAAGCGCTTCCGGAAAACGGACGCGCACGAACATGCCGGGCAGCAATTCGTGCTTGGGATTGGGGAATTCTGCACGCAGGGAAACCGATCCCGTGCCCGGATCAACGGCCAAATCCGTAAAAAAGATTCTGCCGGGCAGCGGATAAACACTTCCGTCTTCCTGCAGCAATTCCACCTTGGCGGATGCGGACCGTTTGAGTTTGCCTGACTTGATCGCCTGCTTCAGGCGCAACAGATCGGATCCGGATTCCGTGAAGTTGACATAGATGGGATCGATCTGCTCGATGGTCGCCAACAGCGTCGCCTCCCCCTTGCCGACCAGCGCCCCCTCGGTGACCAGAGCACGGCCTATGCGGCCTGAAATGGATGCGGGAACGGTGGTGTACGACAGATCTTCATTGGCGCGCGTCGAAGCATCTTCGGCCTGCTTGACTTTGGCCACGGCAAGGTCATATTCCTGCTTGCTGATTGCATTGATCTCCAGCAATGGCTTGTATCTTTCTACGTTTTGGCGCGCGACCGCCAGATCTTCCTTGGCGGCTGCGGCTGCGGCCTTATAGATGCGCGCGTCGATCTGAAAAAGCGAATCGCCCGCTTTCACATCGCTGCCTTCATGAAACAACCTTTTCTCGATCACTCCCTCGACCCGCGCGCGCACCTGTGCGGTGCGGTATGCCTCGAGACGCCCGGGCAGATCCTGGGTGAGCGTAGCCTTGCCCGGAACGACGGTTATTACCTCTACCTCGGGCGGGGGCAAAGCCATGCCGGCACCGGGGCCTGCTGATTTATCGCTGCCGCCGCAACCAGCCAGTGCAGCGGTCATCAATAAGAAAGAAATAAGGATGGGCTTGATTGGAGTCGTCATGTTGGGCATCTCTATAAGATTTTTAAATGTAATTCATCCTCGCGGGCGAGCAGTGTGCTGGCGGAAAAGGGCGGCAAATTCACGTTCCTTTATCGGCTTGGCCAATTGCCGGCGCAAAGCGATGCCCGCCAAAGGCAGATCTATCATCGCATTCACAAAAGTGCGAAGCACGGGCGTTCAGGCGAATTCCGCTACACGCTCGTCCAATGTGCGCGGTGTTCTTGTCTACGCGGAATGACGAGAATCCCGAATCGCCGAACCACTGTATCAAACGATTGTTTGAAAGTAAAACAGGATGTGTCGATTACCTTAAATCATGCAGGGTTTTTGATTTGCAACGCGTGCTGGTAAAGTTCGTTTCGGCTCGCCCCCGTGATCTTTGCGGCGAGACGCACCGCCTGCTTGAGCGGTAGTTCATCAAGCAACTGGGACAGCGTATTGAGAGTCTCCATGGACAGCCCTGGTTGCGGGGAAGCGCCGGATACCAGAACGACGAATTCACCGCGCTGCTGGTTGCTGTCGGATTGCAGCCAAGCTTCGGCATCGCGCAGTGCGCAGACATGTATCGTCTCGAACTGCTTGGTGATTTCGCGCGCCAGCACAATCTGCCTTTCCCCTCCCAGTACGGCGCACAGATCTGCAACGCATTCGACGATTCGATGCGGCGCTTCGTAAAAAACCAGCGTGCAGGGGTAGCCGATCAAAGCTTGAAGCGCCGCGCGCCGGGCAGCGGACTTGTTAGGCAAGAACCCATAGAACAAAAAATGCGGTTCGCTCAAACCGGCCGCAGACAGGGCCGCCATGGCGGCGTTCGCCCCGGGGATGGGAATAACGCGCAAGCCTGCCGTCCGAACCGCTTGCACCAGCAACGCACCGGGGTCACTGACAGAGGGCGTTCCCGCATCACTGACAAACGCTACGCTTTGTCCGGATTGCAATCGCGCAATCACTTTGTCGGCAGCACCCCTTTCGTTGTGCTGATGTAGCGCAATCAGCCTGTTCGCGGTGATACCGTGTCGGGACAACAACTGGGCGGTGTTGCGTGTATCCTCGGCAGCAATCACATCTGCGGCCGCCAGGACTTCCAGCGCGCGCAGGGTAATGTCACGCAGATTTCCTATCGGGGTGGCAACTACATATAATGCCGGTTCCAACTTTTGCGGATTTTCGCTATGCAACGTGTAATCCCCTTATTCCTGACCTTGTTCGCACTATACGCTTGCACCGTGCCGCTCAAACCGGAAATCGAGAAACCCGCTCCTGCTGCAGAAGAGGCGATACAGCCCGCGGCCCCTCCGGTTGGCGGTGAAGTGCCCGCGCCTCCGGCACCACCAGGCGAAGCACCCTCAGCCATTATGCCAAGCGAGGCCGTTCCTCCGCCACCCGTGCTCCCCACTGTGACGCCTTTTCCGCATATCGCGCTGTTGCTGCCGCTACATTCACCGATATTTGGCTCCGCGGCCAATGATGTGCAGCAGGGTTTTATGGCGGCGGTCAATCCCAAACGGCTGATATTGCCAATACGGGTATATAGTGATTTTGACGAGAACAACAGCGTCGTTACCGCTTATCGCCAAGCCATCGCCAACGGCGCAAAAGCGGTGGTAGGTCCGCTGACCCGCAACGGCGTGGCCGCGCTGGCGGCACAACCGGATATCCCTGTACCGACATTGGCTTTGAATACCGTCGAAGGCCAATTTGCACAAAAGTTGTATTTTTTTGGCCTGGCAGTAGAAGCGGAGGCAAGGCAAGTGGCACAACTGGCAAAACTGCAGAACCTGCACCAGGCCATCATCATCACCACGCACACGCCGGTATCCCAGCGTCTGCAATCCGCATTTGAGGAGGAATGGTCCGGTCAGGACAGAGGCATACTGCGCGAGATCGAATACAACGACGATACATCGGTGTTTGCGGATATCTCAAACATAACCGACACGATGGTATTTCTTGCGGTCGACGCCGCGAAGGCGCGTCTGATCCGTCCTTACCTTCCGAACAAATTGCCGATCTACGCGACCTCGCAGATATTTGTAGGCAACGACAACACCCTTACCAATTATGACCTGAACGGGATCCACTTTGTCGATATGCCCTGGCTGTTGCAGCCCGACCATCCTGCCGTGATGGTCTATCCGCGGGCCAACCCGCCGCTTTCGGCACAAAGTGAACGCCTATACGCGCTGGGAATTGACGCTTTCCGGCTGATTCAATTGATCCTTGCAGACAGAATCCATACCGCCCTGCCGCTGGACGGCGTGACCGGCCAGATTCAGCTGAATGGTCACACCTTCCAGCATACGGCGATTCAAGCCGTGTTTGCACAAGGTCAAGCCCAGCCGGGTGACACCCCCGCACCCCCTACAACGCAAATATTCCCTAACCAGGCGATCAACACTCCATGACCCCCCTTGGCGCCGAGGCCGAGCAGCTTGCTGCGCAATACCTGCAGCAACAGGGTTTGAAGTTGATCACGCAAAATTATCGCAGTCGCTTTGGAGAGATAGACTTGATCATGCAGGATGGAGCGATTGTAGTGTTCGTCGAAGTCCGACTGCGGCGACATGCCGGCTATGGCGGAGCAGCGGCAAGTATCGATGCACACAAGCAAAAACGCATCATCCATACTGCGCAGCAGTATCTCGCAGGCCTTGCACGTGTCCCGCAATGCCGTTTCGATGCCGTGCTGCTAGACGATACGCGTGGAGAACAATTGCATTGGCTCAAAAATGCGTTCGACGCATGATTCGGTTAATATCCGCAGTCTCGTCGTCGGCAACTGGAATAGCCGGGCATGCATGACTCTGATAGTGCATCGGAAAACGGATCTCTGGAGGCAGGTACATGGACATCAATAAACGCATCATCAAGCATTTCAAGGACAGCGCCGACCTCAAGCTGAAAGTGAAGGAAGGTCTGGCACAGCCAATCGCAAGAAGCGCCCAGATTTTTTTCGACTGTGTCACCAACGACGGCAAGATCATGTGTTGCGGCAATGGAGGTTCCGCAGCCGATGCCCAGCATTTTGCGGCGGAACTTCTTAACCGCTTTGAAAAGGAGCGTCCCGGTCTTGCGTGCATCGCATTGACTACCGATAGTTCGGTGCTTACATCGATCGCCAACGACTATGACTACAACCAGGTATTCTCCAAGCAGGTGCGCGCTCTGGGCCTGCCCGGTGACAGCCTCCTGGCGATCTCCACCAGCGGGAATTCCCCGAATGTGGTGGCTTCGATCCGTGCGGCCCACGAACGCGACATGCGCGTGGTCGCGCTGACCGGTCGTGATGGCGGAGAAATGGCCCGCTTGCTGCGTTCCGACGATGTGCTGATTTGCGTGGATGCGCAAATTACTGCGCGCATCCAAGAAGTGCATTTGCTGACCTTGCATTGCCTGTGCGATATCATTGACTATCTGCTATTGGGTGAATGACAGTGAGGCTGGTTGCCTTGCTAGTGTCCGTACTGTTGTCCGGTACGCTGCAGGGCTGTTTTCCGGTCGTTGCAACAGGTGTGGGCGCGGGCGTGATGCTGGCACAGGATCGCCGCACCAAGGACGCGATCTTTGACGATCAGACGATCGAAACGGGGGCCGCTGAAAGTATAGACAAGCGACTCAAAAGCGTGATGCATGTCAATGTGACAAGCTACAATCACGACGTGTTGATCAGCGGAGAAGTACCGGACGAGAAAACCAAAACGGAGATAGAGGGTATCGTCTCCGCCATCGATAAAGTGCAAGTTGTATACAACGAGCTGGCGATTTCCAGCTCCAGCTCGCTGGTGTCGCGCAGCAACGATGCGCTGATTACCTCGAACGTGAAGCTGAGATTTGTTAACGACAGTCGCTTCTACGCAGACCACATCAAAGTCGTTACCGAAAATGGCACGGTATATTTGATGGGCCTGGTCAAACATGATGAGGCCGATGCGGCATCCGATGTCGCCAGCACCACACAAGGCGTACACCGCGTGGTCAGACTTTTTGAATATATGGATTGAATGTATTCCGCTCCCGCATTCGAAAACAAAATTTGCACGGACGGCAATCTTGCCGAACGGACTGCCGCATTGCCGCGGCCCGTTGTATTCACCAACGGCTGCTTCGACGTGCTGCATCGCGGACACGTGACTTACCTTGCCCAGGCCCGCGCGCTTGGCGCCGCGCTTATCGTAGGTGTGAACAGCGATGCCTCGGTGAAACGGCAGGGCAAGGGTGATGATCGCCCGATCAACGGCGAACAGGACCGCATGATGGTGCTTGCCGCGCTGGAATCGGTCAGTCTGGTGGTAATGTTCGACGAAGACACCCCATTAAAACTGATCCTCGCCTGCCGCCCCGACGTATTGGCAAAGGGAGGCGACTGGTCGATCGAGAAAATCGTCGGTGCAAAGGAAGTGCAAGAATGGGGAGGTGCGGTTCACAGTATCCCTTTTTTGCACCAGCGCTCAACAACCGCGTTGTTGGACAAGATCAGATCGCTGTAATCCATGATGGAACAACCTGACGAAATCACGCTGCACCTGCAATCGCGCGAACTGGAAATCACTTTTGCCGGCGGCCCGCGCTATCGCTTGTCCTATGAGTTCCTGCGCACGCATTCGCCCTCGGCGGAAGTGCGCGGCCATGGTCCGGGGCAGGAAGTGCTGCAAACCGGCAAACGAGACGTAAATGTGCTCGGAGTGGAACCGGTGGGCAGCTATGCCGTCAAGATCATGTTCGATGACGGACACGACAGCGGCCTTTACTCATGGGCATATCTCCGGCACCTGGGCAAGAATCAGGGCGAGCTTATGCAGGAATATCTTCAGCGGATGAAAGAAGCGGGTGCTTCGCGCGTGCCGACAAGGTAGAATCCTGGGCACCTTTGCACGACCCACCCATAAGGGCATAGAGAATGACTGATACACACTTTGGTTTCGAGACCGTCACAGAAGAGGAAAAAGCCAAACGCGTAGCCGGCGTATTCACCTCGGTAGCCGGCAAGTACGACTTGATGAACGACCTGATGTCTGTTGGCCTGCACCGCATCTGGAAGCGTTTTGCGGCCGATATCAGCGGCGTTCGAACGGGTCAGCGTGTTCTGGATGTGGCGGGCGGCTCTGCGGACCTGTCGCGACTGTTCCTCAAAAAGGTCGGCAGAAGCGGGCAGGTTGTGCTCACCGACATCAACAACGCCATGCTTCATGTCGGACGCGACCGTTTGCTCGACGAAGGCTACGCAACGCCGGTCACGCAATGCGATGCCGAGCGCCTGCCGTTTCCGGAGAACTATTTTGACTGTGTCAGCATCGCTTTCGGCCTGCGCAACGTCACGCACAAGGACATCGCACTGCGCGAAATGCAGCGCGTGCTCATCCCGGGCGGATGCTTGGTCGTGCTGGAATTTTCCAAGGTGGCCAAACCGATGGAAAGAATCTACGATGCCTACTCGTTCAAACTGCTGCCGAAATTGGGCCAAATAATCGCCAATGATGCCGCTAGCTATCGTTACCTCGCAGAATCAATCCGCATGCATCCGGGTCAGGCAGAACTTAAAAGAATGATGGAGGACGCAGGGCTGGAAAGGGTCGAGTACTTCAACATGACAGGCGGTGTGGTAGCGGTGCATCGTGGTTACAAATTCTAATGTACTGATGCAAACACGTCTTAACAAATACATTTACCGAACCACCACACCGCCTGAACGATCAGAATGGCACAGCAATTAGAAAAGCTCGCAATCCTGTTTGCTGATATCTGCGGCAGTACGGCGCTCTATGAAAAGCTTGGCGACGATTCGGCGCGCAAAATCATCTCGCGTTGCATCGGCACGATGACCGGTAAAATCTCCACGTATCAGGGAAGGCTGGTCAAGACAATAGGCGATGAGATCATGGTCACTTTCCCGAGTGCTGAAGCCGCCTTCCATGCGGCTTGCGCCATGCATTCGGCCGTGGGGAATGACCAACCGTTGGAGGATTTCCCGATCCATATCCGCATCGGGTTCAATTTCGGCGATGTGATCCTTGAATCAGACGATGTATTCGGCAACACGGTCAATGTCGCGGCCCGCGTCGCCTCCATAACCAGGGCAGGCCAAATCATGGCGACCCAGGAAGTATATGCCGCCTTGTCTCCCGAATTAAGAAGCAGGATGCGTCAAATCCTGCGCGCAGAATTCAAAGGCAAACAGGAATATCATGAGGTATACCAGGTGTTCTGTGAACGGGAAGACACGATGAGCACTCGTTTCGGCATACCCGCATACCGCAAGCCTCCCGACACCGATGAAGAGATGCTGTTGCGATATCGCGACCAGACCTCCAGGGTGAACAAGGAACACAAAAGCGCAGTTTTGGGGCGTGATGAAGCCTGCGACATTGTCGTGCGGAGCGACCTTGCTTCGCGCCTGCATATCAATATCGAACTGCGCTTCGGAAAATTCATCATTGCCGACCAAAGCACCAACGGAACCTATATACGCTTCAGTGACGGCAGCGTGGTGCACATCACACGCGAGGAAATTTCCTTGAAGGGAAACGGTTCCATCAGTTTGGGACAATCGTTTTCCGAACATCCCACTGAAGTGGTCGAGTTCTCGATCTCATCCTTTCGCCGTCGACAAGGCAGATGAAGCTGCGCTGGTATTCCGCGCAAATTCCGAAGCAGTATCCGTGTACATAAGAAGATTGTGAATGGCGCTACGCATCCTCAGTCCATGCAACTTCCAATCGCACCATGACTCGGTTGGCCTACAACCCGCCGCTCAACCTCGCGCTAGACCTGGTCTATCGTGACGATGCATTTTTAATGGTAAATAAACCTGCCGGATTGCTTTCTGTCCCTGGCAGGGGAGCTGATAGGGCGGATAGCCTGTTTACCAGGGTGCGCAACGAGTTTCCGGATGCGTTCTGCGTACACCGTCTGGACCTGTGCACATCCGGCCTGCTGGTGTTTGCCCGGGGGGCAGATCTGCACCGCCGGTTTTCTTTTATGTTCCGCGAACGCATGGTAAAAAAATGCTATGTGGCGATTGTATCGGGACAAGTCGAGACAAGCGCTGGCGAGGTGGATCTGCCCCTTAGGTCGGACTGGCCGAATCGCCCCAAGCAAATGGTAGATATTCTCGGGGGCAAATGCTCGCTGACACGCTATCGCGTGCTTGCGCAAGACTCGGTCATGAATACCAGCCGAGTCGAGCTGGAACCGGTAACCGGCCGCACCCACCAGTTACGCATACACATGTCGGCCATCGGCCATCCGATTTTGGGCGACAGATTGTATGGGACGCGCGCCGGAGCCAATGCGGGCCGGTTGCTGCTTCACTCCCGCCTGCTTGCCTTCACGCACCCGCTCAGCGGGGAGCCACTCACCTTTATGTGCGAGTCGCCGTTTTGACAAACCGGCGCAGGGGCGGATACGGTCAGTGTATTGCCGACCAACGGGGGCGAACATGTCGAAAGGGTCTTTTCCATTATCCAAGGTCTATCGCCCGCTCGAACCTGGACTCGTGGTCTTGGTTACGACAGTCGGCGAGGACAAACATCATGACCATGTCCAGGCATACCATGCTCGCGTTTGGACCGCCCTGGTGGGATGCGTGGTCATCAACCGTAACTACTCTTTGATATTTTGCATGCGCATAAGGAGTGCGCGATCAATATTCCGACCGGGCGGCTCGTGAATGAGGTGGTTGGCACCGGAAACTTTTCCGGACACCGCTTGGCGACGAGTGCTGTGCAAATCTGGAATGCGAGGTTGCCGACGCAAAAATGGTTGCCAAATACAATTTTTTGTCCTTGAGATTCTTCAGGCATGGAGACCCGATGCAAAAGCAGCCGCGGACGTTACACCATCAAGGGATGGGTGTTTTTGCGGTTGACGGGAAGACGATAACACTACCTTGCAAAAATTAATGATTCCCTGGCAAGACTTGTGCCGGGATGCCGGACCGTGCTTCCGCGATTACACATGCATGTACCAATGCTATACTTTACCCCGCCTTGATTTACTCAAACCATGGGAAGCTCATGACGCAATCTTTTGTGTTGTCGATGGCGCATATTCGGGGAAAGGACCGTTTGGAAACTGCGCAAAATAACGGGCAAACGCCAGATCATCTGTTCGTCCTGATGATGGCTGGCTTGCCATCATGGGCGCGCCCGTTCGGGCGGCAATAATTGCGCATGATTGCCCATACTTCAGCCGTGGCACTGAACCACCTGCTCAGGCAGAATAGTTGGGCGTTGCTTCGGCTCGCTCCCTTCTCGGGTATGACGGCAAAGTTTGAGATTGCTCCGTTTTCAATGGCCTACACCATTCAGCAGGATGGCTCGCTGCGCCATGCTGGCGCATCCTCCCAAGCCGATGCGGTGTGCAAGATTCCTCTTTCACTATTGCCGCGTCTCGCTTTGCACGACGATGCGGCTCACAACGAGATTCACAGTGAGGGAGACCCGGGGTTGCTGTCGGAAATCTTTTTTCTTTCGCGCAACCTGCGCTGGGATGCCGCCGAAGACCTGAGTGGCATGACCGGCGACATCGCGGCAGAGCGCATCGTGGGCACTGCACAGAATGTTCAGCAAGGGTTGCGCGAAGCATCGATTAATCTGTCGAAGGCAGCTTCCGAGTACCTGACCGAGGAACTTCCGGTCTTGGCCAAACCCCGGCAAATATCTTCATTCTTGCAACAGGTGGATATATTGCGCGACGATTTGGCGCGCCTGGAACTGCGTATCGGCCGTTTGCTTGCCGCCAATAAGCCTTAGGCATGCGCGTTTTTCGTTTGGTCAAAATTATATATGTGGTGCTGTGGTTCGGGCTGGACGAATTTTTTCTTGCGCATGAAAGGCTGCGCTGGATGCGAGTCCCGTTGAGCTTATTGTTGTTCCTGCGCAACACTTCCACGCCGCGTGCGATGAGACTACGGTTAGCGCTAGAAGATCTCGGTCCGATCTTTGTCAAATTCGGACAGATGCTTTCCACGCGCCGCGACTTGATTCCTGCCGACATCGCCGATGAACTTGCCAAGTTGCAGGATCGGGTTCCCCCTTTCCCCTCCGAGCAAGCTGTCGAAATTTTGAAAACCGTTTATCGCAAGCCTTTGGGGGAGGTATTCCTGAAATTTGAACATGTACCAGTCGCCAGCGCATCGGTCGCGCAGGTTCACTTTGCGGTACTCCCGGATGGCCGAGAGGTTGCCGTCAAGATTCTGCGTCCCGGCATCAGAAGCATCATTGCCCATGACGTTGCGCTGCTGAAAGTGGCTGCCGATTTGATCGAGATATTGTGGGCAGACGGTCGCCGTCTCAAACCCAGGCAGGTTATCGCCGAATTTGAAAAGCACCTTGAAGACGAGCTTGACTTGATGCGTGAAGCTGCCAACGCCAGTCTGCTCAGGCGCAACTTTGCAGCGTCCCCGCTGCTGCTGGTTCCTGAAATGTACTGGGATTATTGCAGCACCGGGGTGATGGTGATGGAGCGCATGTATGGCATTCCTGTCAGTCAGGTAGATGAATTGCGAAACGCCGGGGTGGACATTCCCAAACTGGCCCGCAACGGCGTGGAAATTTTTTATACACAGGTTTTTCGCGATGGATTTTTCCACGCAGACATGCACCCGGGCAATGTCCAGGTTGCCGCAAACGGCCAATATATCGCGCTGGACTTCGGTATCATGGGCACGTTGACCGACACCGACAAACATTATCTTGCGCAAAACTTCATCGCGTTTTTCCGCCGTGATTACAAACGCGTTGCCGAGGTGCATATAGAATCCGGCTGGGCTCCCATGGCAACGCGCGTGGATGAACTTGAAACAGCCATACGCGCGGTTTGCGAACCGATCTTCGACAAACCGCTGCGCGAAGTTTCATTCGGGCGCGTGCTGTTGCGCCTGTTCCAGACTTCGCGACGCTTCGGGATCGAAGTCCAGCCGCAATTGGTCTTGCTGCAGAAAACACTGCTCAATATCGAAGGACTGGGTCTGCAACTTGATCCGGAACTGGACTTGTGGAAAACCGCCAAGCCATGGCTGGAACGCTGGATGAGCGAACAGGTGGGCTGGCGCGGGTTCCTCAAATCATTGCGCACCGAAGCGCCAAACTATGCCACCGTATTGCCTCAGTTGCCGCGTCTTCTGCACCGCTATTTGTCCGAAAACGCCACCGATCAGAACGCCGAAATGCTGCAAAAAATCCTTGAGCAGCAACAACGTCACAACACTTTGCTCGCGCTGGTCATGCTGATGCTGCTAAGCCTTGTTGTTTGGGAGTTCTATAAATTCTACTTTGCCTGAAGGCATCTTTCCGCAGATATTGCTGCCCGGTACGTGATCTTATGTCTATTGCCGCAGGTTTGAAATTGCTATACAGTTATACCCCAGTACGTCAGTATGGTATTCATCACTTACCACCATCTTCAGTCATATAAAGGGGTCATATAATCATGAAAAATCCGCTGGACTCATTGTGGGGCACCGTCATTTCCGGATTCGTTATAACCATTGCGCTGTATATCGTTGCTCACGCGCTGACCAAATGATCTCGGCGCAGGATATTTCGGATCATCTTTAGCATTAAGGAGAATATAAATGGACTACGTACCGGCACTCATGCGCTGGCTGCATTTCATGGCAGGCATCATGTGGATAGGCCTGCTTTATTATTTCAACTTTGTCCAGGTTGCGGCGCTCAAGGCAGCAGCTGCCGACAGCACGGCTGCAGGCATCACCAAACATGTTGCACCACGCGCGCTGTTCTATTTCCGTTGGGCCGCTTTGGTGACTTGGTTGGCGGGAGCGGCTTTGCTCGGGCCATTTTTTGTCGGCGCGTTCGCGCTACAATCCGGCCACGTACCTATCGGCATCGGCGCCTGGCTGGGCACGATCATGTTGTTCAACGTCTGGGTTTTGATCTGGCCCAACCAGAAAAAGATCCTTGGCATGAAGCCGGCCACCGATGAAGAGAAAAACAGGGCTCGCCGCATCGCTTTCCTCGCTTCGCGTACCAACACGATGCTGTCAATCCCATTATTGTTCTTCATGGCGGCCGGGGCGCACCCAGGCATATATGGTTTTTAATCCTGGTTTGCTTTGACTCACCTCAGACCCGCCTGGAGGCGGGTTTGTTTTTTCAGGCAAGCAAATCTCGCGGGCGCCTTGTTGCAGCACCCGTCCTTTCAACCGTGACCGACTTGGCAAGATTGTATGATTTGTGGCTTCGGTCGCCCTTCTGGCTTAACTTGCTGCATGCAGGTTACCCTCCGCAGCAACCCGCGCTATAAATCGTTCACTCCACCGTGACTGACTTGGCAAGATTGCGCGGCTTGTCCACATCGGTACCCTTGTGCAACGCGACGTGATAAGCAAGCAACTGCAACGGGATGGTGTGCAGGATAGGACTCAGGTAACCCGCATGTTCGGGCATCTGAATGATATGTATGCCGTCCGCCTCGCGGATATGCGTATTCGCGTCGGCGAACACATACAACTCGCCGCCACGAGCACGCACTTCCTGGAGATTGGATTTGAGTTTCTCCAGAAGCGCATCGTTCGGCGCGACCGATATAACGGGCATGTACTTGTCAACCAGTGCCAGCGGACCGTGTTTCAATTCTCCGGCCGGGTAGGCTTCGGCATGGACATAGGAAATTTCCTTGAGCTTGAGTGCGCCTTCCAGAGCGATCGGAAAATGCATACCTCGCCCGAGGAAAAGCGCGTGATGTTTACTGGCTAACTGTGCGGCAAGATCGGCGATCTGCGGTTCCATTTCGAGAACCTTTTGCACCGCGCTGGGCAGGTGACGCAACTCGTGCAGATGTCTTTGTTCCTTATCTTCATTCACGCGCCCGCGTTGTTTGGCGAGAACCAGCGTCAGCAAGAACAGCGCGGCAAGCTGCGTGGTAAACGCCTTGGTTGAAGCTACGCCGATTTCCGGACCGGCTCGTGTCAACATGCGCAATTTGCATAGCCGCACCAGCGCGCTTTCCGGAACATTGCAGATCGCCAGCGTATGGATATGGCCCTGCGCCTTGGCGTGGTTCAGCGCGGCCTGTGTGTCGGCTGTCTCTCCGGATTGCGAGACCACCACGACCAATGAATGTACATTCGGCACGCTGGTGCGGTAGCGGTATTCACTGGCGACTTCCACACTGCAGCGAATTCCCGCGATCTCCTCCAGCCAGTAGCGTGCCACCAGCCCTGCATGATAACTGGTCCCGCATGCCAGGATCAGGATGCTGTCGATGCCCGCAAAAGTCGCCGCCGCTTCCGCCCCGAAAATGCCCGGCACCAACGACTGGATGTTGCAAACCGATTCGAGCGTATCTGCCAGGGCCTGTGGCTGTTCATGGATTTCCTTTTGCATGTAATGGCGGTATTCACCCAGCTGAACGCTCTCGTTGCTCAGTTCGCTGACATGCACGGAACGTTCCGCCTGTTTCCCGCTGGCATCAAAAATCCGATAGCCACGCCTCCCAAGTTCGACCACATCGCCTTCCTCGAGATAAATGACTTGGCGCGTCACCGGCAGCAGGGCGGAAATGTCCGACGCAATGAATAATTCCTTGATACCGATTCCAAGCAGCAACGGGCTGCCGCGCCGCGCGCAAACAAGTTGGTCCGGATCATCCGCCGCGATTACGCCTATGGCGTAGGCGCCTACCAATTCGGCAAGCGCGGCCTGGGTAGCCGCCAGCAACGAATTGCCGCGCGCATAGTGGCTGTGTATCAAGTGTGCGATGACCTCGGTGTCGGTATCTGAAGTGAATTCATAGCCTGATGCGGTCAGGCGGCTGCGCAATGACTCGTAATTTTCAATGATGCCGTTATGCACCACCGCAATGTGATTCTTGCTGATATGCGGATGCGCGTTGCGCTCGGTGGGGACACCATGCGTTGCCCAGCGGGTATGCGCGATGCCGATCAGACCTTGGGTAGCCGTGCTTTTTTCGGCAAGTTCGGCAACACGCCCGGTGCTGCGCACGCGCTCCAGTTGCGCATCATGCACCACCACCAGGCCGGCCGAGTCATAACCGCGATATTCCAAGCGCTGCAGGCCTTCCAGCAGAATAGGCACGACATTGCGCTGTGCCACGGCCCCCACGATGCCACACATATTACTTTTTCACTTTCTTCGGACGCTTCCAGCCCGGCTTGCTGGATTGGATTTTTTCGTTCAACGTCAGTTGTCCGGCAGGTGCATCTTTCCACACCGTGGTGCCGGCGGCTATCGTGGCGCCCCTGCCCACCGTGACCGGCGCGATCAGTTGCGTATCCGAGCCGATGAACACATCGTCTTCAATGTTGGTGCGATGCTTGTTCGCGCCATCGTAGTTGCAGGTGATCGTCCCAGCGCCGATATTCACGCGGCTGCCTATCATGCTGTCGCCGATGTAGCTGAGATGATTTGCCTTGCTGTCGTCCGCGATTTCGCTGTTTTTGATCTCGACGAAATTGCCGATATGTACCCCGTTTTGCAGCCTGGTACCCGGACGCAACCGCGCATAAGGACCGATATGGCAGCCAGCCCCCACTATACTGCTGTCAATGTGGCTGTAAGGCAAGATGGCCGTACCCGCGGCGATGCTGGAATCTCTGATCATGGTGTAAGCACCCACCTTTACATTGTCACCCAAGCTTACTTCACCCTCAAAAACACAGCCTACATCAATTTCGACATCGCGCCCGCAACTGAGTTTGCCGCGCACATCGATGCGCGACGCGTCGGCCAATGTCACACCCTGAACCAGCAAACGCGAAGCTTCAACCAACTGCCAGGTGCGCTCAAGCACCATTAGTTGCGATTTGCTGTTTATCCCGTGTATCTCCCATTCGTGGGCAGGCTGCACAGTATGCACCGCAACCTCTTGCTGAACAGCCATGCTGACGACATCAGTAAGGTAATACTCGCCCTGAGAATTGTTGTTCTGCAATTTCGCCAGCCAGGCACGCAGCAATTTTGTCGGTGCAAGCAATATGCCGGTATTCACTTCATGAATTTCACGCTGCTCGACAGTCGCATCTTTTTCCTCGACGATACTGAGCACGTCGCCCTGAGTATTTCGCACGATGCGTCCATAACCTGTCGGATTCGCTAGATTCACGGTGAGCAACACCAGACCATCTCCGGCCTGCTGTATCTGGTGCAATGTGCTGTACTGGATCAGCGGCACATCGCCGTATAACACCAGTGTTTTGCCATCATCGCCGAGTTGCGGCATTGCCTGCTGCACCGCATGACCGGTTCCAAGTTGCGGCTCCTGAATCACGAATTTCGCAGGATATTGTTGCATCGCCTGTGGCACGGCTTCACCGCCATGACCGTACACCACGCATATCTGCTGCGGTTTGAGCGCAGTTGCGCAATCCAGTACATGCTGAACCAGAGGTTTGCCAGCAAGCAAGTGCAGCACCTTTGGCTTTGCCGAATACATGCGCGTGCCTTTGCCGGCTGCAAGGATAATGATGTTTAACTGGGCCATGTCATTCCTTCGTTAACGTGCCGATTATAAAGGAAAGCGGCGTTCCCACTAAAGAATTAGCCGGCTATCCGTATACTGTCCCCGCATGAATTGAGGCTATACACATGCCCGTTCGATACAACCTTCCACGCAGGTTTGACCTTTGCTCCTTTCATTCACGCTTGACAGCGCTGCCATTTATAGTACACATTGGCATTATGATTCCTAGCGCCGCGGTATTTTGTGAATGCGTGTCAAACTGTGTTCGTGCAGCCGCATCATGGATGAATTGATCTTCGCAAGAATCCATACTTTAGTGCATCGGTGACAACCGCCGTGAAGCAATTGAAGGCGAGGTCGGTAATGCCGGTATTGAGACTTCCCGCATTCGAGTGGTTTCTTTCCCCTTCAAGCCAATGTCATGTAAGTTTGTATGTCGATCCGGCCTAAACTCATATCGTTCAATCGTTTGCTTTCACGCCTGTCGAATGCTCAGATTCTGGCTATTTCATCCTTCGGGGTGTTGATAATTGCCTCATTGGATTTTCTTACAGGATATGAGGTATCAGTATCTGTACTTTACCTGGTGCCGGTCGCGGTGGCATCCTGGTACGCCGGACGCCGGGCAAGCATACTCATTGCCGTGTTTTCATGCAGCGGTTGGTTCGCCGCTGATATAGCCACGGGTCACCCTTACTCTTATATGATAATTCCAGTCTGGAACGCACTGGTACGGCTCGGCTTCTTTCTGGCCAACGGACTGTTACTGGTTGAACTTCACGACAGTCTTTTCCACCAACGCGAGCTCGCCCGAACGGATGCGTTGACCGGCGTGTTTGGTCGCCGCGCATTTGAAGAGCGCCTCGAGCATGATCTCGATCTCGCGCGAAGGAAGCGAATTCCATTGACTGTTGCTTTCATCGACCTGGATAACTTCAAGGCCCTAAACGACGTGCATGGCCACAGGGTCGGTGATCGGGCTTTGCGCGCGACCGCGCAGGTGTTGCAGGTCGCGACGCGCCGCGAGGATACCGTATCCCGCCTCGGCGGCGATGAATTCGCAGTGATTTTTCCCGATACCGGACACCAGGGGGCAAAGGAAGTTGTTGAAAAACTGATGAACAATCTGCGGTACGCGTTCAGATCCGTTTCCCCTGATTTGACATGCAGCATCGGGGTGATCACTTTCGATGGCATAGCACCACAGTTGGCAGAGACTGTACATGCTGCAGACTCTTTGATGTATCAGGCAAAGAATGCGGGGAAGAACAGGGTCACCTTCAAGGTTATCACAGACGGTGTAGACACGACCGTCAGCAACCCTGTTTGAACAGACGCGAAATTGATCACACGTGATCTGACCTGTGTGAAAGGCCTCCTCCACGCCCTGACTGTGGTTGTTAGTATGTTTCGTGTTGTTTCCGTGCCGTATCGTCGATATCAGGCATCGATGTATCGCAAGGGCTTTGCATTATTTTTTACACTATCCCGGCTCGTTGACCAGCCTTGATATTTCATCTGGTTCGCGGCACGATGTGAACAAGCACATCGCAATTCTAACGTTTGTTAAGGGGAATATGGACTTTATCCGAAATGTATTGGACCGTATCATTCTGGTGGCAGGTGTCGTCGCTGCCGGCTGCATCCCGAGCTTCATCGCGCAGTATCGGCAGCGCGTTGGCGGTCAGCTCAACCAGGTGATGCAGGATCTTGCTCCGTTTCAGGCGATCGCCAATCAGTTCCATCATGGCAGTATTCAGGAACTCATCCGATATCACCTTTCCAGCGCCGACTCGACTTTTCATGACGAGGGAACAGCCATACAGATGATGGCCGACACTGCCGAGCGATTGAAGCAGATCCTTCAAGCGCTAAATACGGATTTGTATCATCAAATGCTTTATCTACTTACCAAGGCGGACCCTCTTATAGCGCGCGCAACCTGGGAGTTTTTTTCACCCTCGTTTGATATCACTTCAGAAAGCGTCGTGTTTGCGCTTGTCGTCGGGTTCGTTGTCTGGTTGGCGTTCCTCGCAGTATGGGCACTGATCGATCGCCTACTGAGGATACTGCTCGCAAGATGAATTGGTAATGGGAATATCGACATGGCCGTCCCGAGTTTGCCCTTGTTCCGATAATCATGTTCGATGCTTGAACGGACTCCTTTCATTCAGTTCATCCACATATTCCGAAATCGCATCGCTTTCTCTTTGCAGGTAATCCTCAATCGCGCGCGCAAACCGCGGCTGCGCCAACCAGTGCGCGGAATGAGTGGTCGCAGGGAGGAAGCCCCGCGCTAATTTATGCTCGCCTTGGGCGCCGCCCTCAAAGACTTTGATTCCGTGGGCGATGCAAAACTCGATCGCCTGATAATAACAGGTCTCGAAATGCAGTCCTGAGTGAAATTCAAACGCACCCCATGAACGACCGTACAACACGTCGTCTGTAACGATACTCAGCGCGCCCGCTATCGGCTTTCCATCACGCGTTGCAATCACCAGCAAGGTGTTGGACGGCAACGCGGCGCCGATGCGGTGGAAAAAATCCGCATTCAGCGCGGGAGGCGAATGGTGCAGTTGCCGGGTATGCGCATAACACGAGGCAAAGAAGGCCCATTGATCTGCGGTGGCGTTTCCCCCGATCACGCATTTCAACTCAATCCCTGCTTCTTTCACCTTGCGCCGTTCCTGCCTGATGCGCTTGCGCTTGTCGCGGCTCAAAGCCTCAAGGAAATCGTCAAAATTGCGATAACCCTGATTCTGCCAGTGGAACTGCACATCCCGGCGCAACATCATGCCCTGGGCCTGTGCCTCCCGAGCGTCAGTCTCGTTCAGGAACAGACAATGCAGGGAGGACACACCCGCGTCCTTCGCATATTGCAGCGCATAACGCAGCAGAAGTGCGCGTACTTCGTTCGATCCAGGGCCTGTTGCAGCCAGCAGGCGCATCCCCGTCACTGGCGCAAAAGGCACGGTGCATACCAGTTTGGGATAATAGCGCAGTCCGTTGCGATGATAAACATCTGCCCAGGCAAAATCGAACACGTGTTCGCCATAGGAATTCATCTTCAGATATAGCGGCATCGCGCCTTGCAATCGGGATCCGTTCCACAAGGTAATATATTGTGCTTGCCAGCCAAAATGTGCGGTCGCGCAGCCGCTTTCCTGCAGCGCATACAGATAGGCATGCGAAAGGAACGGATCTTTCCCTGTCAGCGCGTCCCATTGCGCAACAGGGATGTCCGCGAGGTCCTCGATGATCTTCAGGGTGAGCGCATTCATCAAATTCGAATCCGTACAGGTTTATTCTACCTGCTTGCTACAATAAGCCGCGATCCAGTGAAGGACAAATGCATGAAACCGTACGCCGAATCCTGCGAAAAAAACAAGGAGCCTATACTCGCCGTCCTGAAAGAGATATTTTCCGATCGCAAGCGGGTGCTTGAGATCGCCAGCGGTACCGGACAGCACGCAGTTTACTTTGGCCGTGAGCTGCCCCATTTGACTTGGCAACCATCCGAATTGGCGCAAAACCTTTCCGGCATTCAGGCCTGGCTGGATGAAGCGCACCTTGCAAACGTGCTCGCGCCACTGGCGCTTGACGTGAACGATGAACGATGGCCGATTTCAGATGTGGATGCAATATTCAACGCAAACACCGTGCATATCATTTCCTGGCCCGAAATCAAGCGCATGTTTGCGCATATCGCTCGCGCCATCGAGCCGGGAGGATATGTGTGTTTTTATGGCCCTTATAATTACCGTGGAAATTTTACATCGGAAAGCAATGCCCGGTTTGATGTCTGGCTCAAATCGCGCGACCCGAACAGCGGCGTGCGGGATTTTGAAGCTGTGAACCGGCTTGCCGCATCGCACGGACTGGAGTTATTGCGCGACATCGAAATGCCTTCCAACAATCGCATTCTGGTATGGCTGGCAACAGAAGACAATTCCTCAACGGCGAGCGCTGAGTAACTTCACTCGGGAGTCAGGCACGGGGCTGCAATTAATAAGCAGCCGAAGGTCTTTCTGTTGTTGCCTGTGCCTAAGGGTCAGTGTGCGCTGCGCTTGCGCAACTGCTTGATGGCCGCCAACTGAGCTATCGCCTCCGCCAATTCTGCTTGCGCCTGGGCATAGTCGATATCGGAACTGCGGTTCTTCATTGCTTCCTCGGCTTCCTGCTTGGCCTGCAATGCGCGGGCCTCATCCAGATCCCCGCTGCGTATCGCGGTATCGGCCAAGACGGTCACGACCCCGGGCTGGACCTCGAGCATGCCGCCGGACACATAGATAAGTTCCTGTTCTTCCTGATCCGGACGTTTGATCCTGACCGAGCCAGGCTTGATTCGCGTCATCAACGCGGTGTGCCCGGGATAAATACCCAGTTCGCCCATCGCGCCGGGAACTACTACCATTTCCGCCAGCCCCGAAAAGATCGACGCTTCCGCGCTAACTACGTCCACATGTACCGTCATTGCCATGCTAGCTCCCATCTCTACTGCAATGTCTTGGCTTTTTCTACCGCTTCTTCGATGCCACCCACCATATAGAATGCCTGTTCAGGCAGGTGGTCGTATTCCCCGTCGACAATGCCCTTGAAACCTTTTATGGTTTCCTTCAGCGTGACATATTTTCCGGGGCTGCCGGTGAACACTTCAGCCACATGGAACGGCTGGGACAGGAAGCGTTGGATCTTGCGCGCGCGCGCGACGGCCAATTTGTCTTCCGGGGACAGTTCATCCATGCCCAGAATCGCGATGATGTCGCGCAACTCTTTATAGCGTTGCAGCGTAGACTGGACTTTACGGGCCACGTTGTAATGCTCTTCACCCACCACCAGCGGGTCGAGCTGGCGCGAGGTGGAATCGAGAGGATCAACCGCAGGATAGATTCCGAGCGACGCAATATCGCGGCTCAAAACGACGGTGGAATCCAGGTGCAGGAAAGTGGTTGCGGGCGACGGGTCAGTCAAGTCGTCGGCTGGCACGTATACGGCCTGAATGGATGTGATCGAACCGACCTTGGTGGAAGTGATGCGTTCTTGCAAGCGGCCCATTTCTTCGGCCAATGTCGGCTGGTAGCCCACCGCAGAAGGCATCCGGCCCAGCAGTGCAGACACCTCGGTGCCCGCCAGAGTGTAACGGTAGATATTGTCGACGAAGAACAGGATATCGCGGCCTTCGTCGCGGAATTTTTCAGCCATCGTCAATCCGGTCAGTGCCACGCGTAAACGGTTGCCGGGCGGTTCGTTCATCTGGCCGAACACCATCGACACTTTATCCAATACGTTGGATTCCTTCATTTCGTGATAGAAGTCGTTTCCTTCTCGGGTACGCTCACCGACGCCGGCGAACACCGACAGGCCGCTGTGCTGCTTGGCGATATTGTTGATCAGCTCCATCATGTTCACGGTCTTGCCCACACCCGCGCCGCCGAACAGACCAACCTTGCCGCCCTTGGCGAACGGGCACACGAGATCGATCACCTTGATGCCGGTTTCCAGCAAATCGACGGAAGGAGACAGTTCATCGAATTTGGGCGCCTTCTGATGAATCTCGCGCTTTTCTTCGCATTTGATTTCGCCGGCGTCGTCGATCGGGCGGCCCAGCACGTCCATGATGCGGCCCAGTGTTCCTGCACCAACCGGCACTTGAATGCCACCGCCCGTGGAGTTCACTGTCATCCCCCGGCGCAAGCCGTCCGAAGATCCCATTGCGATGGTACGCACAACGCCATCACCGAGCTGTTGTTCCACTTCAAAAGTCAAGCCCGCTTCCGCGGTGGAAGTTCCGGCATCCGCCAGCTTCAGGGCTTCATACACTTTGGGCATCTGATCGCGCGGAAATTCGATGTCGACCACCGCACCGATACACTGAACAATCTTTCCTTGATTCATTTTTGACATTCCCCGTATGGATATATTCTGTATTTAAAACTAAAGCTTAACCGACTGCTGCTGCACCGCTTACGATCTCCGAGATTTCGCGGGTAATCGCCGCCTGGCGCGCTTTGTTGTATACCAATTTGAGTTCACCGATGACATTCTTCGCATTATCGGAGGCGGCTTTCATCGCCACCATGCGCGCGCTTTGCTCGGAAGCCATGTTTTCCACCACGGCCTGGTAGACCAGTGACTCGATATAGCGCACCAGCAGTTCATCTATGACTTCTTTGGAATCCGGCTCGTAAATGTAGTCCCAGTTGCCTTCGGCAGTACCCATTTGCTCTCCGCTCAGCGGCAGCAATTGCTCAACGCAAGGCTCCTGTTTCATCGTGTTGATGAAATGGTTGTAGCTGATGTGAATCGCGTCGATCTCGCCTGCAGTGTAGGCATCCAGCATCAGTTTCACCGCACCAATCAATTTGTCGATATGCGGCGTGTCACCCAGTCCTGTCAGATTGGACTTGATCTTCGCGCCGATACGCGACATGAAGCCCAGACCCTTGCTTCCGATCGGGCACACAAGCAGGCCTTTGCCTTCGCCTTCCCACTCCTTCATGCGATTTACCGCGAGCCGCAGGACATTGGTGTTCAGTCCGCCACACAAGCCTTTGTCAGAAGTTACGACAATCAAGCCGACGTTCCTGTTCTGATCGCGCTTCACAAGAAACGGATGTTTGTATTCCGGATTGGCGCGCGACAAGTGTGCAGCGACCGCCCGGATCTTTTCTGCATAGGGCCGGGCCGCGCGCATGCGCTCCTGTGCTTTGCGCATCTTTGCGGCGGCGACCATTTCCATGGCGCGCGTGATCTTGCGTGTATTTTCTACACTCTTGATCTTTGCACGGATCTCCTTACTGCCGGCCATTTATCACCCCGCCTCAATAAACAGCCGTGGTTTTGAAATTGTCGATCGCTGCGGACAAAAGCTTTTCATTGTCGGCATTCAGGTCCTTGCTGGATTCGATTGAGTCCAACAGGCTTTGACTATTGGATTTCAGGTAGGTATGCAATGCCGCCTCGAACGCCAGTGCCTTGTTCACCGGCACGTCGTCGAAATAACCCTTGTTGACCGCGAACAACGTCACCGCCATATTCGCTATCGACAACGGCGCATATTGCAGCTGCTTCATCAGTTCGGTCACCAGACGACCACGCTCCAGTTGCTTGCGTGTCGCCTCGTCCAGATCGGATGCGAATTGCGCGAAGGCGGCCAATTCACGATACTGCGCCAATGCCAGACGCACGCCGCCGCCCAGTTTCTTGATCACCTTGGTTTGTGCAGCGCCGCCTACGCGGGATACCGAAATACCGGCGTTGATCGCAGGACGTATGCCGGCGTTGAACAGATCGGTCTCCAGGAAGATCTGGCCGTCTGTGATGGAGATCACGTTGGTCGGTACAAAAGCGGACACGTCACCGGCTTGGGTTTCGATGACTGGCAACGCCGTCAACGAGCCTGTTCTGCCTTTGACCTCCCCCTTGGTGAAGGCTTCGACATAGTCTGCGTTCACGCGCGCTGCGCGCTCAAGCAAACGCGAATGCAGGTAGAACACGTCGCCGGGATAAGCTTCGCGGCCAGGAGGGCGGCGCAACAACAGGGAAATCTGACGGTATGCCCACGCCTGCTTGGTCAAGTCGTCATAAACAATCAGCGCATCCTGGCCACGATCGCGGAAATATTCTCCCATCGTGCAACCTGCATATGGCGCTAGGAATTGCATCGCAGCGGAGTCAGATGCTGTTGCCGCGACCACAATCGTATAACCCAGCGCTCCGTGTTCTTCCAGCTTGCGTACCACGTTGGCGACGGTCGATGCTTTCTGGCCTACCGCTACGTAGATACAGGTCATGTTCTGACCCTTTTGGTTGATGATGGTATCGACCGCCACGGCTGTCTTGCCAGTCTGGCGATCGCCGATAATCAGTTCACGCTGGCCGCGACCGATCGGAACCATGGAGTCGATCGATTTAAGTCCGGTTTGTACCGGTTGATCGACCGATTTGCGCGCAATAA
>DATKAK010000037.1:0-11435 GCA_035498295.1 Gallionella sp. | reverse complement strand
GAGTTCGGCAACCGGCGGCACTGAATCTTCGTTTCTGTTCCTGAACCGCTCCAGTATCACCAGCAGCAAATGGCGCAGTACCGGATCGCATTTTTCCAGCAGCCTTTCCATCAATTTGCGCGGAATGGGCACCAGCACGGTTCTATCGACCGCCCTTACGGATGCAGTACGCGGCTGGTAGTCGATCAGGGACACTTCGCCAAACAGCTCGCCTTTGCCGATCAACCGGATTCGATGTTCCTCCCCCCGTTTCAGAACCAGGATCTCCACCTCGCCCTCTTCGATCAGATAGGCGCAATCGCCGGCGTCTCCAGCCTTGAATATCAGCTGGCCGCCGTCAAATACCTCCCGTTCGAATTCATCAAACAACATGATTTTCTCCCTGCGCCCTATTTGTTCCCGGAGACAAGTATCTTCTGCCCGGATTGCGGCAAAGCAACTCGCTGATCGTTGAACCGAACCCATACCGGAGGCTGAAAGATGGACAATATACCAATAACCCGGATGTAGCCACTGCAAAGGGATTGTGATAATTGAAGGCCATATTGCTGACGGCTTTGGGGCAGGGAACTATGAAGATGCGGCTGGATGATTTTTAGCTGCAGGATTCTTGCTTTCCACCAGCATTGAATATAACCGGCGGCTGTCCGCGCGCAATACGGTAAACATCAGATCGCCGATATGGATATGATCGCCGCGTTTGGGCAATTGTCCGGCGGCTTTCAGCACCAGGCCGCCTATGGTGTCGCATTCTTCGTCGCTGAAATCGGTACCGAGCGCGGCATTGAAATCGGCGATCTCGGTGTCGGCTTTGACGCGATAATGTCCCACCGCATCGACAATGATATTGTCTTCTTCCTCGTCAAAATCGTATTCGTCTTCGATGTCGCCCACGATTTGTTCCAGCACGTCCTCGATGGTCACCATGCCCGACACACCGCCGTATTCGTTTACCACCAGCGCGATATGATTGCGGTTGCTGCGAAAGTCGCGCAGCAGCACGTTCAGTCGCTTGGCTTCCGGCACAAAGACGGCCGGACGCAGCATGTCGCGAATATTGAATTCTTCCCCCGCGTAATAACGCAACAAGTCCTTTGCCAGCAGAATGCCGATGATGTTGTCTTTGTCGCCTTCCACGACCGGGAAACGCGAGTGTGCCGTCTCGATTACAAAAGGGATGAATTTTTCCGGCGACTGGCTGATGTCGATGACATCCATTTGCGCACGGGGGATCATGATCTCACGCACCTGCCGTTCGGAAACCTGCATCACGCCTTCCATCATGGACAGCGCATCGGCGTCCAGAAGGTTGCGTTCATAGGCAGAATGCAACAAATCGACGAGCTGGTCTCTGTCTTCCGGCTCGCGCAGCAACAACGTGGAAAGACGCTCTAACAGACTGGGCTTGTTACTCTCTGTGGAGTCCATTATGTGGTCTATTTCGTCCTATAAGGATCAGGATAGCCTAATTTTAGCATCAGTGCGGTTTCTGATGCTTCCATCTCCAGCGCATCGGCGTCCTCTTCGTGCACATAGCCTTGCAAATGAAGCACGGCATGTATTGCGAGATGCGCATAATGTGCCAGCGATTCCCTGCGCTGCGCTGCCGCCTCACGCTCCACGACCGGAGCGCAAATGACGATGTCGCCCGACAATGAAACGGCAGGATCGCCTGGTTGGTCATCATCGTAGGCAAATGTCAGCACGTTGGTCGCGTAATCCTTGCCGCGATACCTGCTGTTCAATTCGCGGCCTTCTTGTTCATCGACGATGCGCAGGGTGATTTTTGCATCGCGCTGCAACGCGGCCTTCATCCAGCGCCGGAATTGCCCCCGGGTCGGCAGACCCGGCGCGTTGCTGGCGTATTGCACGGCCAAGGACAACTCGTGGTTCATCTTGGTGCCGATACCAGTTCACCTCTAAGCGTATGGCGCACGACCTGGGTGATCTTCACCTCGGCGAAACCTCCGATCAGATCTGCCGCGCCGCGGAAATTCACCACGCGATTGTTGTCGGTTCGCGCCGCCAATTCCCCAACGTCCTTTTTTGAGATGCCTTCGACCAGGGCGCGCTGTGTCGTACCCAGCATCGTTTGCGATACTGCGTTCTCCAATTCCGTGATGCGCTCCTGCAGCCGCTGCAGGCGCTCCGCCTTTATTTCGTGCGCTGTATCATCGCGCAATTCTGCGGCGGGCGTGCCGGGGCGAGGACTGTACAGGAAACTGAAGCTGACATCGAATCCGATCTCGTCGATGAGCCTCATGGTCGCCTCGAAATCCTGCTCGGTCTCGCCGGGAAAACCGACGATAAAATCCGAGGTAACGCAAATGTCCGGGCGTGCGGCGCGCACCCTGCGGACGATGGATTTATATTCCAGAACCGTGTGGCCGCGCTTCATCGCAGCCAGGATGCGATCCGAGCCGGATTGCACAGGCAGGTGGAGATGACTCACCAGCTTGGGCGTAGTTGCGTATACGTCGATCAGCCGTTGTGTCATGTCCTTGGGGTGCGAAGTCGTAAAACGAATGCGTTCCACGCCATCAAGGGCGGCGATCGCTTGCAACAGGTATGCGAAGTCCACGGTATCGTCATCATCGCTTATCCCGCGATAGGCGTTCACATTCTGCCCGAGCAGCGTCACTTCTTTCATGCCTTGAGCGACCAGTTCCTGCACCTCGCGCATTATATCGGCGAGCGGGCGGGACACCTCGTCGCCCCGCGTATAGGGCACCACGCAAAAAGTGCAATATTTGCTGCAGCCTTCCATGATGGAAACGAAGGCTGATCCCGAACTTGCCCTTGGTGCGGGCAGGTGGTCGAATTTTTCGATCTCGGGGAAGCTGATGTCCACCTGTGCACTGCCGGTTGCGCGTCGTGCCTGCAATAATTGCGGCAGGCGATGCAGGGTCTGCGGCCCGAATACGATATCCACGTACGGTGCGCGTTTCAGGATCGCCGCGCCTTCCTGGCTCGCCACACATCCGCCCACGGCGATCAGCAGGTCCGGATTGGCCAGTTTCAGAGGGCGCATCCGGCCCAGGTCGGAGAACAGCTTTTCCTCCGCTTTTTCCCTGATCGAACAGGTGTTGAACAGGATGACATCCGCCTGTTCCGGTTCGTCGGCCAGCTCCATGCCGTCGCACGCACGCAATACATCCGCCATCTTGTCCGAGTCATACTCGTTCATCTGGCAGCCAAAAGTCTTGATGTGGAATTTTCCTGGCATGTTGCTTTGAGGGGACGCTATTGCACCATTTGGTGGTGATAGGTGGATTTGAACCACCGACCTCAGCGTTATGAGTGCTGCGCTCTAACCACCTGAGCTATATCACCGCATTAGTTGCTACTATACCCAAGGGAGCGCGGCATTCTCCGGATTTCAGCCTATCTTGTCAATCCGCAGGGAACCTTGTTCAGTTCGCTTCCGGGAAAATCCTTTTGAATTGCTTCCAATTTTGCCTCGGTCCCGGCATCGACTTTATTCAGTATGAACAGGGTAGTCTTAAGTTTGCTGGCGCGTTCCCCAACCTTGGCGGTTCGCACTCCTTTGGCATTCAGGACGTGCAGAAAATTCTCTGCCGCTTCGCGCGTCTTGAATACCCCCAGTGAAATTGCGTTCAGCCATGGGCCTTGACTTTGCACCACATAATATTCCTTTATGCCCAGCCCCTTGAGCTCTCCGAGCTTGCGGTTGACCGCCGTTTTGTTCTTGAGCGGAGGGATGTACACCCAGTAACCGATATCTCTCTCTATCTCGCGTTGGCCGACTTTGTCGCCCAGCTGCAGGGCGGACAACGCGGCGGTTGCGCGCGTCAAATCCGTACCCGAGAAATCGCCCCATTCGAGGCAGATTGGCTGGTCCGGTTTGGTGCCCTGCGATACGGCCGTGTTCTGGATAAGCGTGGAGGGAGACGGAACTGGCGCAGGTGGAACAACTGGAGCAACTGTCGCTCTCTCAGGCGCAGGCGAGGGAGCAGGTGGCTGGGGTGGAGCCGCAGCGTGCGCAGGTGCGGCATGCGAAGTTTTGGCCGGAGAAACTTGCAGGGCAGGCAGCAAGCGTATCATGTCGCTATTCAATTCAGGCTGCGGCTGCACGCCTTGTCCGCCCCAGCCTAACCAGGCGACCCCGCCTCGCTGCATCACTGCGAATAAAATCACATTTGCCAGCAATAATATCCAGAATAATTTTCTCATTGCCCGTTGTATTCCCTAACCTTCAGCGAAAGTTGTCTTCCTGAGCCATCACCAGCAAACCGCGCAGCACGAGATTGTCCACGACAAGCAGCCGCGCCATGGATTGATTTTGATCAAGGTATGGTTTCAACAACGCTGCGTCGCCGCCGCTCAATACGACCGGTGCATCCGCATCGTCAAGTAATATATATTGCCGCTCGATCGCTCCACAGATGGCCTGAATCGCACCGCTGTATATGGCATCGGCGGTATTCAGAGGGAAAGGAACATATTCTCCCTGTGACGATTTCAACTGATCAGTCGCTTCAACCAGACTGCGTTGCATCAAATCCACTCCCGGCAATATCAATCCCCCGACAAATTCGCCCTGTCCGGACAAACTATCGATCGTCGTCGCCGTACCGCTGTTCACCACCAGGCATTTTCCTTTCACCATGTGCCATGCGGAGATCAATGACGCCCACCGGTCGCTGCCAAGCTGCGAGATGCTGGCATATCCATTGCGCACACCGCATTGCGCCTGTCGCGCGCCCGCAAAATTCACAGGCACGGCCAAGCCTGAGGCCATGCTGCGTATGCGATGAGCGATCTCTTCCCCGGCAACATTGCTCACCCAGATCTGTTTTATGTCGTGCAAATTTTCCCCGGTATTCCGCCGGGCGAGCCGCCCGGCAATCTCCTGCGATAATTGGCTCGCCTGCAGGGTAGGCAGATCACCATGGAACAACCAGCACTCATCGGTCACTTGCGCAAGCTGCGCCACTTCGTCGGCCAATGCCCATTTGATGCGCGTGTTTCCCGCGTCGATCAACAGCCTCATGCCGAATCACCGCAGGCCCGGACGCAGGAAATTCGGACACAGGGAATGAACCCATTCATGAGCCTGTGTTTCCTGCAGTATTCATCTTTATCGTTCATCACTGTTGCGCCCCCAATTCTCCCGAATTGAAACACCGCATCCCCTGTGCGGTTTCCAGGCATAGTTCTCCTCGATCATTGACCCCGCGAGCCATACCGTTCACTTCCTGCCCTTCCCCCAATTGCAAACGCACCGGTTTGTTCTGGTGGAAGTGATACCGCTCCCACTCTTCACGGAAGGGCGCAAACCCGCTTGTCGCGAAATGATGCAGCACGCGCGCCAGTTCCATCAGCAATAAGGCCAGCAACTGGTTGCGTGTGGGCAATACAGCACATAGGTCATCCAAAGCACATGCAGACTTGCCGATCTGCGGCAACAGGCCGGCAGGCAAAGTACAATTCAGACCGATGCCGATCACCACAGCACTGGGACCGAGCATATCCCCCTGAGCCTCGACCAGCACGCCGGCCAATTTGCCCTGTGCGGTCAGGATATCGTTCGGCCACTTCAGCATCACGCCCTGCGCGCCCAATTTGTCCAGTGCGCGCACAATCGCCACGGCCACGGCCAAACTCAAACCGGACAAGTCATTCAACCCGCGATCAAAACGCCATAGCAGCGAAAATGTCAGCGCCGTGCCCAAACCGGAATACCAAACCCGCCCCCTGCGCCCGCGCCCGGCCGTCTGCAATTCAACTGCCAGCACGCTGCCACTGGGCACGCCGCCGTTGGCAACGTCCGCCTCCGACACGTTACTGGCGGAGCCAGCCGATTGCGGGAGGAGGCGGGGGGACGGCATTCCCGCTCCAGACGCTTGCGCGCGCCGTGTCATGCCGTCCGCCCCGATCCGTTGCAGCAATACAGTATTGCTGGAAGCCGCCTGTAGCATGATCTCGATGTCAAACTGATGGGCATCCTTGCCCAGCCCGCGCAATATTTCTTCCCGTTGCAACCGTTGCCACGGACGCGCCAACCGGTAGCCGCGGCCGCGTATCCGTTGCAACTTGACGCCGAAATCGTCGACTTCGGCCAGCGCATTGAATACCGTAGTCCGAGTCACACCCAGGCGGGCCGCCAGCACCTCCCCGGAATGAAATTCGCCATCCGCCAATAGGTCCAGAAGTTGCCAGGCGCGTGTGCTGACTATCCCCGTTGTCATTGTGGCATGTCAGCGTCCCGGCGCGGTTTCATATCGAGCAATGCCAGGATCTCGTCGCGCTTGTTCATTGCATCCTTGTAACCCAGATCGATCAACGCGCGGCAGAAATTCTTCCCGGACAGCAGATAACTCACCAGCGTCACGCCGCGGTGCTGCCTTACACCAATCACGCGCAGCAACAGCCGTATCGTCCAGGGCATTTCCCTGACGTATCGTTCGGCTATCTTGACGATCGGCTGGCTGGGCGAAATGACCATGACATCCACATGCCTCAGATTGGTGCTCTCGAGCATCTCTGTGGGCATGACCGCCACCAGATCGTTAATCTTTTTCAGCCTCTCGAGATCCACATCCATATTATCAAGGAAGATACTGTCCAGCGCATGTCCGGCGATCTGCGCCAGGGAGGGGTATTCATGCAAACCGTTGCGCAGCACATTATCGGTATATACGCTGGCGGTGACGCCGATCACCAGCACGCGTGTCGCGCCCAGATGCAATGCGGATCCGATCGGCGCGATCTGTCGCATCGAACCGTCGCCAAAATATTCACGATTGATCAAGGTCGGTTTGAATATGAACGGGAGTGATGCTGATGCCAGCAGATGTTTTGTCTCGATTTGTGCCGGCACCCCCACACGACCTGTGCGGCTCCAGGGAACCAAATCTTTCGTTCCCTGATAAAAGGTTACCGATTGCCCGGAACCATAACCGGATGCGGTGATACTCAACGCGCGCAGATATCCCGCATCAATGCTCTCCTGGATCTTCTCGCAGGGCAGGATCTGCTCGAGAAATTCAACCAAAGGAGAGTTGTCCAGCAGTGAAACCTGGCTGAGGGATTTGATCCTGATCCCGATCGAGCCCAGCAGCAACCCGGCGAACCACTTCGCCGAATTATTGAACACCCCGATGACATCGGTGCGATAGATCTGATTGGGATGAAAATTCTTCCAGGTATTCACCAGATACTGAACGCCCATGCTGAAACTCTTGGCATTGATCGCGAGCGTTGCGGCATTCAGCGAGCCCGCCGAGGTTCCGCAGATGATCGGAAAAGGACTGTGCGAACGGCGCGGTATGAATTCCGCGATTGCCTTGAGAACGCCCACCTGGTAAGCCGCGCGCGCGCCGCCTCCGGTGAGTATCAATGCGACCCGTTTCTCCATTTATAATCTACTCGACTTCGGCGTGCACCGCTTCGAGCGCGTCCTTCAACGTTTCTTCCGGCAACGCATTCAGAGTTTCCGACAGCATCTCCGCGGCATCCATCGCCTCATCGCGCAGGGATTCCGGATCGGTGTTTGCCACCAGCACCGCAGCCGCGCCCACCACTTTGAGCAGCCTGGTCCGTTCCTGTATCAGCATCTCGAGTTCCTCGCGCAGCATGGCGACTTCCTGATTGTTCATCGACATATCGTTTCTCCCTAGCGTGTCTTTACGCCGGCCACCGCCAGCGCACTCATATTCACGATGCGCCGCACCGTAGCGGTCGTGGTCAATATATGCACCGACTTGTTTGCGCCCAGCAAGATCGAACCTATGGTTACCCCGTCTCCTCCCGTCATCTTCAACAGGTTATAGGCGATATTGGCCGCGTCCAGATTCGGCATGATGAGCAGGTTCGCCACACCTTTCAGGCGTGCGTCCGGCAAAGCCGCGGTTCTCAGGCTTTCCGACAGGGCTGCATCGCCATGCATCTCTCCCTCCACTTCCAAATCAGGCGCAAGTTGTTCGAGCAATTCGCGCGCCCGGCTCATCTTGCGCGCCGAGGCGTCGACGTGGCTGCCAAAGTTCGAGTGCGACAGCAACGCGACTTTCGGCGTCAAGCCGAAGCGCCGCACCTCCTCGGCGGCGAGCAAGGTCATCTCGGCCACCTGTTCCGCGGTTGGATCAATATTGACATGGGTATCGCATATGAACAGGGTGTGCTTGGGTAGCATCAGGATATTCATCGCTGCATAGACGTTCACGCCGGGACGATGCCCGATCACCTCATCGATATAGCGCAAATGCCTGAGCGGCAGGGAAACGGTCCCGCACAACATCGCGTCCGCCGCCCCCATGCGTACCAGCATCGCGGCGATCAGTGTGTTGTGCCTGCGCATATCGCGCTTGGCAGACTCCGGGGTGATGCCGCGGCGCTGCATCAAATGATGGTATTCGCTCCAGTATTCGCGATAGCGCGGATCGCTGTCCGGATTGACCAGTTCGAAATGTTCCCCGGCGCGGATGCGCAATCCCAGCTTGGCGATGCGCTGTTCGATCACCGCGGGACGTCCAACCAGGATCGGGTGCGCTATGCCTTCGTCCACCACTGTCTGCACCGCATGCAGCACGCGCGATTCCTCGCCTTCCGCGTATGCCACGCGCATGGGTGCGCGTTTGGCGGCATCGAACACCGGCTTCATCAGCAGGCTGGAATGATATACAAAACCGGCCAGCCTCTCGCGATATGCTTTCATATCGTCTATCGGCCGTTCAGCCACTCCGCTGTCCATTGCGGCCTGCGCGACGGCGGGTGCGATGCGCGTGATCAAGCGCGGGTCGAACGGTTTGGGTATCAGATGATCCGCGCCGAAACCCAGATTCTCGTCGCCATATACTTCTTCCACTTCATCCGATTGTTCGGCCTGTGCCAGTTCGGCGATCGCATATACTGCCGCGTGCTTCATTTCCTCATTGATGGAGGAAGCACCTACATCCAGCGCGCCGCGAAAAATGTATGGAAAACAAAGTGCGTTATTGACCTGATTCGGATAGTCGGAACGCCCGGTTGCCAGGATCGCGTCTGGACGCACCGCCTTTGCCTGGTCCGGCAAGATTTCGGGTGTGGGATTGGCCAACGCAAAAATCAGCGGCTGGTTCGCCATCTGCTTGACCATCTCCGGTTTCAACACCCCGCCCGCAGACAGCCCCAGGAACACGTCCGCCCCCGAGATCACTTCCGCCAGCGTGCGCGCCGGGGTCTTGATCGCGTAGCGCGCCTTGTTGTCGTCCATTTCTTCGGTGCGTCCCTTGTAGACCACGCCCTTGATGTCGGTGACGACGATGTTCTCCTTGTGCACCCCGAGACTGACCAGCATATCCAGACATGCCAGTGCTGCAGCGCCGGCCCCGGATGCGACCAGTTTTATTTTTGCGATGTTCTTGCCGACCACCTTGAGACCGTTCAGCAGCGCCGCGCCGACGATGATCGCCGTACCATGCTGGTCGTCATGGAATACCGGTATCTTCATGCGCTCGCGCAGTTTGCGCTCGATGTAGAAGCATTCCGGCGCTTTGACGTCCTCCAGATTGATGCCGCCGAAAGTCGGTTCCAGCGCTGCGATGAGGTCCACCAGTTTGTCCGGATCGGTTTCGGCGACCTCCAGATCGAACACATCGATTCCGGCGAATTTCTTGAACAGCATGGCCTTGCCTTCCATCACCGGCTTGGCCGCCAGCGGACCGATCGCGCCCAATCCCAGCACTGCCGTGCCATTGGTGATCACCGCAACCAGGTTGCCTCGTGCGGTCAGGTTGCGCGCCTCGGCCGGATTTGACACGATGGCCTCGCAAGCCGCGGCCACCCCCGGCGAATAGGCCAGCGCAAGATCGCGTTGGGTGATCATCGGCTTGCTCGGCGTAACGGTGATCTTGCCTGCCGGGACCTGCCGGTGATATTGCAACGCGGCTTCGCGCAATTGCTCGTCCATTATTTCCGCTTTCTTTGACAGAGGGAACTGCGCGGATTATACCGTAGGCAACCGGTTGGCCTTGTTCCTTTTCCGCCCGCCCGCGGACAGATCCGATTGATGTTCATTCGCAATTGCAACCAGCCGACCGCCCAATTTTCACGCAGCAGGAAAGGATGATTCTCGGTTTTGCATGCATTGACCCCGTCGTATGGCCATCCGCCATCAATATGCTTTGTGCGCCTGACAACACGGCTGAAAAGCACGATCAGATGGACGAAGCGCCCGGGGCATCCATTCTGCCCGTATATTTGATCAGGTTGCGGGTGCAATGAAATCCGGGTAATCAGCGGAGGCGTGCCCGCTCCGCGCTAGGAATCGTTTACATCAGACGCGGTCAGCGGCTTGTTCAGCGCCATTGCGTAGATACGCTGCGCGAAGCGATTGTGATAGGCAATCACCAGCAGGGCTGTGAACGTGATGCTGACCAGCACCACCATATAGGTGGCATCGCGTATCACTTCGCTGCCCGCGACGCCGGATTCCAGCGGCAAGGTGGCCAGCACCGCCGAGGCCAATCCTTTCGGGGCCATCATCGAGGTAATGGCCGTATCGCGCAGGTTATAACTGTCATCGCGGAAAACCAGGCGCGTAAGCACGAGGCGCATCGCATAAACCGCCAGCACCATGGAAATTGCGGTCACAGCCAGGAACACATGGCTGAAATGGATGGAAATCCCGAGATAGACGAAAAAGTACGTTTTCAGCAGGAAGACCGCCTCGCTGTAGAACGCAAGGTCGACCTCGTTCAACGGCACGATATTCCTGTCGACATTCGGGATGCGGTACAGATTGAATTTCTGGAAATTGGTCAGCGAAATGCCCAAGGCCAGGGCGGCGATCGCGCCGGAGAAATGCAGCATTTCCGTCAGACCATATACTATGAATACATAAGCGAGCGTGGACGAGATGGTATTGGGGAAGTCTCGCACCTTGCCCAGCACCAGCAGCCAGCCGATTCCGCCCAGCACGCCGATCACGGCCGCGAAGATCATCGATGCAAGCACGCTGCCAACCAGCCTCCCGGGCTCGACGCCGCCTTCCATGTGGAACTGCAGCAACGCGAACACGCCGACAATGCTCAACACATCGGTCATAGCCGATTCCAGTACCAGTACGGTGCCGGGCTTGTCCGACAGTCGCAGCGAGCTCACCATCGGGATGACTACTGATGAAGAAGTGTTTCCCAAAGTGACTCCGAGCAAGATGGAGGGCAGCACTCCCAGACCCAGCATCAGGTAGCCAAGCGACGCGATGATCGTTGCAGTCAGCGCAAAGCTGACCATGGCCAGCATGACGGTCGTGCCCATCGCCTTGCCCAGAACTTCCAGATCAAGCGATGTTCCACCTTCAAACAGGATCACGACCAGCGCAATGGTGGCGATCAACGAACCGATCCTGCCGAAATCTTCCGCGGTGACGATCCCCAGCAAGGGCCCGATCACGATGCCGACCAGCATCAATATCAGCACATCGGGGATGTTGG
>DATKAK010000036.1:0-26119 GCA_035498295.1 Gallionella sp. | reverse complement strand
TTCGTGATCTTTCTCTACACCAAGTTTTACGACTGGTGGTGGGAGATGATGCCGAAATATCTTTTCTTCCTCGTGGTCGGTCTCACCGCGGTGCTGTTCCTGTTCGTCCTGAAACGTCTGCGCCAATCGGCGCTGAACAGGGAGGCGAGATGACGAGCCGGCCCCTGAAGAACTGGACGAGAAAGCACACGCTGGTCGCCGGCCTTGCGTTGATCCTGCTGACCAATGCCGTGGCGCTGCTGGGCGTTCACCGGAACCGTTCGGGTGAACCGGAAAGCGTGCTCACCCTGACCCAGCGCGAATTACAGCGGCCGTATGGGTGGGGTATGAATCGCGAGAACAGCGGCGTTTCGCTGCGCATTCTTTGGCGCGTCCCGACTGCCGGACGGAGCATGAATTATCTTTATTCCGGCGGCAACGCGCTCTGGCTCGATCAAGCCAAGATGGCGAGCCTAGGTTTCGATGTCGGTCCTTCGAGGGACATGCAGGACATTTACCGCTGGTCGAGCCGGCAACTCAGCAGGGAAGTGCTGCTGGTGCTGGAGCTGGACGGGCCGGCGTACCAGCAAGCTTTGCAGCAGGCTCAACAGTTCGCCGAGGAGCAGGACGCCAAGCTCGCGGCCTTGCCCGACGACAAGTCCCTGCAGGCCGGCGCCAAGACCGCGCACGATCAAGCAAGGATGGAGGAACAGGAGAACAGCCGCCTCTTCGCCGTTGATGCCGGGTTGGATCCGGACGAATTGCGCGCAAAATATCCGGACCGCAACCGGTATGCCATCGTGCGCGCGCAGGTGCGCCCATCTTACGCAAGCGGGCCGGGCCAGATCGCGGGTTATATCGACAAGATCAGCATCGACGAGATCCGTGTGCCGCACGAATTCCATTCCGCGTTCGATATCAGGGTCCGGCCGGCGATCCCGGGAACACCGGCATCCGGACGGCGGACATTCGAGGCCACGGTGGCCTTTGGCAGGCGCATGGAACCATGGATTGTCGGGATTTCCACCGCGGAGCAATGGCTAAAATCCGGGCCGCTTGATATTGCCCGCGCCCCTCGGAGACATTCGCTACTCCCCCTGTATCGTGACGACAAGCCTGCGGCTGCCGCCATGGTTGCGGTGTTCGCACAGGTAGATGCCCTGCCAGGTGCCCAGCCTTAACCGGCCATCGGCGATCGGGATGTTGAGACTGTGGCCAAGCAGGCTGGATTTCAGATGCGCGGGCAGGTCGTCCGAACCCTCGTCCCGATGCAGATAATAAGGCTCGTCTTCCGGCACGGCATGGTTGAAGTAACTCTCGAAATCCCGGCGCACCGTGGGATCGGCATTCTCGTTGATGGTCAGTGATGCCGAGGTGTGCAGGATGAGAATATTCATCATGCCGATCCTGATGTCGTGCAGCTCGGGCAGTTCGCGCAGCAGTGCGCCGGTGATCAGGTGGAAACCGCGGGGCATTGCGTCAAGGCGTATCTCTTTTTGTATCCACACGGATCGCCTCTCCCTCGATCACTTCGCCGTCATACGTATTACCCCGGAATGCCTCACGCTCCACGGTCGCGCCGGGCGGCGGAAAATCCTTCATCTGTCCCCGCATCTGCCTGCGCAGCTCGCGCGAGTTCCACCACAGCCAGGCGAATATCGCTGCGCCGATGCTCAACAGGAACGCCAGCAATACCGCCGATAACATCAGCGCAACGCCTGCCAGTACCGCGATGCCGGCGACTGCCACCATTTTCTGCAATAGGCTCGGTGGGCGGGAATGATAAGAAAGGTATTTCATCCGAATAATTTGAGTCTATCACTGTTGCCGGATTGCCGTTACCGGGTTTCCGGCACAAAACGCCCCGCTTAATCCAGCGATCTGCGTACCTCCGCCGTTATCTCGTACGAGCGGAGCCTGGCCGCATGGTCATAGATCATCGACGCGATGATCAATTCGTCTGCGCCGGTCCGTTCGATGAATTCTTTCAATGAATGCCTGACGGAGTCGGGCGAGCCGATCGCTGTGCAGGACAGCACCTCGTCGAGCATGTCGCGGAAATGCGGCGGGATGGTGTCCAGGTATCCTTGCACCGGCGGCTGCAATTTCCTCGGGAATCCGCTGCGCAGGTTGACGAATGCCTGCTGCATCGAGGTCGCAATAAAGTGCGCCTCTTCTTCGCTGTCTGCCGCAAACACGTTGTAGCCGAGCATCACGTAAGGCTGGTCCAGTTGCGCGGACGGTTTGAACGTGGAGCGATACAGCTCAATCGCCCGCACCAGTTGTTCCGGCGCAAAATGCGACGCGAAGGCATAGGGGAGTCCCAGCGCCGCCGCCACTTGCGCCCCGAACAGGCTGGATCCCAATATCCAGATCGGCACGTGCAGTCCCGTGCCCGGCACTGCACGGACCGCATGCCGTTGTGCGGCTGAAAAATAGTCCATCAATTCGACAACGTCATCGGGGAACTGGTTGGGATTGGTGTCGAGATTGCGGCGCAACGTGCGCGCGGTGAGCTGGTCCGAGCCCGGTGCGCGTCCGAGGCCCAAATCGATGCGCCCGGGATAGAGCGATTCCAGCGTGCCGAACTGTTCCGCGATCACCAGCGACGAGTGGTTGGGCAACATGATACCGCCGGCGCCGACACGGATGGACGATGTGCCGCCGGCGACATGCCCGATCAGCACCGCGGTCGCGGCACTGGCGATACCCGGCATGCCGTGATGCTCGGCCAGCCAGAAACGGTTGTATCCCCAGCGCTCTCCGTGCCGGGCAAGATCGAGAGTGTTGCGAAATGACCGGGCCGCATCGCTGCCTTCGGTGATCGGGGCCAGGTCAAGGATCGAAAAAGGGATCATGTGCAGAATCTTCTGTCAGAAATTTTTTGCCGGATAAAGATGAGATATAAAACTGCATCATTCTGTACTACCATAGTCACGGTGCATACAAACTCGCCGGCCTGAAAATCCGGCCCTCACCGTTAGGAGTTTTAAATGTCATCCTGGCTCATCCCCGTGCTGAAGTCCGTATTGCCGTATGTCGGCACGATCATTTCTGCCGCCGCTCCGGTATTCACCAAGAAAAGTGCCGATGCGGCCGCCACCCAGGCGAATTTGCAGCAACAGCAGATCACCGAACTTCAAGCTGCCGCATCCGAGAACGATGCGCACATCAAGGCGCTGGCGATACAGATGCAGAATACCGTGGAGGCTTTGGAAAAGGGAGCGTCACTTGCGGAAAAAAGACATCAGAAGATCGTCGTTCTGTGCATATTGGCAATAACCCTATCCTTGATTTCCGTAGGCGCGACGTTGTACGTCTTGTTTGCGCGATGATCCGTTCGCTCGAGCCCGATTGGCCGGTCAGACGACCTTGATGATCAGATCGACGGCAGGCCTCAGCGTATTGGCTGCAATGCATCCGCGTTCCGCAACCGTAACCAGCTTCTCGAGTTCTTCCGGGGGTTCGCATTGCGCGGAGATCGACATGCGGATCGCGCTGAATCGCGACGGCGCATCGGCCATGTCGCCTTCGATGTCCGCGCGGGCTTTGGTTATTTTGATGTCCCTGGCCTTGGCGGCGGCCAGCAGGTTGCTCATGAAACATCCGCCCAGACCATTCAACAGCGCTTCACCGCCCATCATGCCTGCATTGGTACCGCCCTTGGCCTCGGGGCGATCCATGACCAGTTGATGCCCCCGGGCATCGCCCCTGGATGAAGTGCTGCTGATCTGCTCCACCTTTACTGTCGCTGTTGCCATGTGATCTCTCCTCGATGCGCGCTGATTTCAAGCGGCCCTTGCTTATTCGACGAATTGAAATTTTTATTTCAGGTCCGGAACGAGCACTATAGTGCATTCTTCCGCTTTACTTCAAGCATCTGCCAGGCGCACGGATCACGCCAGGGAGCCGGCATTCGAATGGCCCGGTCAGCCTTGCCTATTTGTTTGTGGCGCTCTTGAGGCTTCCACCATTGAAGTAACTGACGTGAACCTTGCCCTGCGAGTCCAAAGCGACTGCGGTTTCTTCCGAGTCGGCGGCATCGATCGGCAGGTAACTCCAGGATCCTGCGGAATTCGTCGCATAGACGAGCTGGCCGCCGCTCGAATAAGAGACGTAGCTGATATGCGCATAGCCTGAGGCGTCCAGCGCAAGGGACGGATAGTCTCCCGAACCGTTCTCTATGACTTCGATGACCCACGCGCCGGTCGCATCCTGGTGGGCGTACTTGATGTGATGGGCGCCATCGGAGTATGCGACATGCATCTTTCCATCGGTGTCCAGCGCAGCGGACAGCTTTGCGATATAACCGGTATCGATCATGGACGTGACCCATGTCCCGCCCTGTTTGACCGCATATTTCAGGCCGTAATCGGGATATCTTCCTGCATAGGCGATATGCCCGGTTCCGTTTGCATCGACCGCGATGGATAGCGGATCCGCCGGCACACCGCAGCCGATATCCTGGGTGAATGCGTCCACCGTTTCATGCACCCAGGCGCCGGACACATAGGTCGCATACATCAGATACCCGGCCGATGCAGAACTTGCATAATAGGCAAAGTGCGCCTTATCCGTGCCGTCCAGCGCAAACGAGGAAGCGCACCACCCCGCCGCATCGACCGTTTCCGGGGTCCATGCGCCGTTCGCGTATACCGCATGGATAATGCCGTGGTTGTCCGCATAACCGACATGTACTTCGTCCGCGGAATCGATTGCTATATTGGCATCGACGTAGGGAGATGGACCGATCGCTAGCCCAACCCAGGTTCCGCCGGTATCGGTGCTGTAATAGTTGTGAAAGACGTACGCGTCGCAATATATGAAGTTGCCGGGGCCGGTGCTGTAATGTGTGCATTCGTCATAGGCATAGTGGACATGCGTGTTGGCAGCGGAGTCCATCGCGATCGAAGTGGCTCTCCGGTCCGTCGAGGAGGTCGTGGGAGCAAGGACTTCAGTACGCCACCCAGGGGTCGCGAATACCGTCGGGGAAGGCGGGCTTTCGTAGCCGCCTGTTACCGCCGTGACCAGATAATAATGGGTGACGCCATCGGTGAGGCCGGTGTGCACAAATAAACTTGTGACCCCTGCCAACTTTGTGCCGGTGCTCACGGTCAAGTCAGCGGAAGTGGACCAATAGAGATTGTAAGCAGTCGCTCCGGTGACGTTGCTCCAGTCGAGCGTGACCTCCCCCTTTCCCGCCACGGCCGTCAATTCTACCGGCGACGCGGGTATGCGCGTGAGCGTGACCGTATCGGTAGCCGTCGCGCCGGAAATATCCGATGCCGTGGCCTCCAACTCGTTCTCGCCGATATCGAGCGGCACTCCATATGCCATCCACTGGTGGCTGTACGAAGTAAAGCAATAGGAGAACAGGCAGGAACATGAGCCGTATATGCCATGTATCGCATCCCCCGTCGCGCCGGTGGTGCGGTTCTTCCAGGTGATGTCCACCGACGAACTCAGCGGTCCCTGAATGGCCGGGCAATATCCGAAGGCAACCTCCGAAGCCGGGCAATTGTCGCAATAGGCCTTGCCGCGCAGGTCGATGGTGCTGGTCTGGACGCTGGGGCTGGTGGTTTCTATGGTCACCCACAGCGGATTGGCTGTCCCTCCGGTCGTCTCACTGTCTCCTCCCGTACATCCGCCGAGCAACTGAGCAAGCAATATGAAGAGACCGGCAACCGATCGGATTGTGAAGCGCGGAATTTCAGGATACTGCATGATGACCGCCTGCCTGGACTGCGAGGACTTAAGTTGCGACCCTGCAGAATACGGCAGCGACACTACTCTCATGCAACCCATCCATCAACGCAGAATTTTGCTTATATATTTAATTTAGTCGCCTATTTACCGGTCACGATCGCCGGCATGTAAGGCTGCCACGAAGCATTCAGCCTGTGGCTTCAGTCGACATTTGAAGCCGATACGATTGAAGCCCTCTCGGAATCTCAGTTAAAAGGTAAACGGAACCGCTTTCCCTGTTACTTTTCCCTATCCTTTCCGCCCAGCCATCCGTTCGAGCACCAGCAGCAGCGAGCTGGTGTCCTGTTCGCCGTAGCCGCTGCCCATCAGCGCGTTCAACTGCTGTTTCACCTGCGCGGTGACCGGCATGGCCAAGCCGGCATCGTGCGCGATGTCGAGCGCCACGCCGATGTCCTTGTGGTGCAACGCGGCGACGATGCCGGCTGCGAAGTCGCGCTCCACCATCTTCTTTCCGAGCACATCCAGCATGCGGCTGGCGCCATAGCCGGTCATGACCGCTTCGCGCACCTTGCCTGTATCCGCGCCCTGAGAGCTCGCGAACAGCAGTGCTTCGGCGGTGCCTTGCAAGTTGGCAAGCTGGCAGATCTGGTTCGCGAGCTTGGTCACCTGCCCGGTGCCCGACGGGCCCATATGGAAGATCGTCTTGCCCATCTGTTGCAGCAGAGGTTGCACTTTATCGAAGATTGCCGTTTCCCCGCCGACGAAAAAAGTGAGCGATGCGGTCTTTGCCGCCGCGACTCCGCCAGAGACCGGCGCATCGAGCATCGCGATGTCGCTTGACCGGAGTTGCTCGGCGATGCGGCGCGTGATGGCCGGCGAGATCGTGCTCATGTCCACATGGATCGATCCGGGCATTGCACCTTGAACGATTCCCAGCGGTCCGAGCGTCACGACCTCGACATCGCTGCCGGCGGTGACGATGGTGAACACGACTTCGCTCTGGGCTGCCACCTCGGCCGGGGTATCGACGATGTCAAGTCCAAGATTCTTTGCGCGCTCGCGCGAACGGCCGCTGCGCGCATAGGTGGTAACGGCATGGCCGGCGGCAAGCAGATGGCGTGCCATCTCGCTGCCCATGTTTCCGATGCCGATAAATCCGATGCGCATCTGTCTGTTCCTTTGCGGGATGTCAACCGAAGCAGGCTGTGCCGGGAACGGCTGCGTTATTCCATTTCCAGATCATCCGATACTGCCGCCAGTCCGGCCTTGGCGCAGGCCTCGTCGGTCAACCCGGAAGGTGCGCCGCTGACGCCGATGCCACCCATGATATTGCCGGCGATGTTGATCGGGATGCCGCCAGCTGCTATCAGCAGCTGTTCGACCTTCGGCACATTGTAAGTGCCCTTGAAACGATCATCCATTGCGGAGGTCGGAGAATTGAATTCCATCGCGGTGTAGGCTTTTTTCATGCTGATGGGAATCGAAACATCCATCGCCAGGGTATCGCGCAAGACGACTTGAGCATTGCCGCCGCGGTCGATGACGGTCACGGTGACCGATACGCCCTCCTTGCGGCATTTTTCGATTGCCGCCTGGCCGATGCGCAGTGCGGTATCCAATGATAGACGCTTGATATTCACCGTCAGAGGCTGCCCGGCATGGGGCGCGGCGAATGCCGGAGCGACTATGGATACAGAAACTACACTCAGTGCCATCATTGCCATCATTGCCATCTTTGCGGTTTTCATTTGTATGCCTCCTTAAGTTGAGAGATCATGCAGCGCACGTTTGATCGAACATCGCCAGCCATATTATGTGCGAATCGGCAGCATTCCGTATTTGATCGCACACTGTGCCGCCGTGACCCTCAAAAATCAAGGGCTCAGCCGGCAAATTTGCAAGGCCAGCTTCGCGTTTAGCGAATAGAATGCAGGTATGATCAGGAATGAAAGACACAGAACGCATCGCATCGGATGGCTCCGTGCGGCTGTTCTTGGCGCAAATGACGGCATCGTTTCCACCGCCAGCCTGATCCTGGGCGTGGCGGTAGCGGGTGTGGATTCGAAAGGCATTTTGGTCGCCGGGGTTGCCGGCCTTGTGGCAGGCGCGATGTCGATGGCTGCCGGTGAATATGTATCGGTGAGTTCGCAATCGGATACCGAGCGTGCGGACCTGGAGCTGGAACGCAAAGAGTTGGCGGCTGACCCCAAGTACGAGCATGAAGAGCTGTCCGCGATCTATGTGAGGCGGGGGCTCGATGCAGAACTCGCCAACGAAGTTGCAAACCAATTGATGAAGCATGACGCACTGGGTGCGCATGCGCGCGACGAGTTGGGTATATCGGAAAATTTTACCGCGCGGCCGGTCCAGGCCGCCTTGGCATCAGCCGCCACTTTTGCGGTAGGCGCGGCCCTGCCCCTGCTGGTTGTGGTGCTGGTTCCGGTCTATGCGCTGATCTGGGCTGTTTCACTCAGCTCTCTGCTGTTTCTTGCCCTGCTTGGCTCGCTGGGTGCGCATGCCGGCGGAGCATCGGTGATCATCGCCGCCATACGCGTGACCTTTTGGGGCGCCTTGGCCATGGCCCTGACGGCCGGCGTCGGATCCTTGTTCGGGGTGGCAGGCTGATTTGCAAATTGCGATGTGACCCGAATCGCTTGATCCCCTTGATTTGATCATAAGGCGTTCTTCAGCAGGTCTATTCGTATCGGCATCAGGAAGGTGGCTCCTTCCCGGGTCATATGCCGGTTGAACTTGGAGCGTACTTCTTCATATGTCTCCGCGGATAAGCGGTGCTCGGTATGCGTCACCCTGAGCACCTGCTCTTCGTACTGCCCGAAGTTCGCGAAGTGCATCGGCTGAAGGAAGAATTTCTGCGTTACCAACGCAAGGAGTCCCGATGCGATCGCCCGCTGCTCTGCGGCGAAAGCCGCTTCGCGCACGGCTCTTTCGTCGTGAAACAGTCTCATGATTTCATTGAACTCTCCCGCGTAGACCGGTTCCGAGATGCAGGCAACGCCACCCGGCTTCAGCACCCGCCGGATCTCCGAGAAAACGTTGTCCATCAGTGTCACGGGCACGTGATGCAGGGATTTGAACATCAGCACGATGTCGAAGTCCGCATCGGCCGCCGGTATGCTTTCCGCCCCCCCATACGCGAAGCGCACATTGGGCAGGTCCGCGACGGCGAGGTTCTTTGCGAGTTGAGCCTCATCCACTTCCAGCGCCAGCACCGAGGCCGCCTTCTGCGCGACGACGCGGGTCTTCTCCGCCTTGCCGCACCCGAGTTCCAGCACCCTCGCGCCCTGCAGATTCAGGAGCCCGTCCAGGATATCCGCCTCGTTCGCCACGAGCGCTGTTTGTGGATCGGCGATGTTCATTGCGGCTTTATTCATTTTGATTTGTTCGCTCCAACCTGTACCATTCGGCATATATCGAGTGGACCAATAAGCGGAATGGCCGATGTCTGATAGAACGCTCAGATTCATTATCGCACTGGCAATCACAATGCTTCTGATTTTTCAGATCGGAAGTCTGATTTCCGGCTTTTTCGGCACGGCCTGGGGCGCGATCTCCGCCGTAGCCGTGGCCGCTGTTTCCTTTTTTTCCGCACGGTTGGCAAAAGCAAGCGGGAAAGGTTCGCTCTGGTATCTTCTTCCGACGGTCGCCTTTACGCTGATTCCCATTTCCCTGATGATCTGGCGGGGAATTACCGAAGATGCGACCTGGTTCGACCGGCTGGTCATGATTACCCCGTTCGTGGTCGGCTTTGGCGCACCGATCTGTTTGTTGCTGCTCGTTTATTATGAACTGCGCAATAGAAGTATCGGCGAGTGAAATTCGATCAGGCAGTATCGACAGAAGCGCGATTACGACCCGTCTTTTGATCGAATAGCCCAAATCATGAAGTGTGTATACGAAGCGTCCTCGGGACTGGAAGGTCACATGATCCTGAACCTTCTCAAGCAAGCGCGAATTTCAGGCCGCATCGACGGGGAATATTTGCAGGGCGGAATGGGAGAACTGCAGGCGATGAATTTTGTTCGCGTTCTCGTTTCGGAGCAAGACTACGACGAGGCCAGAAAGATAATCCACGAATGGGAATCGATACAGCCCGCTTCGGACGGCCCCGATCCGGAAGCACGGCCATCCGGAGGATTGCAGATGTTCGCAATAGGGGCGATCGTCGGCGCCGTGATTATGTATTGGCTGTTGAAAATGTCGGCTGCCTGATCCGAACGACGAACTTCTCCGCATCGACCCTCTTTCACTGAACTCGATCTGGCAATGGCTGGCATCTGTTCCCGGGATTACTGCGATGGCTATGTTGTATGCATATCTAATTGAACATTGGCTGATGATACACGGCCTGATCGTGATATCGGGCTTGGCCATTTATGTAACCACATCGCATACCCTGCATCTGCGCCGCAATCCCTCGGCTGCCATCGGCTGGGTGGTGTCCCTCGTGTTGTTTCCCTATATGGCATTGCCGCTTTTCCTGATTTTTGGCATCCGCAAGGTGAGGAGCTACCGGTCGGCACCGGGGGAAATCGAATTTTCGGACCGGACTTCCAATCCGGGCCTCCTTTCGTTACGGACACAACAGCTTGCGGCCACCATGTCGCTCCAGGCTGCTTCGCCGTACCTGCAACTGAACATACACGAGGACGGTTCGCAAGCATTGCGGGCTCTGCGCGACATGATCGATGCGGCGAAGCACTCGATAGATCTGTGCACTTTCATTTTCTCGCGCGACAGTCTGGGTGATGAGATCGCCCGCAGCCTGAAACGGCGCGCACGCGACGGGATTCGGGTGAGACTGATGGTTGACGGTGTCGGCGCCTACCTGGGCCGACATACCGATTTCAAGAGCCTGTCGGCAGAAGGCGTACAGGTGGCGCTGTTCGTTCCGCCTTTGCGTTCGTCTTTGCGCGGCCGCACCAACTTGCGCAATCACCGCAAAATGGTCATCACGGACAGTGAATGGCTATGGTGCGGCGGCAGGAATCTTGCCGCTGAATATTTCGAGGGTGATACTACCTCCGCCCATGGAAGCCCGCCCTGGGTTGATCTGAGCTTCGATCTGCACGGCGCCCTGGCGCAGCAGGCACAGCAGCAATTCGAACATGACTGGGGTTTCGCGACCCGCGGCGAACTTCCCGGGCCAATCCTTTCGGCCAGCCGGGACTATCGGGCCGGTCCCGCACTCGGGCAACTGATCGCGAGCGGGCCCGACCAGAGCGACGACACGCTCAACACGTTATTGGTCTCGGGTTTTCTGCTGGCTGATAAACGCATCTTGGCGGTCACCCCCTATTTCGTTCCCAACCCCGCGCTGCTGATGTCGCTGACTCTCGCGGCCCGCCGCGGTGTGGCGGTCGATCTTCTGTTGCCAAAAAAATCAAACCATCGCATGGCGGACCTCGCACGGCATCGCGCGCTGCGCGAAATCACTACTGCCGGCGGACGTGTCTGGTTCTTGCCGCAGATGATCCATGCCAAGGCCGTGGTGATCGACGATGAACTTGCACTGGCGGGTTCGGCCAATCTGGATGAACGCAGCCTGTTTTTGAACTATGAATTAATGGTTGCATTCTACGAGCCGAGGGATGTGAAGCGATTTGCAAATTTGATTGACGGCTGGCTAAGCAAGGCGGTTCGCTATCACGCAAAGCCTGCCGGAATGTGGCGCGAGATCGCCGAAGGCATGTTCTTATGGCTGACATTCCAGCTTTGAGTCATACGGAGAACATAAATTCACCTTCGGCGTTGGATGCGCATTCCGTCCCCCGCCCCTATTCGATATTGATAACGGATGCGACGGCTATCCTTTCCGTGCAGGAAGTACGGCGATCCCTTGCGTGGAGGTGGTAAAGTGTCCGATACTGCTTCATTCCGCCTTTCTGCAATTTTATTCCGGACGCACATGGTAAGACGCCAACCGAATAATGCTTTCAGTTCCCCCAGGGCAACGATGCTCCTGATCGCCCTGTTGATCGTGGTAACGGAGTTTCTGATCATGGCCCTGATCGAGATCGTGCTGAAGCCCAAATTCAGCGCGAATATCCCGATATCCATCTGGGGATTTCTCGATCCTCTCCTGCTGATCCTGATTGTCACTCCCTGCATCTATGTCCTTGCCGTGAAGCCGCTGGAAAGGCAACAGGCGATGCTGCGACAACAATTCAACGAATTGAACATCACATCGGTCACCTTCGAATCCCGCGAAGGGGTAACGGTCACCGATGCCAGGAACAAAATCCTCAGGGTCAATCGCGCATTCACGGAGATCACTGGCTACAGCAACGAAGAAGCGATCGGCAAAACTCCCGCGATGCTGCAATCGGGACGCCACGACAAGGAGTTCTACCGCAACATGTGGCAGATCCTCAATCGCGACAAGTTCTGGAGCGGCGAGGTCTGGAACCGCAACAAGAAGGGTGACATCTATCCCGAATGGCTGACCATCACCGCGGTTCTCGGACCCGACGGACAGGTCACCAATTATGTGGGCATCTTCTCGGATATTTCCGAGCGCAAGGCGGGCGAGGAGCAGCTTCGCAAACTCACCGCGCACATCCAAACCGCGCGCGAGGAGGAAAAGACCCGGATCGCGCGCGAGATCCATGACGACCTCGGCGGCACACTGACCGCACTCAAGATGGTGGCTTACCGTCTGACAGGCAAGCTGTCTGCAAACGAACAGAACGCGCCGTTGCTGGAACAGGTCGACTCGATGACCCAACTGATCGACCATGCGGTCGGCGTTACGCGCCGGGTCATCAGCGACCTCCATCCGGCGATCCTCGACGATCTCGGCCTGGTGGCCGCGCTCGAATGGCAGTGTGCGCAGTTCCAGAAGCGCACAGGTATTTCCTGTGAAGTCAGCAAGACGGAAACACGGGAGGAAGACAGGAAGCTGGACAAGGCGACCGCGATCAACCTGTTCCGTGTCTTCCAGGAGGCATTGAACAACGTGGCGCGCCATTCCGGCGCGAGCCGCGTCGGCGTGGAATATCACCAGGATGACGACGAGATCGTCCTCACGATCAGCGACAACGGCTGCGGACTGCCCGAAAAGCATGTCGTCGCCCAAACCTCCTACGGCATGCGCGTGATGCGCGAGCGGGTCGCTCAGCTCAGTGGTCAGATCCTGTTTGACACGCCACCCGGCGGGGGGCTGCGCCTGACGGTGATCCTGCCGCTGTTCGCCTCGGAAAGCACCAAGGTGGAAGCATGATACAAGTCCTGATCGCCGACGATCACGCCATCGTCCGCCACGGGCTGAAGCAGATCATCGAAGACAGCGGCGAGATGCATGTCGTGGCGGAAGCGTCCAGCGGTATCGAGGCATTGCGCAAGATACGCGAACACGTGTGCGACGTGGTGCTGCTCGATATCTCGCTGCCTGACATGAGCGGCATCGACGTGCTCAAGCAGATCCACGCAGAAAAGCCACATCTCCCGATCCTGATCCTCAGCATCTACCCGGAGGACCAGTATGCTTCGCGCCTGATCAAGGCGGGCGCCGCCGGTTACCTGACCAAGGAAAGCGCGCCGCCGGAAGTGATCGGCGCACTGCAGCGCGTAGCAAGCGGCAAGAAATACATCAGCCCGGCGGTCGCCGAGATACTCGCCAACGAGATCGGCGATGCGGAAGAAAAGCTCCCGCACCAGACCCTTTCGGACCGCGAATACCAAATCTTCCTCCTGCTCGCCGCGGCGAAGACCGTCACCGAGATCGCGGATGCGCTGGCCCTGAGCGTGAAGACCGTAAGTACCTATCGCAGCCGCATCCTGGAAAAGATGCACCTTGATAACAACGCCGAGTTGATGCGTTACGCCGTAGATCACCGCCTAGAGCAGTAGCCCTGCCGCTTTTTCCAGCGTCTCAGCTTTACATTGTGAGAGCGTGTTGATTAGCAAGATGGCAGCTTATCGGCCTTTGCGGAAGTCCAGCACACTGTGACGCGATGTCCGCTCAGTGACGGTAAGCTGACGGTACGTACTCTGTAGGTTTATTCCGCACCGCTCCCATTGCGGACTAAACAATTTTTCTGGGAAAGATCATAACACGATGTCCGCTTTATTAAGCGCGAATGCGTACTATCGCGAAGCTGTCCTCCATTCTTAGCAATAGCTTACCCGAAAGCAGCTGAGCACAAAAATTGTGCAAGAACCGTTGGCCTTGCGGAAAAACTAAAGCTTTCCAGAGCGCAAAATACCCACCGCCCACCACAAACCCAGGAAGGCGGCGACACCGTATCCAATCAGACCAAGAACAGGGATCTCATCGATTTGAGGTCCAGTGTGTGACACGACGATGATCGAAGAAGCAATCACGATGGCCGCTATAATCAGGCTAAAACTTAGGCGGTTGCTTGCCCGATCTAGGTGCTCTTCCAATTCCTCAAGACCTTCATGCCGGATGTGCACTGCGACTTCGCCTGACCGCATTTGTTGCATCACGCCCTTTACGGCATCCGCAGCACCGGATGCAATCTTCTGTACGTCGCTATACAGTCGATATGCCTTGGCGAAAAGACTGGCACGATCGAGCCCCGAGAGGAACGTGCCGCTGATCATTCGCGGAACATAGCTGTGAAATGCGGCCACCATGTTGAAATCCGGATCGAGATTGCGCGCCTGCGACTCGACCTCCATGGAGGCTCTCGCGACCATCATGAATTCCCGCGGCATCCGGATCTCATAGCGCTGCCCGAGGCGAATGAACTGCCTCAAAATTTCCGCAAAGGAGAGAGAATGCGAGGATGCCGCGTAGTATGCATCCAGAGATTGTGCCAAATCCCGCGCAAATGCATTTCTGTCGACGCCGGCCGTGGCGACACCTATGTCGAAATAAACCTCCGCCATCCATTCCGCATCCCGCGTCGTCACCGACAGAAATAATTGACCCAGGTTTATCTGGTCGCGACGCGTAAGCCGCCCGACGATGCCGAAATCGAGAAAGCAGATCCGTCCGTCCTCCGTTACGAGAACATTGCCCGGATGAGGATCACCGTGGAAGAGACCGTACTCGAAAATCTGTGTCAGAAAGACGCGTGCAAGAAGCTCGGCGAGCCGCTTGCGCTCGCCAGAATCTTCTGGAAAATCTGCCGAAACCTTGTGCCCGGCGCTAAATTCCTGTGTGAGCACCCTTTTGGCAGAAAGTGGCCAAAAGATTTGAGGCACGGAAACCATGGGGTCGTCCAGAAAATTGTCACGAAAGCGCTCCTGATTATGGGCCTCAAGCGTGAAATCCAACTCCGCCCTAATCGTGCTTGAGAACTCTTCCACCAAGCTGACCGGACTGTAGCGCCGACTCTCCGACACGTGTTCTTCAAGGAGACGGGCGAGGGGGAATAATATCTCAAGGTCCGAGTCGATGACCGCATCGATGCCTGGACGCTGTACCTTGACGATAACGGAGGTGCTGTCAGGCAACGCTGCAACATGGACTTGTGCTATCGATGCCGCTGCGAGCGGTTGATCGTCGAACTCGGCGAATAAGTCGACTATCGGCCGACCAAGTTCCGTCTCGACGATGCTCCGTGCCTGTTCGGAGGGAAACGGCGGGACACTGCTCTGCAGCTTTTGCAATTCCAGAATCACATCCGGCGGGAACAGATCCTGACGCACGCTTAGCATCTGACCGAGCTTGACAAACGTCGGCCCCAGTTCCTCAAACAAGGCGCGTAAGTGCTCGACGGCTGTCAACCCGGCTTCGATGTGTTCCGCAGTTGTATCTGGAACGCGATGCGTCAGGTGAATTCGTTCTACGTACTGCCGCCAGCCATGTTTTGCCAGCAGGTGCAGGATTTGCCTAAGCCGCTGCACGTTCCGAATTGGAGGATGACGCCTAAGTGGTAGCCGTGTATCCATCATCGTATCTTTTCTCATGGGCTAGCCGGTGCTTCTCTATTGAAGATAAAGTTTAGTAGTGTTTAACTTGGGACGTTAAGAAGTCAAGGCCATCTCGATGGACGATCAGTATTCTTTGCTTATTATCGGCAGCTCCAAGTGTTGCTCGTTAGTTATGCTCAAAGCTGAATCGTTTGGCGAAAGATGGCCCTGAAAGATAACGTGATCGCCGCCATCAAGGTATACGCTCAAATACAATATCCGAGTGCAGAATACCCGGTCTGATGTACGTCGCCTACGCGACAAACATTCCCTATGCAAACTACCGGATTAAGTGAGTGCCTATGCCTAGCGCCTCGATTTGACTTTGGCTTGTCGGTCAGGCCGTTGAACCACCCCCAGCCAGCTTGCGTCCGGCAAGAGCTGCCATCAGGATTGCCCAACCCGACGTAATCAGGTTGATTCCGACAAGAAGGCCCAGTACCCAGACAGCTGATACAGGCCAGCTTAAAATGATGATCGCGGCCAGAACTAGATCAGCGATGCCGCTCACCAGCATCCATCCCCAAGAGCTCCCTATCACGCCGTGATAGGCGATCGACGTTACAATCTGGAACACACCCTCGGCAATAAAGAAGGCTGTCATCACAACCGTTAGCGAGAGTGCGCCTGCGACTGGATTCCATATGAGCAAGCCGCCGGCGATGACTGAAAGAGCAGCCGTCAACAGACTCCAAAGAAAGGCCGGAATGTTCTTTGCCGAAAACATTGCGACGAGGCCTACAATGCCGCTGATCAGAAACAGCCACCCGATGTATATATCGACGGCGATTGTCGCTATCACTGGCGCTGCGATTGCCAGGAAACCCAGGATAAGCATGACTATGCTCTGAAACATAAGCAGCTTCCAGTGAGCCCTCAGTGCCGACCCGATTGCATCTTGCATGATGTTTTGAACTGGATCGAAGGATGTCATATTGATTCTCCGGTGATCTGCAATTGCCTTGCAGGGGCATGTACAAACCGATCGAAATGCGCGATGGGCGCGACCATATACGTGATGCAGTCACACCATGCTCTCATGATTTCTCCGCGCCTGCAATCCCCGAGTCTGAAAGACCACTTCTATAATAAATGCCGGGCAACAACAAATCTCTTATAGTTGCGAATTCTTGCGGGTAGACATTCGATTCAGCCGATTTATCCTAGGCATTTGCCCTATGCCGGAGAAGCCTCCATCTGGCAACTCGTATGTTCTGCCGAGGCTTGGTTTCACGGAGTGCCATTCTCATCGAGCCGGGCGAGATCTGCGCGCAGCGCCTGCAGATCGCGGCGGTAGGCTTCGGCATCGCCATAATCCACGAATCCGCCGTAGTAAGGGTGCGCCTGCAGCACACGCCGTGCATGCTTGATCGGGCACCAAAACTGTTCAGTGCGGCCGACGACCTCCTTGAAATACGCGGCCAGCCCGTTGCCGTAGGAACAGTAGGCGCAGTTGAACTTTTCGATCAGATTCAGGTAGGCGAGATGTGCGCGGTCGAACACCAGATAGTCCCGCCGGCGCACACACGGGATGCCATAAAGCGGAAAGCAAATATACTGGTAGGCAGTGACGATAAAATCCAGTAGCAGCATGGGGAAGAACACAAAATAAATGACGGGCGCGGTTACCACATTGCGCAATTCGGCGTCGCGCAAATATTTCAGCAGACCCATCTTGAAGCGGCGGTGCTGCTCCAGCACTTCTTGCTCGAATCGGATCCTCCGGTGCTCGAAGTCGGCGTGCAATTCGGCGCGGCGGCGCTTGGTTTCCTCCTCGATCTCGTCTTCGATCCGGCGGATACGATCTAGCAGTTCGTCAATTATCGGATTCATCGTGTGCCTTTCGCTTCGTAATGATCTACATTCCACATGCAACTAAAAAAATGTTGCGTTTCGACATCTGAGTTCAGTTGTTACAGATTTCAACACAACAGCAAATTCGCTGAATAAGGCAGTTTGGCATCATCGTGTTTATGTCGGATGTTTAGCGAGCTCACGAAGATTGTGCAGGATTGCTTCTACAGCGCACTTGCCTTCCTCGATTGCCTCCTTTGCACGGTGAAAATCTAGCAGGTGGAGGTGGGCCAGTCGCGGTGACACGATGACATCCGGCGGCTCGCCCGCCATGCGGCTACGCGCGATCCGCACCTGCATAATATCAATACTTGAAAACAGCACGTCGTGCATGGATGGCAGTCTGGGCTCGTCGGAAGAATTCGCGGGGACAAGACCAGCGAGATTCTCCTGCAGCTTGCGCACCCATTCGCCGATTGGGCTGCTGGGCAATGTGACCGGAGTACCCGAAGTGAGGTGACGACCAAGGATATCGGAGCTGAGATCGACCGCAATCACAACGTCCGCGCCCATCGCGCGTGCCAGCGACACCGGTACTGGATTGACGAGCCCGCCGTCCACCAGTGTCATGCCATCCCGCAATACGGGCGTGAACAAACCGGGAATGGCGATGGAAGCCCGCACCGCATCGACTGTCGAGCCGTCACGCAGCCAGACTTCGGAGCCTGTATTCAGCGCCGTGGCGACGGCTGCGAAAGGCATGGCCAACTCTTCGATGGGGCGATCCACGAAGTTGCGTCGAAAGAACTCCATCACCCGACTACCCTTGAGTAACCCGCCAGTCAGGCTCACATCAAAGAACCCGACCACGTCTTTCATCTGCATCCCGAGCAGCCACTGCTCGAAACGGTCCAGCTCGCCGGCCGCATAGGCCGCTCCAACCAACGATCCGACCGAAGTCCCGCACACCAAATCCACGCGGATGCCTGCCTTTTCCAGAGCGCGGATAACTCCCACATGCGCCCAGCCTCGGGCGGAACCGCCACCTAGCGCAAGCCCCACACGTGGCCTTCGGCGTGTGCTCATGCGCGTACCCCGCGAACGGTGCTAGTGAAGACCACGCCTGTCGCGGCCAAAAACCCAACAGAGTATCGCGCCATAATTTTTTCGCTCTAACAGTTGATAACCAAGCAAACCGGTCCGCACCTTCATCGTTCGCGTGTGCGTTAACGTACGGGAGCATTGAACCATAAGTTCCGTGTTCCTCATATAGAGCTATATATCGATCCGTTAAGACTTAAATATGTGATAATGGAATTGCAGCTCGAGGCATGCAGCCGCAGACCTTGACGCCACATTCGCAAAAAAAGCGTTCGCTTGAGCTTCGCTGATTCATATTCCGTATCGCAGGACTTCACGACGGACGGCTACTGACTGCTAGGCTAATTTACATTTCGTAAGGCGGACGATCAACCGCCAGCCTTTTGGATTCTTTTTTTGCTGAATAAAATTGTTTGGCGGAGCAGTTTTCCCGGAGCCCGTCCATGATGCAGTAAACTATCTATGTAACTGGCAATAGAAATAGGTCAAGCCAAAGCTGTTTGCCCTATATCGCGAGCTTGGTATGGCCAGTCCCAGCTAAAGCCAGTCCACCAACAGGATACCGACACCGACGGTGTTCTGTCTCCAGTTGTAGTCGATCAAGGTTTCGCCGTAACCGCTGGTCGCTTTTACATATCCTTTGAGACGCCCGCTGATAGGAAAGTCCCAAGTACCCTGCAACCCATAATTGCCGCCGTTGAGACGGCCGACCAGTGAAAACTCCTGCTGGCCCCACTTATAAACTCCTGTGACATCACCATAACCCTCGTAATGGACAATGTCGGGATTGTCATCGTCGGAGGCAGGATCCTTGATTCGAATCCAAGGGCGCACGTACAGCGCAAAGTCCCCGCGCTCAAAACCGAACTGAGCAAAAACCCGATTCCAGGAACGCGACGCTGGATCGGCGCTGCCGTTGGATTGATGCCACAGGCCCACGTTGATGAATCGACCAGTGAGGCCGGCCAGATCGTAGTGCGTGGGGAATGCCACGAATATTTGCGGGTTATAATCGGTTTCGCGAAACAGACTGGATGTGCTTAGCTTGCCTACAGGGGTATTAACATTCCTGCTGTCGTATGCCTGCCACTGACTTTTCTGGGTGTAGGCAAACCACAAGTCCGCATGGCTGCCAAAGAGATTCTCGGCAGCTTTAATTTTCATGCTCAGCTGAAACTCGATCTCGGTATTGTCAAGCGGTACTGAGAAAGGAGCCGGACGTGTAGCTGTCTGGGGCGAGTCATTCGGGTGATCGCTGTAGCGCACAGGCAGGATAAAAATTGGATCGTACGGGCGTATCAGCCAAGTTCCCTGCTTGGTTTTGGGCTCGAGTTCCCATCGTTCGGAGAGCAGAGTCGGTGGCTCACCGCCCTCTATCGTCTCAGACGGAGGTAGCGTACTGAGTTGTTCTAACGGCTCTTTGCCGTTCTTGGTTGCATTTCGTCTGGCGAAAGCATCATAGCATTCGAGCCGAGCGTGTTCGTTCGCGATTGCTGCGCACTTTCCTTCATTCTCGGGCTCGACGGCAAGAACAGTGCGGCCAATCGCAAACAGGCAGGCGGCTAGTAAGATACATGTAAATCTTGGCCACGTGAAGGTTTGGCTAGACTTCATGCTCTTGTTTACACTCACCGGTCTCCCCACTTCGGAAGCCGCAGCCCTCAGCCCCATGTCGTGGATCATCTTCATCGATGCTCCTAGTGTCCGATCGACGCCGCGTCGACAGTTCGGGCTGCCTTGGGCGCCAGAGCGATCGAGAATGCGGAGATGAAGAAGACGACAGCAATGGCCATCATCAGACCGTTGGTTGCCAGCATCAGGCTTTGCCCCGTCACCGCCATGTTCAACGCCTCGCGTCCCATTTGCCCGGGCGTGGTCGGCGCGATGGCGATTAGAGTGGAGGCCACCTGGGCCGGATCGACGATGCTGGCCAGTTGGTCGTGGGCGATGTAGCTCTTGTCCTGCCAGAACGTCGTGACCAGGGAGGTGGCGAAGGCGCCGGAAATCGTACGCACGAAATTCATCAGTCCGGCTGCTGACGCCGTTTCCGCTTCGTCCACCGAACCCATGGCCAACCCCGTAATTGGGACGTAGTACATCGGCATGCCGACGCCCATGAAGAACAGCGGAATGACGATCGTCCAGTAGCTCATGTCCGAGGTCGCCACCGATCGCCAGAGGGTGTCTCCCCCAAGCCAGAAACAGCCAATGAAGATCAACCAGCGAGCATCGAACCGGTTCGCCAGGTTGGCCGCAATCGGCGAAAAAATTACCGAAAGCAGGCCGCCCCAGGCGACGACGAGTCCAGCCCAGGTGGTGTTATAGCCCATGTTGTACTGGAGCCAGAGCGGAGTCAGCACGTTGAGACCGAAGAAGGACCCAAAGGCTAGGGCGAGCACGAACATGCTGGCGGTGAAGCCGCGATGGCGGAACACGCGCAGATCGACTATTGGATTCTTTTCGGTCAGTTCCCAGATCAGGAAGGCGAAGAATCCGATCACGGCGACAACGGCCAAGACGCGGATTTCGTCCGAGGAGAACCAGTCGAGATCCTTGCCTTCGTCGAGCATGATCTGCAGGGCGGCGACCCAGATCACCAGCAAGAGGAAGCCAATCTTGTCGATCGGATTTTTGACCATTGGTTCTTCGTAGCGCTTGAGCAAAACCCAGGCGATTGCACTGAAAGCGAGTGCCATGGGCACGTTGATGAAGTAGACCCACGGCCAGCTGTAGTTGTCGCAGATCCACCCACCCAGCACCGGACCGACCACCGGCGCCAGCAGGGTGGTCATCGCCCAAAGTCCCATGGCCTGCATGGACTGCTGCTTGGGGAAGATGCGCAGCAGCAGGGTTTGGGACAGCGCCAACAGCGGCCCGCCGGCCATGCCCTGGAGGACGCGCATGGCAAGCAGCATGCTCAGTGAGGTGGACATCCCGCACAACAACGAAAAAACACCGAACATTAACACCGAGAGCGAGAACACCCTGACCGCCCCGAAGCGGGAGGACAGCCAGCCGGTCAGGGGCACGGTGATGGCTTCCGCCACCGCGTAGGCCGTGATAATCCAGGTGCCCTGGCTAGAACCGGCGCCGAGCGCACCGGCCATATTCGGCACGGTGACGTTAGCGATGGTCATGTTGAGCACGGCGAGGAAATTAGCCAGTGCCAGGATGATGGCCCCCACCCACAGCATCGCGCCCTGTAGTGGGGGCGCTCCCTTATGATCGATTGCGACAGTTGACATAGTCTCCTCCTGTTCAGGACTGGCTGCGCAGGTCGACTTTCGCCGTCATCGAAAGACCGACTCGCAACGGATGAGCCTGAAGTTCGGCGGGGTCGAGGTTGATGCGCACTGGCAGTCGCTGCACAACCTTGATCCAGTTGCCGGTAGCGTTCTGGGCTGGGATCAGCGCGAATGCCGCGCCCGTGCCGCCGCTGAAGCCGTCGACGACGCCGTGATAGACGACATCGCTGCCATAGAGATCACTGAACAGCTCAACCTTCTGGCCGTGATGAACTTCCTTCAACTGCACTTCCTTGAAGTTGGCATCGACGTACATGTCCTGCACAGGCACCACCGAAAGCAGTGGCATAGAAGGCTGAACCCGCTGCCCCAGTTGCACCTGCCGGCGGGCGACCACGCCGTCAACCGGCGAACGTATCACCGTGCGGCCAAGGTCGACCCTCGCCCTATCGAGGCGTGCCTGGGTCAGGGCCTCGGCGGCGAAGGCCGCATTTAGCTCAGCACGGGCGTCAGTTGCAGCATTCTTGACCTGGGTCAATTCATCGCCCGAAACCGATCCCGAGCCGACAAGGGCTTCGCGCCGTTTCAGGTCGATGCCAAAGCGTTCCAGGTTGGCCTTCGCGGTCGCGACTTGCGCCCGCGAGCGAGCGAGGTCTGCCTCTGCCTGCCGCATCGCCAGCTTGGCATCGGTGTCGTCGAGCACGACCAGGATGTCGCCGCGCTTGACCTTCTGGCTGTCGGCAACGCGCACTTCGGCGACAGGACCTTCGATTTCGGCCGTTATCATCGCGACTTCAGTTGCGGTGTAGGCGTTGTCGGTCGAGACGTAGTGGGAACCGACCAGTTCCCAGTACGCCCAACCACCGCCCCCAACTGCCGCTATGATCAGGGCGAGCAGAGAGAACAGGAGGCGCCGTCGTTTGCGGTTGTTGCTGTTCAATTCAAGTAATAACGAAGTTTCAATTGGCTGGTTCATTGCATTCTCCTTTGGTTGGTTGTCTTGTTCATTCGGGGACGCCAGGTATTTCGCTCAGCTTGACGTGACTTTGATAACCGCCCCCAAGGGCGCGTACCATGGCGACGTCAAGAACCATGGCACGTGTTTCGATCTCGGCTAGACTCCGTTGGGCCGAGATCAGCTGATCTTCCGCTGACAATACGTCGAGGTAGGTGGCGAGCTCACCCTTGTAGCGCTCACTGACAATGCTGTGCGCTTCTGCGGCGGCTGTAACGGCTGCACGCGATGCAGCGAGTTCTCCATCAAGTGATTTCCGGCTTGTCGCCGCATCAGCCACTTCATGCAGCGCGTTGGAAAGCGTCGCGTTGTACGTGGATACGGCGGCGTCGTACTCGGCATGAGCGCCGCGAAATTGGCCTTGCAGGCGCTCCGTGTTGAAAATTGGCAGTGAAATCGCCGGGCCAACGCTGCCGATGTCTGAACCGGATTTGGTCAGATTGTCTATACCCAACGATTGAACACCGGCAAAAGCCAGTAAATTAACACTCGGATAGAAGCCGGCCTTTTGCTGATCGATGCGCTTGGCGGCCGCTTCGGTACGTAGCCTCGCGGCGACGATGTCGGGGCGCCGACCAAGGAGTTCCAATGCCAGGTTGGGCGGCAAGCCAGTGCTGCCGGCGAACTGCGCGGTCGGGCGGGTGATGGCCAGACCTCGATCCGGCCCGGCACCGAGCAGTGCCGCAACGCCGTTCCGCTGCAGGGCGATACGCTCATCAATGGCCAGCAATTGTGCTTCCGCCGCAGCCTCTCGTGCCTCGACTTGGCGTACACTGGCCAGGTTCTCCAGACCGAATTCGTGACGCTGGCGGAACAGCTCTACCGTCTTGTTGCGCAGAGCCATCGCCGCTGCGTCGCTGTCACGCAAAGTGAACAGGTGAAGCAGCTCAGCATAGGCTGAGGCTACTGAAGTGGACAAAATCAGCCGAGTTTCCGCGACCTCGGCCTCTGCGGCCTGTTGCTCCGATGTTGCAGCTGCCAAAGCCGAACGGTTCTTGCCCCAGAAGTCGAGTTCCCACGAAAGGTTCAGTGTCGCTTGGCCATAGTCGTTCCAGCCTTGGGGCAGCGCCGCACGTGGTATGAGGTAGTTATAACTCTGCTTTGCCTCATTGAAGGATGCGCTACCAGTCACCTCTGGCATTCGCGAAGAGCCAGCCTCCTGGGTCATGGCCCCGGCCAGACGCAATCGTGCCTGTGCAACAGCCAGATTGGGCGAGTCACGCAGTGCTTCCTCGATCAGAGCATCGAGCTGGGGATCGCCGTAAGCTTGCCACCAGCGATCCCCCGGCCAAACTGCCGTTGGAGCGGAGAAGGACTCCGCACTCTTCAGCTGCTCGATGGGCATCAAGGCGGGAGACTCACCCAGAGAGGGGATCTGGGCGCAACCACCAACCGCGATAAGACTTACTAGTAGTAGCGCGTCTATGACGTGCCGCCGATTTTGGGATGATGGGAATTTCATTGTGTTCATAGCTTCTCTCCATATGTACTGTACGGTACAGTACTATAAACTTGACTTTTGAGAGTTGTCAAGTAGAATTTAAACTGTACCGTACAGTTTATTATATGGAGCAAAACATGAACATTAAGAGCAGGGATATCAAGCGGCGAGCGATCCTAGACACGGCCTACCGCCTGTTTCGTACGCAAGGGTTTGATGCGACATCAATTTCCGAGATCACCGACCAAGTAGGCGGATCCAAGGCGACCATTTACAGTCACTTTCAATCGAAGGAAGAACTGTTTGTCGAGTGTATGGCGGCAGCTGTCGAGGATTACATCACCAGCGCCGTCGCCCAACTCGATGCGACTGGCACCGACCCTAGGGCTGCGTTGCGGGAGTTCGGCACCAATATCCTGAACTTCGGTTTGTCACCGGAAATGGTGGAGGTGCGGCGCCTAATCATCGCGGAGGCAAGCCGCTCGGGTATCGGAAAGCTGTTTTTCGCCAAGATCATCGCGTTGCGGACGCACGTGGCCGAGCTCCTGTCAAAATTCATGGCCTCGGGTGCGTTGCGCCACGACGATGCCGATTTTGCCGCAAGTCAGCTACGAGCCCTGCTGGAGGCAGAGATTCTAGAGCCCTTGCTTCTCCATGTGCGCGAGGATTCACCGGACGCAAAGGAAATCGCACAGGCCGCGGACCGGGCCGTTTCCGCATTTCTGAGGGCCTACGCGCCTACTGAGCCGACAGGCCTGTTGGCAGTATCGAAGACCGATGCGTAACGCGAATGGGCGTTGCTCCTTCATGACAGATCAGCTATCCCAAACATTTCGCGCAGCCTTGACTTTCATCTGTTGTCAAGAAACACTGTACTGAGTGATTCAAATAAATTGCGGAGCGAAGCATGAAGAAGAGGGACGCCAAGCGGCAAGACATCCTTGAAACGGCTTACCGGCTGTTCCTGACGCAGGGGTTCGATAAGACCTCGGTTTCCCAAATCACCGCAGAAGTCGGTGGATCAAAGGCAACGATCTACAGCCACTTCCCCTCGAAGGAAGAGTTATTCGTCGAATGCATGATGGCGGCCGTTGATGACCACATCACAGAAATCGTCGCGCAGAGCATTGCGCAGCTGGATGGCTCTGTGACTGATCCTGGCACAGTGCTGCACGACTATAGTGACCGTTTCCTACACTTCGTTTGTTCACCAGACATCGTGGCAGTGAGACGCCTTATGATCGCCGAGGCACCCCGCTCCGGCATTGGCAAGTTGTTCTCCGCAAAGCTTGGCGCTATGCGGGCACACGTGGTGACATTCCTTTCCCAGCTCATGGCCACGGGAGCCCTGCGCAAAGACGACCCCCAACTTGCCGCCGAGCACCTCCGCGCACTGCTGGAGGCTGAACTCCTCGAGCCCTTACTGCTGCATGTGCGGGACGACTTACCAGGTGAAAAGGAGATTTCATTGGCGGCGGACCGGGCCGTTGCCGCCTTTCTGAGGGCCTACGCACCGGCCGGGCATTAGCTCGTCAGCACCATTGAAGAGCACTGACTGCTAGGTAAACACCTTCCTCAATCTAAGCAGCGCAACTATCCTCCGCTTCAGCGTTGCGGGTTGGTCGAAAATATGCGTCCGTGGTTAACAAAGCGGACGCTGCATTTTAATCTTTCCCAGAAAAATTGTTTAGTCTGCAACGAGAGCGGTGCGGTAGTATGACGCAAAGCCGGTAACGTCAGCTAACCCACGCAGAGCGGACATCTCGACAGCTAGCCCTGAACTTCCGCAGAGGCCTGCGGTTTCAACCGGTCGATGCAACACATTGGTTAAAACGTTCAGCCGGTGTTTCATAGTTTAACGTCTTTCTTGGGCGCTGATTCAATTGCCTTGCCACTCCATTGAGTTTGGCCTGCGAGTAAGCTGACAGATCTGTC
>DATKAK010000035.1:0-6694 GCA_035498295.1 Gallionella sp. | reverse complement strand
GGATCAATTGGCCGGCCTGCTGGAACAGAATCCCAGTTACGTGTTCTTCCGTGAATTGCCCGATGATCTGCCCTCCCCGCTGGGCGCATTGGGAGTGCCATTGACCAATGAATACAGCCTGGCGGTGGACTCCCGCACCATTCCGCTCGGCGCGCCGGTTTTCCTCTCCACCACGTACCCGAATACCACTGCGCCGTTGAATCGTCTGATGCTGGCCCAAGATACCGGGGGTGCGATCAAGGGCGCGGTGCGCGGCGATTTCTTCTGGGGCTTTGGAGAACAGGCTGGGACCCAGGCAGGACGAATGAAACAGACAGGGCAGATGTGGGTGTTGTTTCCCAAGGGTGCAGAGCCTGCGCTGAAACCCTAGATCGTCGATGACGCTGGCGCATCGCCGGGTTGCCGTTCACGGTTGGAATGCTCCTGCATTCAGTCGAGGATATTCACGCAATTGCATCCGTTGCGTTTGGCGGCAAGCAGTTTCAAGTTCGCCTGTTCGATGAGCCCCTCCCTGGAAGTGTCCCGGTCCGACATGCGCTGGACGCCGCCGATGCTGACGGTGACCACTCCATGCGGTGAATCCTGATGCGGGATGTTGAGCGTGCGCACCCGCTCGCAGAGTAGCTTGGTGTGCTGATGCAGGCCTTCAAGATTGGATGAGAACGACACGACGGCGAACGCTTCCCCATCATATCGAGCAACACAATCCGATGTGCGTCTGAAAGATTTTGCAATGCATTCGCCCACTTTGCGCAAGCATTCGTCGCCCGCTGCCTGCCCATACCGGTCGTTGAACAGCTTGAAATAATCCAGATCGATCAGCAAAACCGACAATTCGCAATGGATGCGTTTTGCGATCGAAAGCAGGTTGGAAAATCTCTCTTCGAAATGGTGCCGGTTGTTGACACCGGAAACCGGATCGGTGTTGGACAAAGTGTCAAGCTGGCGCTCGAGCCGGATTCTGTCGCTGACATCTTTCTGGATACTGATGAAATGGGTGAGCTTGCCATCGTCGTCGCGCACCGGAACGACGCTGATTTCGTTCCAATACATCGATCCATCCTTGCGGTAATTGCGCATCGTGGCAACGCAGCCGTCCCCTTCGGTCAAAGCCGAACGAATGACCGCAAGCTCGGACTGATGGTCATCGCTCGCATGAAACACCCGAAATTTCTTGCCGATCATTTCAGTGGCAGGGTAGCCTGTCATCCTTTCATAACCCTCGTTTACATATAATTGCGGGAATCCGCCTTGCTGGGCGTCGATGACGACGATGCCCTCGTGCGTGGTATTGATGGCCTTGATGAGCAGCTGTCTGGAAATATTTGTCTTGGCGGTCATGATGCTCCCTTAGATTTGCGAATCAGCCGACGATATGTACACGATCTCGCCCGTTATGCTTGGCGGCTTGCAATTCCTGATTCGCCAGTTCGATCATGGATTCTTCCGTGGTATCGCGGTTGGGCAGGCGGTGGATGCCTCCGATACTGATGGTGACCACTCCATGCGGGGAATCGCCGTGCGGGATGTTGAGCGCGCGAACCTGCTCGCAGAGTTTTTGCGCGTGATTGCGCAGAGATTCGATGCCGGTTGAGAATGACACTACGGCGAATTCCTCGCCGCCATATCGCGCCACGCAATCCGTCTTTCGGGTGAACGATTTTGCGATGCAGTTTCCAACCCTGCGCAGGCATTCATCTCCCGCGGCATGCCCGTAACGGTCGTTGAACGACCTGAACTGGTCCAGATCGATCATCAGCACCGATATACCGCTGTTTATGCGCCGCGCAACATGCATCAAGTCCAGGAATCGCTCGTCGAAGCGGCGGCGATTGCTGATGCCGATCAACGGATCGGTATGGTTCGCGGGCTCCGGTATCCGTTCCGACCGGGACCGGTCCGCCATATCCTTTATGATGCCGATGAAATGGGTGAGCTTGCCTCGCGCATCATGCATGGGGGCGATGCTGACCTCGCTCCAGAACATCGAGCCGTCCTTGCGGTAACTGCGCAACGTGACTTTGCAACCCTCGCCGTTGGCCATTGCCGTGTGCAGTACGGCTATTCCGGGCTGGTCCGTATCGGCGCCCTGCAGGATGCGATAATTCCCCGCGATCGCCTCTTCGGAGCTATATCCGGTCAATCTTTCAAAGCCCTCGTTGACATACGCCAGCGGGAATCCCGGTTGTTGCGCGTCGGCGATGCTGAAACCCTCGCGCGCCTCGCTCACGACTCTGAACAGCAAGTCCTGACCGTCTTCAGCGCCGGAATTCATGACTTGCTCTGAATCTTCCTGGTCTCGTTCAGATTCTTTTCCAGCTCTTCCATCGGCAATAGACCCGGGGATTGCATGCCGCTGCCAAAGATCAGATTCGGTGTACCGTTGACGTGAAGCTTTTGACCCAAGGCGAGGACCTTGTCAGTTTGTGTTGCGCAAACTGCTTTCTCCGGCGCGATATCGCTCAGCATCCAGTCATCCCATGCCTTGATCGGGTTTTTGGAACAAAGGACATTGCGCACGATTTCATCCGAACCGGGAAAGATCGGGTACATGAAGAAATACAGCGTGACATCGGTGACCCCGCTCAACTCCTTTTCGAGCCTCCGGCAGTAGGTGCAGTTCGGGTCGGTGAAGATCGCCAGCCTGCGTTTGCCGTTACCCTTCACTTTTTTCACGGCCAGCTCAAGCGGCAGCTTGTCGAAATCAACCGCGAACAACACACGGCGCCGTTCGCCGCTCAAATCCCTGCGTGTCTTTGTGTCTATTATATTGCCCTCGAATATATAGTCCCCGTTCGCATCGGTATACAACAGCTGGTCGTCGATGACGACTTCATACAATCCCGCGTACGGTGTTTTGACGATATGTTCGATCTTCCCTATGCCGGGAAACTTGCTTTGCAGCGACTTGCGGATTTCGTTCTCGCCCGCCTGTGCGGGTGCCCACAGGATGAACAAAAACAGCGTGATCAGTATCTTCATGGCAATTCTTTTGGTTGGGTTCGGGTTGTTTAATTCATTGCGTGCTGCATCAGAAGCTTTTTCAATGGAATGATGCGGTTGGCCGCATTCAATCCCAGATTGCGCGCGGCACGCAATAGCGGCACATCGTTGTTGAACAAATGCTTCAGGCCGTAAGTCGTCGCCTGCATCGTATAGATGTCTTCCTTGCGTTTTCGTTCATAGCGGCGCAACAAATTTGCATCTCCGCAGTCGTTTTGCGCGCCGCGGTCCAAGAGTATCTGCGCAAGTTGATGCGCGTCGCGAAATCCGGTATTCACCCCCTGCCCGGCCAACGGGTGCATATTGTGCGCTGCATCGCCGATCAAGGCCAGACGTGCCGCGCTGATCCGCGGCAATAGAAGCAGGCGCAACGGAAATGCCGCAGGCGGCGTGATGATATGCAGATTTCCAAGCGTGCGGAGCGATGCATCGGCGACCCGTGAGCATAATTCATCATGCGACAGCGCCAGCAGCCGCGCTGACTGCTCGACACTGACCGACCACACCATCGAAACGCGGTTCCCCGGCAGCGGAAGCAGCGCGAGAATTCCATCCGTTTGGAACCATTGATACGCGATCCCGCGATGGGGCAATTCGCATGAATAGTTCGCCACCACAGCATACTGCTGGTAATCCACCGGTTCCGCGCCGATGCCCGCCTGCTGTCGCACCCACGAGTCGCGCCCATCCGCGCCGACGATGAGTTTGGCGCTCAGGGTGCGCCCGTCTTCCAGTGAAAGTGTCGCAGCCGCATCGGAAAACTTGAGCGAACCGCAACGCGCCGGATGGAACAGGGTCAGATTTTCCTGTTGTCGCAGCTCCTTCCATAGCGCCTGCTGCAACGCACGGTTTTCCACTATGCAGGCCAACTCCGCAGCGCCCATTTGATAGGCGCTGAATTCCAGTTCCGCTCCGGAGTCGCCGAAAACGCGCATCGCTTCGACGGGTGAAATGCGGCCGGAATCCAGCAAGGGCCAGGCGCCCGAACCCTCGAGAAAGCTGCGGCTTCCCGGGCTGATCGCGTAGATGCGGTTATCCCAGTCCTCGGCGCTGTCATGCGCGTTTTCACGCATAAGCGAGGACTGACTTTCCACCAATGCAAGCGACAGTCCGCTGTGCTTGAGCGATGCGGCAAGGCTAGCTCCGACCAGTCCGCCGCCTATGATCACGATATCGAATTCCATGAAAGAATCATAGCATGCCGGCCGCCCGGACACGGTGTTGCGCAGCATTCCGGTGCGGGAAGGCCGGCGGCGGAGGCTCCCTCAGCAAAGTGTTGCACGCCGCCGTGTCGCAACCGCCAGTTTCATTTATAATCCCTCCCCCTCACAGAAAATCCCCTGGCGGAAATACCGGATGCGCATCGGCCCCTATCAACTCAAAAACAATCTCATCGTTGCTCCCATGGCGGGTGTGACGGATCGCCCGTTTCGCATGCTCTGCAAACGCATGGGGGCCGGCATGGCGGTGAGCGAGATGGTGGCCTCCAATTCGCTGCTGTACGGCTCCGCGAAGACCAAACGTCGCGCCAACCATGAAGGTGAGGTCGACCCGATCTCGGTGCAGATCGTCGGCGCCGATCCGCAAATGCTGGCGCAGGCTGCGCAATACAACGAGGGCAACGGTGCCCAGATCATCGACATCAACATGGGTTGCCCCGCCAAAAAGATCTGCAATGTGATGGCCGGTTCCGCCTTGATGCAGAACGAACCGCTGGTGGCGCAATTGCTGGAGGCGGTGGTCGCCTCCGTGGATGTCCCGGTCACGCTCAAGATACGCACCGGATGGGACAAACAGAATCGCAATGCAATACGCATCGCCAGGATCGCCGAGGCTTCCGGTATCCAGGCCCTGGCGATACACGGACGAACCCGCGCCTGCGCCTACACCGGCGAAGCGGAATACGAGACCATCGCCGCGGTCAAGGCCAGCGTGAAAATTCCCATCATCGCCAACGGCGACATTAACTCGCCGGAAAAAGCCAGGCAGGTATTGGAACAAACAGGCGCGGATGCGGTAATGATCGGCCGCGCCGCGCAGGGCCGCCCATGGCTGTTCCGCGAGATCAATCACTTTCTCGACACCGGCGAGCACATGCCCGCGCCTCGAGTTGGCGAGATCCATCGTGTACTGCGGGATCATGTGCACGAGCTGTACGGATTCTACGGTGAGCATACCGGTTTGCGCGTGGCGCGCAAGCATATATCCTGGTATACAAAAGGACTGGCCGGCTCGGCACATTTCAGGCACCGGATGAATCAGCTGGAAAATCCGGACGAACAGCTGGCGGCGGTGGATGAATTCTTTACCGAGCAGGCTCAGCTCGGTTCGCATCTGCACTATTTGGAGGAATTGGCAGCATGAGCGATGGGTTGATCAGAGAGAATGACATGGCGCGGCATGTGCGCAAATCGCTCAGGGAATATTTCAGGGATCTCGACGGCGAGGAACCCTGTTGCGGAATGTACGACATGGTGATTAGCTGTGTCGAGAAGCCGCTGCTCGAAATGGTGCTGGAACAGGTTGGCGGAAACCAGACGCGCGCAGCGGAAATGCTCGGCATCAATCGCAACACCCTGCGCAAGAAGATGCAGCAGCACGGCATCGCATAACGGGGCGTAGAAAACTACTGCGCTTGCCAATACTGCGTTAAAAATGGCCTCGGAATCCTCATTTACTTTTTGTAAACTCCGGTTCCTCGCCCGTTTTTGCCTTGTCTTGTCTGCGCTCGCTACGTTTTCAACACCCTGTTAGACGCCGTCTAATACCTCGACAAAAATTAATAATTCATTGGAATCATCATGGCAGCGATCAAGCAGGCACTCATCAGCGTGTCGGACAAGTCCGGCATCATCGAATTCGCGCAAGGGTTGGATCAACTGGGCATAAGAATCCTTTCCACTGGCGGCACCGCAAAGCTGCTTGCCGACAACGGCATCCCGGTCACCGAGGTTGCCGACTATACCGGATTCCCGGAAATGCTCGACGGGCGCGTTAAAACGCTGCAACCGAAAGTGCATGCCGGGATTCTGGCACGGCGCGATCTGCCCGAGCATGTCGCCACCCTGAACAAGCACGACATCCCGACCATCGACCTGGTGGTGGTGAATTTGTATCCGTTTGCGGAGACCGTCGCCAAGCCCGGTTGCGCGCTGGATGATGCGATCGAGAACATCGACATCGGCGGTCCGACCATGGTGCGCGCAGCTGCGAAGAACCATGCCCATGTCGCAATCGTCACCGACCCGGAAGACTACGCGGATGTGCTGGCCGAGATGCAGACCAACGGCGGCGCGGTCGGCGATGCCACCCGCTTTGGTCTGGCGAAGAAAGCCTTTTCGCACACTGCGGCCTACGACTCTGCGATCGGCAACTATCTTACTGCAATCGACGCGGACGGCACGAAGAAAGAATTCCCCGAACAGATCAATTTCAATTTCGCGAAGGTGCAGGATATGCGCTACGGCGAGAACCCGCACCAGCAAGCCGCTTTCTACCGCGATCTCATTGCGGTGCCGGGCGGCATCGCCGACTACGAACAATTGCAGGGCAAGGAACTGAGCTATAACAATATCGGCGATGCGGATGCAGCATGGGAGCTGGTCAAGACTTTTGACCAGCCGGCCTGCGTGATCGTCAAGCATGCCAATCCCTGCGGTGTGGCGATCGCCGACACGCCGCTCAATGCCTA
>DATKAK010000034.1:0-8725 GCA_035498295.1 Gallionella sp. | reverse complement strand
GAAATGCGCCAGTCCGCTTGTTTCCATGGGTATACAGTTGTTCGCCTTCCAGATACAGCTTGCGCTCGGCTTCATCATCGATCGGGGCCCCTACCATTTGCTTCTGGCTGGCGAAATACGCTGATATGTCGAACAAATCATGGAAATTATCCACGCTCATTGCCATATCGGTCATGACTTCGTTGTATCGGGCGCCGTTCTGGAACTCGCGGACCTGCTTCTGGATATAATCAGCCCATTGGCCGGACAGTTTGGGAAAATCGCTGGATACGCTGTTGCCGTCTTCGCCATGGCACCCCATGCAAAGAGCCGATTTGTCCTTGCCGATGACCGGATCGCCGGTACCGATACGCTGATTGATCTCCGAAGGCGTGTCCGGGTCTTCGATCGCATGGGCGGCAGGCACTGCGAGCAGTGCGATGGCGAATACGCCGGAAATGTAATTGTTGCTTTGCAACATGTGTACCCCTGGCAAGGCAATTTGTCTTGAGACAATTGTTTCTTATAAGCGTTTCTGCGTCAATTGTCTATTTGTTGGCGCGCATCAGGCTTCGCCCGCCAGTTTGAGCGGCCCGCTCCCAGAAAGCCGATCCAGATAGAGATAAATTACCGGCGTGATGAATAGTGTAATCACTTGCGAGAACAGCAACCCGCCTACGACGGCGATACCCAGAGGCTGACGCAATTCGGCACCTGAACCGAAACCGATGGCGATCGGTAATGCGCCCATCAGGGCTGCAGAGGTGGTCATCATGATCGGGCGGAAGCGCAGCAGACATGCGGTGCGGATCGCCTCGCGGGGTTTCATGCCCTGGTTGCGTTGCGCGTTGAGCGCAAAATCTATCATCATGATGGCGTTTTTCTTGACGATGCCGATCAGCATCAGGATACCGATCATGGCGATGATCGACAGGTCTATGTTGAACAGCCACAACATCGCCAGCGCACCGACCGCGGCCGACGGGAGTCCGGACAGTATCGTGACCGGGTGGATATAGCTTTCGTACAACACGCCCAGCAGCACGTATATCACCAGCAGGGCAACGAGGATCAATATGATCTGGCTCGATTGTGAAGACTGGAATGCGGCAGCATCGCCGCCGTAGCTGGTGAGTATGCTGACCGGCATGGTGAGTTCGCGTTTGAACCGGTCGATCTTCCTGGAAGCGTCCCCCAGTGCCGCGCCGGGCGCCAGATTGAACGAGATCGTCACCGCATTGAGCTGCCCGGTATGATTGATCGATAGGGGTCCCACCTCCCGCCTTACAGTGGCGATGCTGTTCAACGAAACCATCGCGCCGTTCTTTGCACGCACATATATCTTGCCGAACGCACTTTCATCGGCACGGTCTTCCGCCGAGACCTGCAGGATGACTTCATAGCTGTCGCTCGAGGTATAGATCGTCGAGACCTGACGTTCGCCAAAAGCGCTGTAGAGCGCTGAACGGATATCGGACATCTGCACGCCCATCAGATTGGCCTTGTCGCGGTTGATATCAAACTGTGCCTGCAAGCCTTTCAGTTGCGCGTCACTGGTGACATCGCGAAAGATCGGCTCATCGCGCATGCGTGCCATCAATCCGTTTGCCGCGTCGCGCAAATCATCCGCCCGCACGCTGCGCAACACGTATTGATAGCGGCTTTTGCTGATGCGACCGCCCAACCGGAGGTTCTGGATCGGGTTGATGTAGACGTTGACACCGGGTATGGCGCGCACCGCGAGGCGCAGTTCCTCGACCACCTTGTCGATCGGCGGCCTTTCGCTGCGCGGCTTCAGGGTTATGAACAGGCGCCCGCTGTTGCTGTCGCTGGCAAAGACGAGAACCGTTTCAACTGCAGGGTTGGCGCGGATCACGGCGCCGGTGCGCTGCAATAGCTCGGAGATCGCGGGAAACGAAATATCTTCAACCCCTTCCACGGTGATCAAAGCCTGGCCGATATCTTCGTTGGGGAAGAAGCCCTTGGGTATGGCGATGAACAGCGCAATGGTAACGAACAGGGTGCCGATCGCAATGCCGAGCACTGTGCGCTTATGAAACAATGCCCAATCCAATCCGCGCTCGTAATTCGAGAGAACACGGTTGAATCCGCGCTCGAACCATGCGGTCAATGTGAGGCCCGCGCCCGTTTGTTCGTGCGGTTTCACATAACGGCTGGCGAGCAGCGGGATCAGCGTCAGCGATGCCAGTGCAGAGACCAGTACCGCGATACCCACCACAGCCGCGAATTCATGGAACAGCAAGCCGATCACGCCGGGCATGAAAAAGATCGGGATGAATACCGCAACCAGCGAAATCGAGATCGAGATGATGGTAAAGGTTATCTCCTTCGAGCCCAGCAGTGCGGCCTGCAGCGGCGTCTCGCCCAGTTCGACATGGCGCACGATATTCTCCAGCACCACGATGGCATCATCCACCACCAAGCCGACCGCCAATGTGATCGCCAGCAGCGAAATGTTATCCATGCTGTAACCGAAAGCGCTCATCAGCGCCACCGTCCCCAGCAGCGAGATCGGCAGTGTCAAAGCCGGGATGAAAGTGGCGGTTGCCTTGCGCAGGTACAGGAAGATCACCAACACGACGAGGAAGATGGTGATTGACAGGGTGATCTTGACGTCATGGATCGAATTGCGGATCGATACCGAGCGATCGTTGCGCAATTTGAGCTGAACGGAGGACGGCATTTGCGCGACGAGTTTGGGCATCGCCGCCTTGATCTCATCCACGGTTGCGACAGTGTTGGCGCCGGGCTGGCGTTGTACCGAGAGCGTGATGGCGCGTTCGCCGTTGGCCCAGGCGGCCGTCTTGACGGATTCAACGCTGTCTTCGACAGTGGCCACGTCGGATAGTCGAACCGGCGCACCGCTAGTGCTGGTGGCTATGACCAGACCGGCGAATGCAGCGGCGTTATCGAGTTGCCGGTTTGCCTGAATGATCAGCGTCTGGCGCGGTCCGTCCAGCGTGCCGACCGGGGAATTATCGTTGGCGCTGTGCAGTGCGTTGGCGATGTCATCCAGGGTCAGGTTGTGCGTCGCAAGCGCTTCGGAGTTTGCCCGCACACGCACGGCATATTTTTTCTGTCCGTTGATGTTCACCTGCGCCACGCCGGGAAGCGTGGAAAGCGTGGGTGAAATCAGGTTTTCCGCGAAACTGTCCAGATCCGAGAGCGGCATTGACGGGGAAGTCAGGGTAAGAAAAATGATGGGCGAATCGGCGGGATTGACCTTTCGATAGGAAGGCGGCGTGGTCATCTCTATCGGCAGAGAATTCTGCGCGCGCAACAGCGCCGCCTGTACATCGATGGAGGCGCTGTCCATGTCGCGGTCCTGGTCGAATTCCAGCGTGATCGAGGTATTGCCCAGTGTGCTCGATGAACTGATCACGGCTATGCCAGAAATGGTCGAGAACTGGCGCTCCAGTGGCGTGGCTACCGAAGATGCCATCGTCTCCGGGCTTGCACCGGGCAGCGTCGCGGTCACCGAGATTGTGGGAGTATCGTAGCTCGGCAATGCCGCATTGGGAATGTTTCCGTAAGCGATGATGCCGGCCAGCACGGCGGAAGCCGACAACAGCACCGTCATGACCGGGCGGCGGATACACAACTCGGAAAGATTCATTGTCTGATCGTGCTATTGGATGTAACGCCGGACTGTTCCGTCATGACTGATGTTTTCGGCGCTGAACCTGACGGTTTGCCTGTCGTGATGTCCGGGGGATGTCCTTTGGATTCGACTACGGTGCTTCCGGGTCTGAGGTTCTGGGCGCCTTCAACGACCACACGCGTGCCCGGCGCTATGCCTTCAACCACCGCGATGCCATCCTGGATCAGACTCACTTTGACGGGCAGCGATGCAACCTTGTTGTCCGGCCCGATCACGTAGAGGAATTTTTGCTCCGGACCGGTCTGGACTGCTTGTGCCGGGACTGTCAATGCTTTATCCAGTTTGCTCGGAGCCAATTCCACCGTGACGAACATGCCGGGCCACAGGCGATGGTCGGCATTGGGGAATTCCGCCTTGAGTCTGATTGTGCCGCTTGCCGTATCCACTGCATTGTCGAGAAATACCAAATGCCCTTTCAGGCCCGGTTGGTTGGCCAAATCCAATTTTGCAGTCACGGACACTTTGCTTTTGGCGAATGCCTGTTGTATGACGGCAAGCTCATGCTCAGGCAACGTAAAACTGACGTTGATCGGATCGAGTTGAGTGATGGTAACCAGCACTGCTCCACTCGCAGTCAGGGTGCCCGGTTGCACCAGGCTTCCCGGATAAACTGAAATGGCACCTGTGCGGCCTGAAATAGGCGCATCGATTTCGTCAAAGCTGCGCGCCACGCGGCTGGCCTCCAATGCAGCCTGATCGACCGCGAGCTGGCCGCGCGATACATCGTACTGGGTTTGCGCCGCATCAAAATCGGACTGGGAAATGTATTCCTGCCGGAGCAATTCCCGCTGGCGTTCAAGATTCTTTTCGGCATTCACCATATCCGCCCGGTCTTTGACCACCTGCGCCTCGGCCTTGCTGAGGTTGGCATCTTCCGTGCGTGTGTCAAGCGTGAACAGCCGGTCTCCCTTGTGAACGAACTCCCCTTCCTTGATATGTACTGACTTGATGGTGGCGGTGTTCTGCGGCCGCACATCTACTGATTGCAGAGCCGACACCGTGCCGTTTGCCGTGAGTTTGACCGAGACATCGGTCTGGATGACCGGGGCACTGATCACTTGTACGGCGCCAGCTGCATTGGATTTGGCAGTGGAACTCTTGACATGCCAGAACCATGAGCCAGCAGCCAGCGCAATAATCGAAATGATGGCTATGGCGATCCAAATGCGTCGCTTGGCAGGCTTCGAAAGTTTGCGTGACAATACTTCCATTGAACAGGCGCTCCTAAAAATACCGACAACACAGGGCGGATAAGCGTACCTTCTTATTGATAACGCAGCGCCTCGATAGGATCGAGTTGCGCCGCTTTGCGCGCGGGATAAAATCCGAAGAAGATACCTACAGTTGCCGCGACACTGAACGCCACGACGACCGAGCTGCCCGAGATGATTACGGCTGTGCCTGTCAATGAGTTCGTCAGCAACGCGCCGCCTATCCCCAATAGCAATCCGATGAAGCAGCCGATTACGGAGATGATGATGGCCTCCAGCAGGAATTGCATCAGAATATCCCGCTCCCTTGCCCCGATAGCCATGCGGATGCCGATCTCTCGGGTACGCTCGGTAACCGAGACCAGCATGATGTTCATGATGCCGATGCCGCCAACCAACAGCGATACGGAAGCGATTGCCCCGAGAAGCAGCGACATGACCCGCGTGCTCTCTGCAGCCGAATCAGCCGCGGCGGTGAGGTTGCGCAGGAAGAAGTCATTATCCATGCCCTCGCGTATCCGGTGCCGCTGGCGCAACAGGGCAGTCATGGACTTTTCCACTTCCAGCATGATTTCCTGGGTCGTGGTCTGCACCATCATCATGCGCACCGAACCCGGAAATTGGGAACCGTAAACTTGGTTTTGCGCGGTAGTGAGCGGAATGATGATGGTGTCATCCTGGTCGCGTCCGTCCATTCCCTGTCCTTTGAGTGCCAAAGTACCCAGAACGACGAACGGACTTTGCTGGATGCGGAAAGTCTTGCCGATCGGGTCCTCGCCGCCGAATAGATTGTCCGCGACGGTTTTTCCGACCAGTGCGACCCGAGTGCCTGAACGCACATCCGAATCTGTGAAAGCATCACCGGAAGCAATCCGCCAGGAGCGCGCTTCCAGGTAGTCTGGTGTTGTGCCGAGCACCGAAGTATTCCAGTTATTCGGTCCATATACGACTTGCGCCCTGCCGGTTTGTATCGGCGCGACGGCCTGAACGCCGGGGAGCTCGGCAATCGCATCCGCATCACCGACGTTCAAGGTATAGCCCCCGCCGCCGCCGGACCTGACTCCGCTCGACGAGGTGCTGCCGGAAATCAAAATGAACAGGTTGCTGCCCATCCCCGCAATGGTCTGTTTGATTGCATATTGCGCGCCTTGTCCGATCGACATCATCAGTACCACTGCGCCGACACCGATCACCATACCCAACATGGTCAGCAATGTGCGCAGACGGTTGGCGCCCATCGCGCGCCAGGCTTCGCCGAGCATCGCGATCACCATGCCGCCACCTCATCAATGAGAAATGGAATGTGTAAACCAACGGTTTCGGTGGCTGGCGGCATTTCCCGCGCCGGCGCTGTGCGTACCGTTCTCATGCCGCGACCTTATCGATGAGAAATGGAATGTGTAAACCAATGGCTTCGGTGGCTGGCCGCATTTCCCGCACCGGCGCTGTGCGTACCGTGTTCATGCCGCCACCTCCATATGCGGCGTACGCTGGTCGCTGACGATGCGGCCATCGTGAAAACGCACCTGGCGCTGCGCATGGCGCGCGATATCCTCTTCGTGCGTGACCAGTACGATGGTGATTCCCTCGCGATTCAGTTTTTCAAACAATGCCATGATCTCCTCGCTGGTATGGCTATCCAGATTTCCGGTAGGTTCATCGGCGAGAATCAGGCGAGGATGATTGACCAAGGCACGAGCGATCGCCACGCGTTGCTGTTGACCGCCGGAAATCTGGTTGGGCAGCGAAGCTGCTTTTTCAGCCAGTCCAACCTTGGACAGAAGTTCACCCGCCCGCCGCCGGCGCTCATCGTGCTCCGCTCCGCAATAGATCAGCGGCAATGCGACATTTTCCAGCAGCGAAATGCGCTGCAACAGATTGTAACCCTGGAACACAAAGCCTATGGTGCGATTGCGCAGCAGGGCCAGTTCATCCTTGCTTAATTCTGCGACGCTGCGGCCATCCAGAAAATAGCGGCCTTCGCTGGCTTTGTCGAGACAGCCGAGGATATTCATGAAAGTGGATTTTCCCGAACCGGACGGGCCCATGATCGCAACGAATTCACCAACGCCGATTTCAAGGTTGACATCCTTCAATGCGGGGAACAATCCGGCAGAAGTCTCGTAGGACTTGTGCAAGCCTTCGATGCGGATAACTGGATCGCTCATCAGAAAAATCTCACAGGCGGTCTGCTCCCCGAACTTGACGATTTGTCAGACGCCTGTTCTTCACCCGTCACGACCAGATCGCCTTCCCGTATATCTCCGCCGACAACTTCGGTATTGCGGTTGTCTGTGATGCCGAGGGTCACGTTAACCGGTTTCAACTTTCCCTTGTCCAACACATATACCTTGCCGGCAAATGTGTCGCGCTTCGATTTGCCTCTCTGCGAGCCGCTTTGGCGGCCGCCCTCATTCTTCTGGGGATTACTGCTACCCGGGTTTGCCGCTGGGCCGGGCTTGGGCGGAAGCTTTTCAATTTCGCTGTCTGCTGGTTTGTAGCGCAGCGCGGCGTTCGGAACCAGCAGCACATCCTTGCGTTCGGCAACGGCGATATTCACGTAGGCAGTCATGCCGGGCAACAGAATCTTTTCCGGATTGTCCACGTTGACCACAACGTCGTAGGTGACCACGTTCGATACGGTAGTCGGATTAAGGCGTATTTGTTTGACCACCCCTTTAAAGTGCTGATCCGCAAATGCATCGACGGTAAAGCGCACCGGCTGCCCGACGCGAATGCCGCCGATGTCGGCCTCGGCAAAATTCGAGTCGATCTGCATCTTGGACAGATCCTGTGCGATCTTGAACAGCGTAGGCGTCTGCAAACTGGCTGCGACGGTCTGCCCCACGTCCACTTCCCTGTCGACCACCACTCCGGATACAGGCGAGCGGATCACAGAGTAGGAGAGGTTGGCGCGATCCTTTTCCAATTGCGCGCGGGTCAGAAGCAATTGTGCCTCTGCTGACTTCTTCGCCTGTATCGCGGTGTCCAGATCCTGTTGTGCGACATATTCCAGCGCGAAGAGATCGCGAGTACGTTTTTCGTTCGCAGTTGCCAGTTCCAGCGAAGCTTGAGCACTTTGCACATTTGCCTCGCTTTGCTTCAGCTGAGCCGCGAGCAGGGCGTCATCCAGTTCCAGCAAGATCTGGCCTTTGTGCACCTTGCTGTTGAAGTCCACAAATAGCTTCTTGACCGTGCCGGAAACCTGCGTTCCGACGCTCACCAGCGTCACCGGATTGATCGTGCCGTTGGCGGATACGGTCTGGCTGACGTCACCTTTTCCCACCGACTCGGTACGATATTGAGTTTGCGCGTCCGAATTGAACTTCAGATATATGGCAACGCCGATCCCGATGAAGGCAGCAGCAGCAATGGCCAGCACAATTGGAGAGTGCAATAGTTTTTTCATGGCAGATATTATTGTGATTTGTTTTCGTCCGGCTTAGGGTTCCCGCTAGCCTTTTGGCCGCTGCGATCCGACAAGGTTTGCAACAGGCCCACATCCAGACTGCCCATAGATTGTGCCAACGCGGCACGGCTGATATTCCAGTTGAATATCGATTGAATACGCTGCTGGCGCGCGCTGGCCAACGCGCTCTGTGCATTCAGCACATCCAGGATGCTGCCTACCCCGGCCTTGTAACGCCCCAGCGCAACTCGTGCCGATTGTTCCGCACTGTCCAGCAGATCGGCAGTGGTGCGCAAAGATTGGGTCGCGGTGGTGAGATTCTGATAAGCCGTCCAGACATCCAGCGCCACTTGCAAGCGCAACTGGTCAAGTTGCGCATTCTTGACATCCACTTGTGCTTCGGCAGCGCGTACATTGTAGGTAGTTGCAAACCCTGTAAAGATC
>DATKAK010000033.1:0-7610 GCA_035498295.1 Gallionella sp. | reverse complement strand
GCGATCGGGCGCACCGTCACGGTATCCCGCTCCAACCGCACCAGGATTTCCGGAGACGCGCCGACCACGTGATGGTCGCCCATGTCGTAGTAGAACATATACGGGGACGGATTGACGCTGCGCAGCGCGCGATACAGCGACAGCGGTGCCGCCGGAAAGGGCTGCGCCATCCGTTGCGACAACACCACCTGCATGATGTCGCCATCGAAGATGTATCGCTTGGCCTTGACCACGGCATTCTTGAATGCGGTTTCGCCGAATTCGGAACGAGCTTCGCCGCCGTGGGTGGGCGGCGCGCGCGGAATGTCCACCGGCAATCTCAAACACGCAGTCAATTCATGCAAGCGCTTCCTTGCCAGCGCGTAGGCATCGGCCTGTTCCGGGTTGGCGTAGACGATGAAAGTGAGTTTCCCGGTCAGGTTGTCCACTACTGCCAGCTGCTCGGTCAACATCAGCAGGATGTCTGGTGTGCCTATTGCGTCGGGTTTGTGAACTTTGGACAGGCGGGGTTCGATATAGCGTATCGTTTCATAGCCGAAATATCCCGCCAGTCCCCCGCAGAAGCGCGGCAGATTGTCGAGTTGCGCAACCTTGAATCGGGTCTGGTATTCGCGGATGAAATCCAGCGGATTATCCACAGCATGCGTGGTTTCGACATCGGCATGCGTGAGAGTGACTTGTTTGCCGCGCACCGAGATGCGGATCCCGGCGGGTAGACCGATGAAGGAAAAGCGTCCGAAGCGTTCGCCGCCCTGCACCGATTCGAGCAGGTAGGAATAGGGCCGGTTTGCGAGTTTGAGGTACAGCGAGAGCGGCGTATCCAGATCGGCAAAGGTTTCGCACGCCAGCGGGATGCGGTTGTATCCTTGCAGGGCAAGTGCGTCGAATTCCTGTTCGGTGATGGGGTGAGACATAAAACCTCCTTGATTTTTTCGAAAGACGGATGAGCGGACGTCATGAGTCCGGCAATGCCTGGATCACCATCGCCAAAAGGCAGTCTTTGAAAAATCGAGGTTTTTATACATCTTGTAAATGTGCCATGGCTCAAGCGCGTCTGATCAGCGGCAAAGCGGCGCCCAGATTGGCAATCACGGCATCCAGGAACAGGCTGTCGACCGGTTCGCCGTGATTGTAGCCGTATGGCACGCAGAATACCGGACAGCCCGCAGCTCGCGCTGCGACGGTGTCGTTGAGGGAATCGCCGATCAGCAACAGTTTCTCGATCGGAACGCCGAAAAATTTCGCAGCATGCAACAACGGCATCGGATGCGGTTTTTTCTCGGACAGCGTGTCGCCGGACAGCACGATCTCGAAATATTTCGCCAGGCCGACGCCTTTCAGCAGCGGTTCGGTATAGCGCGCCAGTTTGTTGGTGATGCAGCCCAGGCGATAACCTGCCGCCTTCATCGCGTCCAGTCCTTCGATCACGCCGTCGAAGGGTTTGCTTTTCAGCAGCAATTCGGTGTAATGCTTTTCGAAGATCGGCAGCGCATGATCGTACAGCGCCGCATCCGGCGTGGCATGCATGTCTCCGGTCAGCGCGCGTTTTACCAGCCAGCTGATGCCGTTGCCGATATAGCTGGCCAGCAATTCCTGCGGCACCGGTGCGTAATCCATTTCGCGCAGCATGCGGTTGGCCGCTTCGGAAAGTTCGGGAGCGGTGTGCAGCAGTGTACCGTCCAGATCGACGACGATCGCTGAAATATCCAGCGGGAAATGTACCGGCTGTGCCATTTCTTATTTGGGCTTTTTGGCTTTGGCCAGTTCGGCGCGCAATTCGCCGATGACGGTGTCGTAGCGGTTCTTGTCTTTTTCGCTGCGTTTGCTGAATATTGCCGAGCCCGCCACGAAAGTATCCACGCCCGCTTCGGCCACTTCGAGGATGTTGGACGGGCCAACGCCGCCGTCGATCTCCAGGCGGCAGTTGTAACCGCCCTCGGATATGATCTTGTGCACTGCGCGTGCCTTGTCGAGTACGTAAGGGATGAATTTCTGGCCGCCGAAACCGGGGTTCACCGACATCAGCAACACCATGTCCAGTTTGGGCAAAGTGTATTCGAGCACCTCCAGGGGTGTTGCCGGGTTGAATACCAGTCCGGCCTTGCAGCCGCTTTCCTTGATCAATCCGATGGTGCGGTCGATGTGCTCGGATGCTTCAGGGTGAAAGGTGATGTAAGTCGCGCCTGCCTTTGCAAAATCCGGAATGATGCGATCCACCGGCTTGACCATCAGATGCACGTCGATCGGCGCGGTCACGCCATGCTTGCGCAGCGCTTCGCAGACCAGCGGGCCGATGGTCAGGTTGGGCACATAATGATTGTCCATCACATCGAAATGCACGATGTCGGCACCGGCGGCGAGAACGTTGTCGACTTCCTCACCCAGCCTGGCGAAATTGGCGGAAAGAATGCTCGGGGCGATTAGATACATGGTGTGTCCTTGATCGTAAGTTGAATTCAAAGCGCGTATTCTATCTGATACTTCGATGGCAGAATACTTGGGATAATGCCCGGCGGCAGAAATATTGCGGCAGACGTGCAGGTGTGATGGAAGCCATGCAGCAAGGAAAGGTGCATGACGATACAAAATATATTGGCGAGGGCGCCTTGACATGTACACCGCCGCACTGACCTGATCCGGAGCTTGAATTAATTTTCGAATCAGATTCCTATGGATGTTGCTCAATTGAGGAGGGCTGCATGCTGGTGACATTTACAACCAAAGCCTATGCAGACATCACCATGTTCGGGGATGTCGCGATTGCCATGCTGAAAATGATGGGACACAGCGGGACCGTGCCCAGCGCGATTCGGGCGGAAGATGTTCCCGCAGCGTTGAGCCGGCTAAAAGCCGCCGTGGAAGCGGGAACGGCGCTGCCACCTCACGCCGGCAAAGATGCGGATGAACCTGTGGTGAGCACGGCGCATCGTGCGCTGCCCTTGATCGAATTGCTGGCCGCTGCCGCAAAGGATGGTTGTGGCGTAATGTGGAAATAATTCGTCAGTATGATTGGACGATATTGCAGTGCAATCGGCAGGTTAGGCAGATACAGAAATTGAAATCAATTGGCAATACGCTGCGGCGCTGGAATATGCGCCGAATTCTGCGACGCAACCCGATCCCCCACCATGTCTGGCGCAGGGTGACACGGCGGATTGCGATATTTCATGAACTGGGTGCAGTGCAAATGGCGCACCTGCGCGAACTGACGGCGTGGTTCCTGCACAGCAAGGCTATCAACGGCGCGCATGGCCTGGAGGTGACGTTGGCGATGCGTGTGGCGGTGGCGGCTCAAGCCTGTTTGCTGATTCTGGATCTGGATATCGATTACTTTGATAATTGGGTCGAAGTCATCCTCTATCCCGGCGCGTTCCGGGTAAATCATGAGCAGGTGGATGCCATTGGCCTGGTACATAACGATGCAAATGTTCTAAGTGGCGAATCATGGTTGCGCGGGCCGGTGATCCTGTCGTGGGACGACGTGGAGCGCGACACCTATTCTCCTCAGCCGGGCCGCAATGTGGTGTTGCATGAGTTCGCGCACAAACTGGATGGACTCAACGGGGCGGCGAACGGTTTGCCGCCATTGCGTCGCGGCATGAGCCGGAGAAGATGGGCCGAGGATTTCAGCGCGGCGTATGACGCGCTGTGTCTGCAAGTGGCGGCGGGGAAATCCGCCTGTATCAATCCCTATGCTGCCACCAGCCCGGCAGAATTCTTTGCGGTGGCGAGCGAGTACTTCTTTACCGCGCGGGATATCCTGAAAAAATCCTGCCCAAATGTCGAAAGGCAGCTGACCCTGTTTTACCGGCAGGCTGGCGTGCGCTGATTCATGATGATCGACTCTTGTTTGATTCTCGACCCGAATCGAAAGTGAGAGTACCGTAGCTTCATTGCATGGGGAGTCGAGCAGATGGAATTCAAGGACTACTACAAAATCATGGGCGTTGCCCGTGACGCGACACAGGACGAGATAAAGCACACCTACCGCAAGCTGGCCCGAAAATATCATCCGGATGTCAGCAAGGAAGCCGACGCCGAGGCACGCTTCAAGGAGCTGGGCGAGGCCTATGAGGTACTCAAAGACGCGGAGAAACGCGCGGCGTACGACCAGCTGGGAGCCAACTGGAAAGGCGGGCAGGAGTTTCGCCCGCCGCCGGATTGGAACGCGGGTTTCGAATTCAGCGGCGGTGGCTCCAGCGCTGGCGGTGCGGCGGACTACAGTGATTTCTTTGCATCCCTGTTTGGACGCGATTTCCGCGATGGTGGCGGAGGCGCGTCTTTCCGTACCACGGGCGAGGATCACCATGCCAAGGTGCTCATCGACCTGGAAGACGCTTATCAGGGTGCAACCCGCACCATCACGTTGCGGGTTCCCACCGTGGATGCGCAAGGTCATGTCGTCACCAGAGATCGTATTCTCAATGTAACTATCCCTAAAGGTATACGCGAAGGTCAGCACATCCGCCTCAGCGGGCAGGGCAGTCCGGGTGCCGGAGAAGGCAAAGCGGGAGATCTGTATCTCGAGATCGAATTCAGGCCGCATCCGCTTTACCGGGTCGATGGCCGCGATCTCCATCTTGACTTGCCGGTGGCTCCTTGGGAGGCGGCGCTGGGCGCAACGGTGAAGGTGCCGACACCGGGCGGCATCGTGGAACTGAAAATCCCCGAAGGCTCAGTGTCCGGTCGCAAAATGCGGCTGAAGGGACGCGGCATGCCCGGCAATCCGCCCGGCGATTGCTATGTGATTTTGTCCATCGCGCTGCCGCCAGCCGATACCGAAGCAGCCAAAGACATCTACCGCAAAATGGAACAGGAACTTAATTTTAATCCGCGCACCAAACTTGGAGTGCCGAAATAGGAGTATGGGAAATGAATACCGATAACAATTTGACACAATTTTCCATATGCATACTGGAAGAACAAACCCAGCTGACGCTGGCCGATCTGTGCCGTGCCTGCGCAGTCCACGATGAACAGATCATTGCACTGGTGGATGCTGGCGTGCTGGAGCCGCAGGGTCGTGAACCGGCGCGCTGGATTTTCGCCGGCGCCAGCCTGCACCGCGCACGCAAGGCATTGCGCTTGCAGCATGATCTGGACATCGATCTCGCCGGGGCAGCTCTGGTGCTGGAATTGCTCGACGAAATCGCATCGCTGCGCACTCGCTTGCGAGCAATGGGTGGCGATTATTGAAGCGGGGTTTGCATCGAGCCAAACCAAACGATGCAGACTTGCAATCGACAATGAGCAAACAACCTTGCGTGCGTGATAAGAAGAAAGCAGGACACCGGGATGGGCAATACACCTAGCCGCAGGACTTCTGCCGATGCGCTGGTGATCTTCGGCGTGACCGGCGACCTTGCCCACAAGATGATCTTTCCCGCGCTTTACGCGATGTGCAAGCGCGGCGTTCTCAATGTGCCGGCGGTAGGTGTCGCATCCTCGAAATGGAGCTTGGCGCAACTGCGAAAACGGGTGAAGGACAGTATCAGGCAAGCAGGCAGGATCGATGACCGTGCTGCCCTCGACCGGCTTGTCTCGCTTCTTCAATATGTGAGCGGTGATTACAACGATACGGGGACGTTCACAGCGCTCAAGCAGGCACTGGGCGAAGCCTGCCGTCCGGCGCACTATCTCGCCATTCCACCCTCACTATTCTCCGCGGTGATCAAAAATCTCGGCGCTGCGGGTCTGGCAGAACAGGCGCGGGTCATCGTGGAAAAGCCGTTCGGACGCGATCTGGCTTCCGCGCGCGAGCTGAACCGCATCGCACTGTCGGTTTTCGAGGAGGATTCGATCTTCCGCATCGACCACTATCTTGGAAAAGAGGCGATCATGAATATCCTCTATTTCCGCTTCGCCAATTCTTTCCTCGAGCCGATCTGGAACCGCAACTGCGTGGCCAGCGTGCAGATCACGCTCGCCGAAGATTTCGGCGTGAAGGAACGCGGTGCATTTTACGAAAGTGCCGGTTGCCTGCGCGACGTCGTCCAGAATCATCTGTTTCAGATCGTCGCACTGCTGGCGATGGAACCGCCTGCCTATCAGGGCTATGCCGCTGTCCACAACGAGAAAGCCAAGGTGTTCCAGGCCATGCGTCCCCTGCAACCGCACGACGTGGTGCGCGGCCAGTACGCCGGCTATCGCAGGGAACCGGGTGTGGCGAAGGACTCGGACGTCGAGACGTTCTGCGCGCTGCGGCTGTTCATTGATTCGTGGCGCTGGCAGGGCGTGCCGTGGTATCTGCGTTCCGGGAAATGCATGGCGGCCACGGCAGCCGAAGTCTTGGTGGAGTTGAAGCCGCCGCCACAAAAGCTGTTCGACGATTCAATGCCGACGAACGGGCGGGCTAATTATCTGCGATTCAGGCTCTCGCCGAATTCTGCCGTCGCCCTCGCCGCACGCGTAAAGCGCGCAGGCAAGGAATTTGTCGGTGACCAGCGCGAGCTCTACCTGCTGGATGAACAGTCGGGAGTTGAATCACCTTATGAACGGCTGTTGAGCGATGCGATGGCCGGCAACGGGGCGCTGTTCACCCGCGAGGATGCGGTCGAGGCCGCATGGGTGGTGGTCGATCCGGTCCTCGGCATGCATAACAAGGTGTTCCCCTACAAACCCGGCAGTTGGGGGCCGAAGCAGGCAGACACGCTGATTGCCGCAGACGGAAGCTGGCACAACCCAACATTAGTGAAGGAAAAGAAATGAATGCGACACAACAACTGCACGAATTCGGCCAGAGTCTCTGGCTAGACAACATCACGCGCGGATTGCTGACCAGCGGCACACTGTCGCGTTATATCCGCGAACTTTCAATCACGGGACTCACCTCCAATCCCACAATTTTCGATCATGCGATCAAGAACAGCGATTTTTACAATGACGCGATACGCAAAAAAGCGCTCGTAGGCAAATCCGGTGAAGCGTTGTTCTTCGAACTCGCGCTGGAAGATCTTACGCAGGCTGCCGGCCTGTTCCGGTCGATCCATACTGCCACTGACGGAGTTGACGGCTGGGTGTCGCTGGAAGTATCGCCCTTGCTTGCGAACGATACAGCCGGCACCATCGAGGCGGCAGCACAACTGCATGCGCGCGCGCAGCTCCCGAATCTGTTCATCAAGATTCCGGGCACGCCCGCGGGTATTGCGGCGATCGAGGAATCGATCTTTGCGGGCGTGCCGGTGAACGTCACGCTGCTTTTCTCCCGTGAGCACTACGTCGCGGCGGCCGAGGCGTATATGCGCGGCATCGAACGGCGCATTGCCGCCGGACTCGATCCGCGAGTCGCTTCGGTCGCATCGATTTTCGTCAGCCGCTGGGATGTCGCCGTCAAGGACAAGGTCCCGGACACACTGCGCAACCGCCTCGGCATCGCCATCGCGATGCGCACCTACAAAGCCTACGTCGAAGTGCTGTCATCGAAGCGCTGGCAAGAATTAGCTGTATCCGGGGCCAGGCAGCAACGGCTGTTGTGGGCCAGTACCGGCACCAAGGACCCGTCAGCGTCAGACGTTCTGTACATCGAAGCACTGGCATCCGCAGATACGATCGACACCATGCCCGAAAAGACGCTGCTCGCTTTTGCCAATCATGGAAAAGTGAAAGGTAGC